>DATCJJ010000134.1:0-19066 GCA_036562845.1 Gaiellaceae bacterium | reverse complement strand
CGGCGAGCACGATCAGGGAGATCGGACGCCCGTTCCAGCGGTTCTCGCGGTTCGCCGTCGCATGGCGCTCGAGGAGCGTTCGCTGGTTGACGTACAGATCCCAATCGGCGACGCGGACGGCAAGGTGGCTGAGAGGATAGGGCGCGATGTCGATGCCGCGGGCAACAAGACGGTCGCGCTGCATCGCCGCGAAGGCCCGGTAGTCCCCGATGATCTCGGCGATTGGATCAGACATCGTCGCTCTGCGCACGCACCGGCAAGCTCCGTTTCGTCGCTCGTCGACCGCCGCCGATCATCTCATGAGACGCAGTCGTCGTGATCGGTAGGCTCGAAAATCCATGAGCGGCGTCGTCGACCACGTCGGGATCCGCGTCAGCGATCTTGCAGCGAGCCGCCGCATGTACGAGGCGGCGCTGACCGAGCTCGGCTTCTCCGTGCTCGGCGAGGGGGAGTTCCGCGGCGACGCGTACGTCCTCTTCGGTCGCGACAAGAACGACGACTTCAGCCTGCACTCGGTCGGCAGCGAGCCGGGGAAGGACCGCGTGACCACCGGAGCGCACTTCGCGTTCATCGCCCCCGACGCCGACTCGGTCGAACGCTGGCACGCCGCGGCCACGAGCAACGGCGGCACCGACAACGGGCCGCCGGGTGTCCGGCCGGAGTACAGCGGCCGCTACGTCGCGGCGTTCGTCCTCGACCCGGACGGCAACAACGTCGAGGCCGTCTTCCACACGCCGAAGTCGAACGACTGACTACGCCAGCCCTCGCGCGACCTCGGCCGGCCCGCCGGGGTCCTTGCGGACGACGTTGAAGGTGTCGTGCCGCTCGATGACCGTCTCGACGTCGAGCAGCTCGTGGCCCGGCAGCACCACGAAGTGGGTGGGGTCCGCCCGCACGTGCTCGTACGTGGGGATGTCGAGCTCGATCTGCTCGCTGCACTCGAGCCTGCCGCACTCGCAGATGACGGCGTGACGACGCCGAAGGTCTCGTTGAGGCTTTCGATCTTCTCGTTGATCGAGCGGTAGAGGGACTCGTTCTCGCCGATCCGGCGGGTGCGCTCGTCCATTCAACAAGACGGAAGCAGGTGAGCGCCGCCGAGGCCGAGCCGAATCTGCGTCCCACGGATCTCCTCGTCGGCGGCGACCTTCTCCGAGACGCCATCCCCGTGTTGCCCGAGCGGACGGCCTCACGCCTCAGGATAGGCTCGCACGCGTGCCCGCCCTGACCGTCGTCGGCTCGATCAACCTCGACCTCGTCGCGAAGACCGACCGGCTGCCGCGGCCGGGGGAGACGGTCAGCGACGCCAGCTTCACGCAGGTGCCCGGCGGCAAGGGCGCGAACCAGGCCGTCGCGGCCGCGAAGCTCGGAGCGGACGTGACGCTGATCGCGGCGGTCGGCGACGACTCGTTCGCGGGGCTCGCGCTCGCAGGACTGCACGAAGCGAACGTCAGCCTCCAGCTCGTCACGAAGGACGGTCCGACCGGCGTCGCGCTCATCGTCGTGGACGCGCACGGTGAGAACACGATCGTCGTCGCGCCCGGGACGAACGTGCAGCTCCGGCCGGAGGACGTGCACCTGCCCGACGACGCAGCGGTCCTCTGCCAGCTCGAGATCCCGATTGCGACGGCGGAGTGGGTGGGGGACAACGCGCCCTCGGACTTCTTCCTGAACGCGGCACCTGCGCGCAACGGCGCCCCGGCCGCGGACGTGACCGTCGTCAACCGGTACGAGTTCGAGACGCTGCCGAACAAGGACGGCCTGATCGCCGTCACGCACGGCCCCGAGGGCGCCGTGCTGCTCGACGCCGGCCGGGAGGTCGCGCGCGCGACCCCGCCGCCCGTGCAGGCGGTGGACGGCACCGCCGCCGGCGACGCCTTCACCGCGTGCTTCGTGGTCTCGCTGCTCGAGGGGCGCGAGCGCGAGGAGGCACTCCGCCGCGCCTGTATCGCCGGCGCCCTCGCCGCGTCGCGCTTCGGCGCCCAAACGTCCCTGCCGACTGCCGAGGAGGTCGACGAGCTCCTGTGACAACGCCGATCGTCATCGATTGCGACCCGGGCCACGACGACGCGATCGCGATCCTGCTCGCGCTCGCCTCGCCGGAGGTCGAGCTGCGCGGGATCACCACCGTCGCCGGCAACCAGACGCTCGACAAGACGACGCGCAATGCGCTCAAGGTGCTCGAGCTCGCCGACCGCACGGACATCCCGGTCGTCGCCGGAGCCGACGCGCCGCTGCGCCGCCCGCTGCGGACCGCCGCGAACGTCCACGGAGAGAGCGGCCTCGACGGGCCCGACCTGCCCGAGCCGACGACGAAGACCGTCGACGGCGACGTCGTCGATCTGCTCGCGGACTGGCTCGAGCCCGGCGTCGTGCTCGTGCCGACCGGGCCGCTGACGAACGTCGCGCGCCTCCTCGAGAGGCATCCGCAGGCGACCGAGCGAATCGTGTGGATGGGCGGCGCGATCGCCGAGGGAAACGTCACCCCGGCGGCGGAGTTCAACGCGTACGTCGATCCGGAGGCGGCGCGGGCCGTCTTCGAGAGCGGGATCGACGTGACGATGATCGGGCTCGACATCACGCACAAGGCGCTGTTCGACAGCAGCCACGCGGAACGGCTGCGCGGCGCGGGCAAGGCAGGCAAGGCGGTCGCCGAGCTCGCGGACTTCTTCCTCGAGTTCCACCGCCGGCGCTACCGCTTCGACGGTGCGCCGATCCACGACGCGATGGCGGTCGCGCACGTCATCGACCCGACGCTGGTGACGACGCTCGAGTGCAACATCTCGATCGAGACCGAGTCGCAGTTCTGCGACGGCCGGACCGTCGTCGACCGCTGGCTCGTCACCGACCTGCCGCGCAACGCGCACGCCGGGATCGACGTCGACGCCGACCGCTTCCTCGAGCTGCTCGTCGACCGGATCGGCTCGCTCGCGTGATCGCGATCGCCCCGCACGGCGACGTCGAGAGCACCCCCGAGCTGCTGGCCGCGATGGAGGAGCTCGGCCGCCGCTACGACGACGAGAGCACCGTCGTCGTCGTAACGCCGCACAACGTCCATGTCGAGGGCCACTTCGCCGTGTCCGTCTCCGGCCGCGTCGGCGAGCACGAGGTGGATCGCGAGCTCGCGCTGCGGCTCGTCGACGAGATCCGCGCCGCCGGGCTCCCGGTCGTCGGCGTGTCCTACGGCGGCAACGACCCGCTCGAGGCGGAGCTCCCGCTCGACTGGGGGACGGAGGTGCCGCTCCGCTACGTCCGCGCGCGGCGGACCGTGGTGATCGCACCGGCGCGCGACCGGCCGCTCGAAGAGCACATCCGCCTCGGCGAGCTGCTCCGCGGGCAGTCCCTGATCGCGAGCGCCGACCATGGGCATGCGCACGACGCAGACGGCCCGTACGGGTTCCACCCGGCTGCCGCGGAATACGACCGGCAGTTCCAGGAGCTCGTGCCCGCCGGCGATTTCCGGCCGCTCGCGGCGCTCGTCGGCGACGCCAAGGCCGATTCGCTCTGGCAGCTGCTCGTCCTCCAGGGCGCGACCGGCGGGCGCGGGGGAGAGCTGCTCGCCTACGCGGCGCCGACGTACTACGGGATGGCCGTCGCGATCTTCTGAAGGGTTCGCACGTGCGCCCACGAACCAGGGCGCATGCCGCGCGCAAAGCGGAGGAGAAAGGCACGCCTGAAGTTCGGGCGGCCGCAGCTCAGGCACCCGGAGCTCTGGGGGCTCGGCTTCGTCGCGCTCGGCGCCTTCCTCGCGAGCGTCGTCTACTTCGGGTGGAACGGGGGCTACGTCGGCGGCGCGCTCGCCGACGGCTTCCACGCGCTGATCGGCGGCGGCGTCTACCTGCTGCCGGTCGCACTCGTCGGAGTCGGCGGCCTGATGGTCGTTCGGAGCGCCCTCGTCGACGTCCGTCCGTTTCGGAGCGGGATCGCGATCGTCTTCGCCGGCCTGATGATCGCGCTCGGGCGCGACCAGGGCGGCTACTTCGGACAGATGCTCGGCGGCGCCGTCGGCGTGGCGGTCGGTGCGACCGGCTCCACGATCCTCGGCATCCTGCTGCTGCTCGTCGGCGCGCTGCTCTTGTCCGGCGCCTCGCTCGGCGCGATCCTCCGCAGCACGGGCCACCAGGTGCACCAGCGCGTCCGCAGCCGGCGCGAGCGCGTCGACGACGAGGCCGTCGACGACTTCGAGTCGCTCGAGACCTGGGACGACCCGATTCCCGCGGCAGTGCCGCTGAAGCCGAAGGCGCCGCCGGTGGACGCCGAGCGCGCGTACGCGGACGTCCTCCAGCCGTCCCCGCTGCTGGCGACCGAGCCCGAGCCGCTCGTGACGGTCGAGGAGCACATCTTCGACGACGTGACGAGCGAGCACGCCGAGTACGAGCTCCCCGACCGGAACGTGCTGCGCGTCTCCGAGGTGAAGGACGACGACACGCGCGAGACGTCGGCGCGCGTCGCCGACCTGCTCGTTCAGACGCTGTCGCACTTCGGTGTCGATGCGAACGTCGTCGGCCAGATCTCCGGCCCGCGCGTCACGCGCTACGAGCTGCAGCTCGCACCCGGCACGAAGGTCTCGAAGGTGGCGGCGCTCAAGGACGATCTCTCGTACGCGCTCGCCACGACGGAGATCCGCATCCTCGCGCCGATCCCGGGCAAGCAGGCTGTCGGCGTCGAGCTTCCGAACCTCTCCCCGAACCTCGTCACGCTCGGCGACGTCTTCGACGACCTGCCGGCGACTGCCTCGCCGCTCAGCGTCTGGATCGGCAAGGACATCAGCGGCGCCGCCGTATGGACCGATCTCGCGCGCATGCCGCACCTGCTGATCGCCGGCACCACCGGCTCGGGCAAGTCCGGCTGCATCAACACGCTGCTCACCTCGATCCTGCTGCGCGCGACGCCGGACGAGGTGCGGATGATCCTCATCGACCCGAAGCGGATCGAGCTCAACCACTACGAGTCGATCCCGCACCTGATGACGCCGGTCGTCTCGAGCCCGAAAGAGGCGAGCGCGGTGCTCGCCAACTGCACGGCCGAGATGGAGCGCCGCTACGAGCGGCTCGCAACCGTGCGCGCACGCAACATCAACGAGGCGAACCGCGCGTTCCGGCAGCGCGGCGAGCCGACGCTGCCGTACCTGCTCGTCGTGATCGACGAGCTCGCCGACCTGATGATGGTCGCGCCGCAGGCCGTGGAGGACGCGGTGATCAGACTCGCGCAGAAGTCGCGCGCCGTCGGCATCCACCTCGTGCTCGCGACGCAACGCCCGTCGGTCGACGTGATCACCGGCATGATCAAGGCGAACGTCCCGTCGCGAATCGCCTTCGCGGTGTCGTCACAGACGGACTCGCGCGTCATCCTCGACACCGGCGGCGCCGAGTCGCTGCTCGGCCAGGGCGACATGCTCTTCAAGCCGCTCGGCACCTCCCGGCTGCAGCGCGTCCAGGGCGCCTACGTCTCGGAGGAGGAGATCGCGCTCGTCGTCGAGCAGACCAGGCAGCGCGAGCAGGAGCTCGACGAGGGCTACCTCGAGCTGCCGCAGGTCTTCGCCGACGAGGGAGAGGACGACGATGCGCACGGCGAGTTCGACCCGGACGACGATCCGCTCCTCGACAAGGCGATCGAGATCGTCGTGCAGACGCAGACGGCGTCGGTCTCGCTGCTCCAGCGCCGCCTGCGCGTCGGCTACACCCGTGCCGGCCGGCTGATCGACATGCTCGAGCGCCGCGGGATCATCAGCGGCTACGAGGGCTCGAAGCCGCGGCGCGTGCTGATCGACGAGTCGCAGTACCACACGTACGCGTCGTCAGAATAGGCGGCTGTGACAGATCCGCGATTCGAGCAGTTCGCGGAGTGGATGCGGCGCCCCTCCTTCGGTTCGCGCGCGAAGCGCGAGATCGAGCTCAAGGTGTTCGAGCTCCTCTACCGCGACCGGATCGGCGAGGGGACGGTCACAGTCGGCGACGTCGCCGAGGAGCTCGCGGTCACGCGG
Source organism: Gaiellaceae bacterium (assembly GCA_036562845.1). GTDB lineage: Bacteria > Actinomycetota > Thermoleophilia > Gaiellales > Gaiellaceae > Palsa-739. The sequence continues at coordinate 13,086 of DATCJJ010000134.1, read as the reverse complement.
GCCCGCGCGCGCTCTCTTCTGCTGGAGACGCGGACGCGCCTGGCGGCCGAGCCGGGTGCGCCGTCGCGCGAGCAGCAGCTGACGGCGTTCGTGCTGCAGTGGCCGCGGCGCGGGACGATCGAGCGCGACGGCGAGCGGCTGCGCGTCGTCGTGGACGACCCGTTCCTCCGCGACCTCCTCCAGAACTTCGCGTACGGACGCGGCCTCGCCGTCGACCTCTCGTTCAGCCGCGAGATCGTCACGCTCACGTGGCCGACGTACGTCGCGCTGCTGCGCGCGCTCGCGGGGGAGAAGGGCGTCGACCAGGCGCTCGAGACCTTCGCCGCGGAGATCCGCGCCGGCCTGCGCGAGCAGCGCGACCTCGAGCGCGCCTTTCGGCAGCTCGAGCAGGGGCGCGCGACGAAGACCGAGCGGTTCGTCCGCTACGCCCGCTTCGCGGTGCAGTACGCGCTGCCCGTCGTCGAGGGTGTGCGCGGCCTCGTCGGATGAAGACCGTCCGGGCCGCGGCGAAGTGGCTCGACGGCGTCGGCGTCGCTGCGCTCCTCCCGGGCGCCGACCTCGTCCTGCCGTCGCTCTGGGAGGCGATCACGGGCACGCGGGCCGTCGAATGGGGCGTCGAGCGCGACGACGGGAAGTTCGAGTTCACGCCCGAGATGGCGCGCTGCTGGCAGTGGAAGGACGAGCTGCCCGCGAAGCATCTCGCGCTCGCAGGCAAGCACTTCGGCCGCTGGGCTGCGCTCGTCGCGCCGCGGCTGGTTCCGCACGCCTGGACCGTCGCCGCCGAGCGGCGCGAGGCGCTTGCCGGCATCCACGTCGAGATCGCCCACGCCGTGCGCGAGCATGGGGCGCTGACGATCCCGCAGCTGCGCACGCTCGTCCCGGGCGCGGAGAAGAAGCACGTCGAGCCGCTGCAGCGCGCGCTCGTGCTCACGAACTCGCATCTCGTGGAGCAGTCGCAGGGCTGGGCTGCGATCGCGGTGGATCTCGTCGACCGGCTGTGGGACGTCCGCCGGGAACCGGCTGCGGAGCTCGAGCTCGCGCGGTCGGTGCTCGCCGCGTCGGGCGAGCTCTCTGCGGCCGATCTCGGCGGGGCGCTCGGCTGGCGCGTGAAGCGGTCGCGCGATGTCCTCGAGCAGCTGGAGGTCCGCGTGCGCACGGAGGACGACGTGCGCCTCTACTCGCTCGTCTGATCGATCGCGAGCGCGACGACGCGCGGCCAGTCGTCGTCCGGGACGTCGCGGGGACGCAGCTTGAACGTGTGCGCGATCCGTCCGACGCGCAACGCGAGCGCGAGGGTCGCGTCGTCGCCGCCCCAGGCGTCGAGGAACGCGCGCGTGATCCCGCGGTCGTCGACGTGCCGCAGCGTCGCGACGAGCGAGAAGTAGGGATGCGCGACGGACGAGTCGCCCCAGTCGAGGATGCGCGGCCGGCCGTCGCGGACGTAGATGTTGAACTGGTGGAGGTCGTCGTGCTGGATCGTCTCCGGGACGTCGCGCGCGGCGAGCTCGGCGCACAGCTCGGCAAAGCGCGGCTCGAAGCGGCGCAGGCGCCCGTCGTCGACCTCCTCGAGCAGCTGCGCATAGCGCTCCGGCAGCCGAGCGAGCCGCAGGTCGGGAACGCCGCACGCGACGTGCTCCTCGACGTGCACGGCTTCGCCCTGCTGGAGCTCGGCGTAGAGCCGTACCGCCTCCGGCCAGAGCGGATCGTCCTCGGCGATCTGGGAGCCGGCGTCGCGCGTCAGCAGCCAGTCGTCGCCGTGCTCGACGACCTCCGCGACCCTGTCGGGCCAGCGTGAGGCAAGCGCCGCGGTCAGCGGCGCCTCGAACCGCCACGCTCCCTTGCACCGCTTCCGCCACAGCCCGTCCGGCGTTCGCCAGATGGTCGACCACGGCTCGTCGGAGACGAGCTCAAGCGGCAACGACGGTCTCCAGGAACGTGCGGAGATTGCGCTCGAGCGGCTCGGTGTCGCCGATCCGCTCCCACTGGAGCAGCCGCGCGAGGGCCGCGACCTGGAGAGCGGCGTCGAGCTCCTCGTCGAGCCCCTTCCCCCACGGCTCGAGATACGCAGCGCGGAGGAGCGGGAGCCAGCTCGCGTCGTGGAAATGTGCGACGTAGCGGAACGTGATGAGCATCGTCGCGAAGGGGTGGGCGATGCAGCTGTCGCCCCAGTCGAGGAACAGAAGCCGGCCGTCGCGCGCGTAGACGTTGCTCTCGTGCAGGTCGTCGTGCTGAACCGTCGGCGGCCGCGTCAGCGACGCACAGAGCTCCGCGAAGCGCGGCGCGAACGGCGCGAGCCGGGGCTCGCGCTCTGCCCACACGGCGTAGCGCGCCGGCAACGTCTCGGAGCGGAGGTCGGGGACGCCCGACGCGAGATGCACGGACACGTGCGCAGTCTCACCCTGCTGGAGCTCCGCGTAGAGCGGCAAGGCGGAGAGCCAGGCGTCGAGGGCGTCGCCGAACGACGCGATCGGCGACCCTGCGTCGGCAAGCAGGAGCCAACCGCGCAGCGGGTCGGCGGCGCGCACCGGCGGCACCCGGTCCTGCCAGCGCCACGCGAGCGCGACCGTCAGCAGCACCTCGTACGCCTGGACCGGGCGGCACTCCTTCAGCCAGAGGTCGCCGATCCGCGTCACGCGCGCCCACGGCAGGTCGCTGATCGGCTCCACCTCGCCGTCCGCGCCATGCGTGCGGGCCCATTCGACCGCCTCCATAGAATCGACAGCATGGCGCGGGTCGCGGTCGTTGGCAGCTACGGCGTCGGCCTGACCGTCGAGCTCGCGCGGATGCCGGAGGCGGGGGAGACCGTCGTCGGCCGCTCCTTCCGCCTCGACCACGGGGGCAAGGGCTCGAACCAGGCGATCGGCGCCGCACGGCTCGGCGCCGGCGTCGACTTCCTCACGGCGATCGGCGACGACCTGTTCGGCCACGACGCGATCGCGCTCTGGCAGGCGGAGGGCGTCGACGCGCGGCCCGTGCTGACCGACGCGGCGACGATGACGGCGCCGATCCTCGTCGAGCCGACGGGCGAAAACCGGATCGTCGTCGTGGCCGGCGCGCTCGAGCGCCTCGTTCCCGAGCACGTCGACGCGTTCAGCGACCGGATCGCGGCAGCCGACGTCTGCGTCGTCCAGCTCGAGATCCCGGTCGGGACGGCGCTCTACGCGCTCGAGGTCGCGGCCGCGGCCGGCGTACGCACGATCCTCAATCCCGCGCCGGCGCCGCCCGAGCCGATCGCGCCGCGCTGCGACTACGTCACGCCGAACGAGACGGAGGCGCCCGCCGTGCGCGAGGCGAACGCGACGCTCGTGCTGACGCTCGGCGACGAAGGCGCCGAGCTCCGCGGCGAGCGCATTCCCGCCTTCGCCGCCTCGGTCGTCGACACGACCGGCGCGGGCGACGCATTCACCGCAGCGTTCGCCGTCGCGCTCGCGGAGGGCTGCGACGAGCGCGAGGCGGTGCGCTGGGGCTGCGCGGCCGGTGCGCACATGGTCGAGCACCCGGGCGTCGTCCCGGGTTTGCCGACGCGCGAGCAACTGGAGCGGAGGCTGCAATCGGCAGCGCGCGTAGGCTTGACGGAGCGCGCCGAGGAGCGAAGGTGACGGCTTTGCCGTCACCGAGAGCGGGCATGGTTCGTCTGATCATCGACACCGACACCGCGGGCGACGACGTCACCTCGCTCCTGATCGGACTGCTCCATCCGGAGGCGCAGCTCGAGGCGGTCACGATCTGCTGCGGCAACGTCCGCTTCGAGCAGGAGGTCGAGAACGCCCTCTACACGGTCGAGCAGACGGGGAAGAGCGTGCCGGTGTTCCCGGGCTGCGACCGCCCCCTCATCGCGGAGTGGGTCGGCGCCGAGTACGTGCACGGCCGGGACGGGATGGGGGACTCGTTCTTCCCGCGCGCGGAGCAGCGGCCCGAGCCGGCGCACGCCGTCGACGAGCTCCTGCGCCGCGTCGACGAGTCGCCCGGCGAGCTGACGATCCTCGCGCAGGCGCCGCTGACGAACATCGCGGCAGCGGTCATCCGCGATCCGACGTTCCCGCAGAAGGTCAAGCGGCTCTACGTGATGGGCGGCGGCGTCGGCAACATCACACCGGCCGCCGAGTTCAACTTCTACGTCGATCCCGAGGCGGCGAAGATCGTCTTCGCCGCCGGCTTCGCGGTCACGCTCTTCACGTGGACGCTGACGCTCTCGCACGGCGTCTTCTTCGACGACGACCTCGCGCGGGTCGATGCGATCGACACGCCGCTCGCGGCCTTCTACCGGCAGGTGACGCGCAAGGCGGAGGAGTTCGAGCGGTCGATGGGCGTTCCCGGCACCACGCATCCCGACTCGATGGTCTGCGCCGCGATCCTCGAGCCCTCGCTCGTGCGGAAGACGCGCGAGGCGTTCGTCGACGTGGAGACGCGCGGCGAGCTGACGCGCGGCTTCAGTCACATCGACTTCCTGAGCGAGACGCCGAACTGCACTGTCGTCGAGGACTACGACACCAAGGCGTTCCTCGAGCTCTTCCTGGACGTCCTGCGATGAGACGGCGTGTCGACACCGCGCAGGAGCTCACGCGCTTCCACTACCTCGCGCGTGCGGTCGCACTCGCCTGCGCCGGCTGGATCGCGGCGACGCCGCGGCTCGAGGACAAGGCGCGCCTCGCGCGGATCGCATGGGAGCAGACGCTCGCTGGCGACGCGTTCCGCGAGCGCGTCTTCGAGCTGCGCTACCCGGTGCGCGTCCTCGACGAGTGGAGCGACTCCTCGTTCGACTCGCTCGTCGACCGCGCCGGCGAGCTGCCCGCGGCGCTCGCCGAGCTGCATCGACGCTACGAGGAGTTCCTCGCCGCGACCGACGAGCTCGACGACGGCCCCACCGAGCGGATCGTGCGGCAGGCGATCGCCGACGTCGCCACCGCCTTGCCGCCTGTGGTGCCCGCGGGCTCGCCGTATGCGCTGCCGGCGAATCCGCCGGTGGACGACCGCTACGCGCACCACACGTATTACTGGCCCGACACGATCGTCGCCGGCTACCCGTACGGCGAGGGCGTCGCGCTCCGCGTTCGTTCGGCCGTCAGCCATCTGAACGAGGTCTGGGCGGTGAACACGGCGGGCGCGATCATGTGGGCGCTCGCCCCCGAGCTCGGCTGGGAGTGGATCCGCGACGCCGGCCGCTGGACCTACGACGAGGCCCGCCACATGCTCATGGGCAAGCGGCGGCTCGACGCGTGGGGGCTGCCGGCCGCGAAGACGCCGCTCGGGGGCTACATCTACGCCGCCTGGGCCGGCGAGAACGCGCTCTACGGGCTCGGGATGCTCGGCTACTTCGAGACGAAGAACATCGGGCGCAAGAAGGAGCGCGCGCGGGCCTTCCACGAGCTCGGCGACACGCTCTCCGAGACCGACATGGAGTTCGACTGGGCCGACGAGACGCTCCACGCGGAGTACGGCCGGCGGTGGCTGAAGGCCCTTCTCACGGCCCGCGGCGAGGATCCCGAGGTCTGGCCGCAGGTGCTCGAACGCTGCGAAACGCTGGTCGCCGAGCAGCTCGCGCAGGCGACCGACGAGGACCGGGTGGCGATCGTGGCATGCGCCGACGAACTTCTCGCGGCGGCGGGCGTCTCAAAGGATGAAAACATCCCTGCGCCGTACTAGCATCGCTAGCGCCCGGTTGACCGGGGGCGTTCAATCTCCAGGAGGGTTACGTGAAGAAGGTTCGTTTCCTCGCGCCTGTTGTGGCGCTCGCAGCGATGGCGGTGGTCGCCGTCTCGCTCGTGGGCACGGGCGCAGCCGCGCCGAAGGCGGGCTACAGCGCCGGCCTCGTCTCCGACGTCGGCCGCTTCAACGACAAGGGCTTCAACCAGGCCCAGCTCAAGGGTCTGAACTTCGCGAAGTCCCACATCTCGGGCCTGACGACGACGGCCGTCGAGTCGCACTCCGCAGGCGACTACCTGCCGAACTTCGCGTCGCTCGCCCGCAAGGGGGTCAACATCATCATCGGCGCGGGATTCCTCCTCGCAGACCAGGAGGCGACCGTCGCCAAGCAGTTCCCGAACACGAAGTTCGCGATCACCGACTACGACGTCACCGGCGCCGGCAACCCGTTCAAGAAGGCCGGCGTGAAGAACGTCGAGGGCCTGACATACGCCACGCAGGAGAACTCGTATCTCGCCGGTTGCCTCGCGGGCCTGATGGTCAAGAAGGCGGGCGGCGACCAGATCATCGGGTTCGTCGGCGGCGTCAAGATCCCGCCGGTCGACGCCTTCCTCGCCGGCTACCAGGCGGGCGCGAAGCGGTGTGACCCGGGCATCAAGGTCCTGAAGGGGTACTCGCAGGACTTCCTCGACTCGGCGAAGTGCAAGACTGTTGCGCAGAACCAGATCGACGCGGGCTCCCAGGTGGAGTTCAACGTCGCCGGCCCGTGCGGGCTCGGCACCCTGGACGCGGCGAACGACGCCGGGATCTGGGGGATCGGCGTCGACGTCGACCAGTTCAACCTGCACCCCGCCCACATGCTGACGAGCGCGGTCAAGCGCGTCGACACGGGTGTCTACCTCGCCATCAAGGGTGCGCAGTCCGGCACCGGCTTCAAGGGCGGCGGCAACCTCGTGTTCAACCTGAAGAACAACGGCGTCGCGCTCGGCAAGATCAGCCCGGGCGTCCCCGCCTCGTTCGTCAAGCAGATCAACAAGCTCCGCACGCAGATCATCGCGGGCAAGATCAAGCCCCCCGCGAAGCCCTAAGAGGCAGCGATCGCCGACCGGCGCCTGCATTCGATGCGGGCGCCGGTCGTGTATCTCCATAGAATCGCCGAAGTGGCTGCTGCCCCCACAGACACGCCCGTCCTCGAGCTGCGCGGCATCACGAAGCGCTTCCCCGGCGTCCTCGCGAACGACCGGGTCGACTTCGACCTCCGCGACGGCGAGGTGCACGCGCTCCTGGGGGAGAACGGCGCCGGCAAGTCGACGTTGATGAACATCCTCTACGGGCTCTACAAGCCCGACGAGGGCGAGGTCTTCCTCAACGGCAAGCGCGCCGACATCGACTCGCCGCACGCCGCGATCGACGCGGGCATCGGGATGGTGCACCAGCATTTCATGCTCATCCCGGTGATGACGGTCGCCGAGAACATCGTCCTCGCTTCCGAGCCGAAGAAGGGCGTGATCCTCGACATCGGCGAAGCTGAGCGGCGCGTGCGCGAGCTCGCCGAGCGGTTCAAGTTCCACATCGATCCGCACGCACGCGTGCAGGACATCACGGTGGGTCAGCAGCAGCGCGTCGAGATCCTGAAAGCGCTCTATCGCAACGCGGACATCCTCATCCTCGACGAGCCGACGGCGGTGTTGACCCCGCAGGAGGCCGAGGAGCTCTTCGAGATCCTCAAGGAGCTCGTCGCGCAGGGCATGTCGGTCATCTTCATCTCGCACAAGCTGAACGAGGTCCTCGAGATCGCCGACCGGATCACCGTCCTTCGGCGCGGGAAGGTCATCGACACGATCCCGCGCGAGGGCGCGACCGAGCAGAGCCTGGCTCAGATGATGGTCGGACGCGAGGTGCTGCTGCGCGTCGACAAGCAGCCGGCCCGCCCGGGGGAGACGCTGCTGCACGTCGAGAACCTCCACGTCCACGACGAGCGCGGGCTCGAAGCCGTCCGCGGCGTCTCGCTCGACGTGCGGGCAGGGGAGATCGTGGGGCTCGCGGGCGTCGACGGCAACGGCCAGACGGAGCTGATCGACGCGCTGACGGGGCTGCGGCATCCCTCGGAAGGGACGATCGTCGTCGGTGGGCGCGACGTCACGACGGCGAGCGCGCACAGGTTCCTCCAGGAGGGCGTCGGCCACATCCCCGAAGACCGCCACCGCCGCGGGCTCGTGCTCGAGTTCTCGCTCGCGGAGAACCTCGTTCTCCACGACTACGCGAAGCCGCCGTACGCGCGGCGCGGACTCCTCGACCTCGGCCACATCTTCGGGTCGGCCCGCAAGCTCCTCCGAGAGTTCGACGTGCGCGGCGGCACGGCCTCGACGCCCGCGTCCGCGCTCTCCGGCGGCAACCAGCAGAAGGTCGTGATCGCGCGTGAGGTGCACCGCGACCCACGCGTGCTGATCGCCGCGCAGCCGACCCGCGGCCTCGACGTGGGCGCGATCGAGTTCGTCCACCGCCGGCTCGTCGAGCAGCGCGACGCGGGCAAGGCGGTCCTGCTCATCTCCCTCGAGCTCGAGGAAGTGCTCTCGCTGTCCGACCGCATCCTCGTCATCTACGAGGGGCGGATCGTCGGCGAGTACGACCCGAGCGTGACCGAGGAGGAGCTCGGGATCGCGATGACCGGCGGCGGCCGGGAGGTGGCGGCGTGACCGAGCTGCCGCCCGAGGCGCCGACGCCCGAGCCGATCGGCGAGAAGCCGGAGGCCTACGCGCCGAGCGTCGCCGAGCGGCTTGCGTTCTACCAGCGCGCCGGCGGGATCGTCACGCCGCTCATCACCGTCCTGCTCGCGTTCCTCGCCGGCGGGATCGTCGTGCTGGCGACCGGCCACAACCCGATCAAGACCTATCACGCGATCTGGAACGGCACCGGCCTGCAGTGGTTCTTCCAGTTCGGGCACCACCACATCGACCTGCCGTTCACGCACCACCGCGTCTTCTTCTGGTGGGACACGAACGCGAACCTGCTCGCGCCGTACAACCTCGCGCAGACGCTGATCCTGACGACGACGCTCATCCTCACCGGGCTCGCGGTCGCGTTCGCGTTCCGCTGCGGCCTCTTCAACATCGGCGGCCAGGGCCAGTACATCAGCGGCGCGATCGTCTCCGTGTGGGTCGGGTCGTCCTTCGCCCACATGGCGCAGCCCCTGCACGTCTTCCTCGCGATCGCACTCGCGATGCTGGCGGGCGCGGCCATCGCGGCGGTCGCGGGCTTCCTCAAGGCGACGGTCGGCGCGCACGAGGTGATCACGACGATCATGCTCAACTGGATCGCCTACTGGGTCGGGAGCTTCCTGTTCGGCCGCGGGGGTCCGTTGCAGAACCCGAGCCAGGGCGGGTCGGTGCCGATCTCGAACGACGTCTTCCCGAGCGGCAAGCTGCCGACGTTCTGGGGCAACCCGGCGCTCCAGGCACTCCACGTCGGCCTGTTCATCGCGCTGGGCGCGCTCGTCGTCTTCTGGGTGATGCTGAACCGGACGACGCTCGGCTACCAGGTGCGGGCCGTCGGCTTCAGCCCGGAGGCGGCGCGGTACGGCGGGATCAACGTCGCGCGCAACTACGTCTATGCGATGGCCATTTCCGGCGCGTTTGCGGGCCTCGGCGGGGCGGTGGACATCCTCGGCTGGCAGTACCGGCTCGGCGTGCTCGACATCCAGGTCTCGAACATCGGCTTCATCGGGATCGCGGTCGCGCTGCTCGGCCGAAACACCGCGCTCGGGGTGGGGCTGGCCGCGCTCCTGTTCGGCTCGCTCGTCAACGGGACGTCGACGCGCGGCCTCGACCCGAGCGTCTTCCCGCCGCAGCTCGCCGGCAACCTGACGCTGATGATCCAGGCGCTCGTGCTCCTGTTCGTCGGCGCCGACGTGCTCGTGCTCTACCTGTGGCAGGCGCGCCGCTTCGTCGGGTTCGGCCGGCGCAGGTCGCCGCCCGCGCCGCAGGCCGAGGTGGTGTCGTGAACGCATTCGCGGCGCGGATGGAGCGCGCAGCGCTGACGCCGCGGACCGTCGCGTGGGTCGGGATCCTCGTCGGGATCCTCGCGTTCTGGTTCTCGCTGCCGCCCGTGGGCGCCCGCGCCGCGTGGGTGCCGCTGATCATCGGCATCGTCGCGATCTTCTGCGGCGTCTGGGCCGTGACGCGCGGCGTCGGCCGGCTCGCCTGGGGTGCGGTCGCGGTCGGCGTGATCGGCATCGGGCTCGGCGTCCTCGCGACGCGCTCGTCCGTCTCGAACCTCGACTCGGTCGTGACGTGGGGCTCGCTCATCGGCTCGACGCTCGTGTGGGCGACGCCGCTCTGCTACGCCGCGGTCGGCGGCATGATCAACGAGCGCAGCGGCGTCGTGAACATCGGCCTCGAAGGGATGATGCTCGCCGGCGCGTTCTTCGCCTGCCTCGGCGCCGACAAGTTCGGCAGCTGGGAGATGGGGATCGTCACCGCCGCCGTGGCCGGTGCGGGCTTCGCGCTCGTGCATGCGTTCTTCGCGATCCACCTGCGCGCCGACCAGATCGTCGGCGGGACGGCGATCAACTTCCTGGCGCTCGGCGTCACGGGCTACTTCTTCATCCAGGTCTACGGCGCGAACGGAACGCCCGGCAGCCTGCCGCGCATTCCCAACGCGAACATCCCTGGGCTGAAGGAGCACACGTTCCTCGGCGACGCGATCGGGCACCTCAACTACATGATCTGGGCGTCGTTCGTTCTCCTGATCGTGGCGCAGATCGTGCTGTTCCACACGCCGGTCGGCCTGCGGCTCCGCGCCGTCGGCGAGCATCCGCGTGCCGCCGACACCGTCGGCATCTCCGTCTATCTCACGCGCTATCTCGCCGTCATCACGTCGGGAACGCTGGCCGCGCTCGGCGGCGCGTACCTCTCGATCGGCTTCGTCGGCTCGTTCAACGAGAACATGACCGCGGGCCGCGGCTTCATCGCGCTCGCCGCGGTGATCTTCGGCAACTGGCGGCCGTTCGGCGCGTACGCCGCAGCGATCCTCTTCGGCGCGTCGACCGCGTTGTCGTTCCGTCTCGCGACGTACTCCGACTCGGCGTCGGTCCTCTTCCAGGCATTGCCCTACGTCCTGACCTTGATCGCCGTGGCCGGGGTCATCGGCCGCCCGGTCCCGCCCGCAGCCGTTGGTCGCCCGTACGCAAAGCAGTAGAAGCCCCGCGCCGGCGATCGCCTTCGGGCTGATCGGCGTGGTGGCGATCCCGGCCGCGGTCGCCTACTCGCGTTACAGCACGACGTTCTCGCTGCTGGACGCGGCGTACGTGATCCCGGTTGCGGCTGTCGCCGCTGTGGCGGCGATCCTCGCCGTGCGGGGGACGAAGGGACACGTGCACTTCGGGCCGCGCCGCAGCGTCCGGCTCGCCTGGGTGCTCGCGATCCTCGCCGTCTGCTGCACGCTGTCGGCGTCGATCGCGATCGGCTTCTACGAGCTGCTACTGCGGCTCGAGCACTAGGCACGGCCGCCGGTCGCGCGGAAACGGCGACCTGCGGACCGAGACGATCCGATACGCGCCGTCGTCCAGAAGCAGCAGCTGGTCCGGCGACGGCCTCTCGTCGTTGCACTCGACGATGGAGAAGCCCGTCGGCGACGCGACGAAGAGGACGTATCCGGTCGGCTCGTGCACCGGCTGCTCCGTGGGGCCGAGCAACAGGCGCAGCGGCTCGCGTGCCTGCCGCGGTTGCCGTTCGATGGGCCAGGAGCTGTCCACGGGCCGCTAAGGGTGCCTTCTCGCCGGCCGCTCGTTCGGCGGGCTTTGGCACCACCTTCGGTTCGACCGAGGTGAAGCTACGATCCGCACGTGTTCGACCTGGGCAGCAGCCTGCGCGAAGCGCGCGTGCGTCAGGGGCTCGACTACCCGCAGGTCGAGCTCGCGACGAAGATCCGCGCAAAGTACGTCCGCGCGCTCGAGGACGAGGCATTCGAGGTGCTTCCGTCCGAGACGTACGTCAAGGGCTTCCTCCGCTCGTACGCCGAGTATCTCGGCCTCGACGGGCAGCTCTACGTCGACGAGTACAACTCGCGCTACGGGAGCGAGCGCTGGTACGAGGAGACGCCGCGACGCGCGCGCGTCCACCAGCACCGCGGCGTCGAGCGCAAGGTGGTGCTCGCCGCGCTCGCCGGCATCGCGGCGCTGACGGCCCTCGTCATCGTCGCCTGGAAGTTCGGCGGCGGGGACTCGTCGAACGGGATCCCGCCGACCGTGTCGACGCCTGCGGCCCCGGCGGCGACCGCGCTGCAGCTCCGCGGCGTCCGCAAGGGGTCGTACGTCGAGGTGCACCGCGGCTCCGCGACGGGCCGGCTCGTGCTCGCGGCGACGATCGCCCCCGGCGACGTGCAGCGGATCATCGGCAGCCGCTTCTGGCTCTACATCAAGCGCAGCACGGGGCTCCGCGTCTCGCTCGGCGGGCGCACCGTGTCGCTGCCCGCACGCAAGAACCTGCGCGTCCTCGTGACACCGACCCGCACGGCGTTGACGGGCGCTTGAGTCACCGCCCGCGCGCGGTCGTCGTCGTCACGGGCAGCGAGCTCGTGCGCGGCGAGCGCACCGACCTGAACGGGCCGTTCCTCGCGCGCGAGGCGCTGAAGCACGGGCTCGAGCCCGCGCGGATCTCGATCGTCGGCGACGCGCCGCAGGAGCTCGAGCTCGCGCTCCGCGACGCGCTGGATGCCGACGCGATCCTCGTCTCCGGCGGTCTCGGGCCGACGCACGACGACCGGACAGTTGAGATGGTGGCGAAGACACTCGGGCTGGCCCTGCATGTCGACCCGGAGCTCGAGGCCCAGATCGAGGCGGTCTCGCGCGCCGCGGCCGAGCGGCTCCGGCGCGACTACGCGCAGTTCGTCCCGGGCGTGACGAAGCAGGCGACGAAGCCGGAGACCTCGATCTCGCTGGGGCTCGCGGGCACGGCGCCGGGCCTGCTGATCCCGCGCGACGGCGAGCGCGTCGTCGTCGTCCTCCCGGGCCCGCCCGGCGAGCTCCGCCGGCTCTGGCCGAACGCGCTGGAGATCCCGGCGTTCCGCGCGCTGCTCGCGCGGACGCGTCCACCGGGGCGCCGTGTCTTCCGGCTGTTCGGCGTCTCGGAATCCGCCGTCGCCCGCGCGCTCGACGATGCCGGCGGCGACGGCGACGGCGTCGAGGTGACGATCTGCGCGCGCGACTTCGAGATCCACGTCGACTTCGTCGTCGAGCCGGGCGCGGACGGCCGCGCCGACGAGCTCGAGCGCGGCTTCCTCGGGCCGCTCGACGAGTGGCTCTACGGCAGCGACGAGCGCGGGGTGGAGGAGCACGTCCTCGACCTCTGCCGCGCCCACGGCTACTCGCTCGCGACGGCCGAGTCGTGCACGGGCGGCCTCGTCGCGGCCCGGCTGACGTCGATTCCGGGCTCGTCGGACGCCGTC
>DATCJJ010000131.1:0-2503 GCA_036562845.1 Gaiellaceae bacterium | reverse complement strand
CACCCGAGCGCTGCAATGGGGACGGCGACCGCTCACCGCGAGCGGCTCGTACTACGTCCCGCTGTCGTATCCGTTCACGTCGTACGGCTCGCCGATGTACGCCCTTCACGTCGCCGACGGAAGCGAGATCATCACGCGCCGCATCGGCGGCCCGTCGCTCCAGATCTTCGTCGGCGGCTCCGGGAAAGAGCGGTACGGATCCTGCGGCGCGCGGCTCCGGCCCGCGCGGCTCGCCCACGGGCACCTGCCGATCCTGCAGACCGCCTACGAGGACGGCGGCGGCGTGCGCTACGTGCAGGAGTCGTTCGTCGGCCGCGCGTACGGCACGTTTGGCGCGCGGTCCGTGATCAGCTTCGTGAAGCTCGTCGTAGACGCCCGTCGGGCCTCCCGCGGCGCGACGGTGCGCGTCGTGCCGTGGCGGTGGCTCGCGCACTCCGCACCCGACCGTCTCGCGCTCCGCGGGCAAACGCGCATGATCGTCAGTGACGGCGCGCAGTTCGTCGACGGGGTCGTCCGGTACCGCGTGCCGCGGGGTGAGAAGCAGACGGTCTACGTCGAGTGGCTGAACGCGCCGTCGCCCGCCGGCAGCGTGCACGCCGATGCGCAGACGTACGACTTTGCGCGCGCGGCCGTCGTCAAGTTCTGGGAGTCGCGCCTCGACTCCGGCGCGACCTTCTCCGTTCCGGAGCCCGCGGTCCAGGAGGCGGAGCTCGGCGTCCTGACGCAGCTGATCTCGTTCGGCTGGCGCTACAGCGTCGGCAACCCGTACGAGGAGCTCTCGTACGCCGAGTCGCTCGACGCCGCCGAGATCGCGGCCCAATACGGCTATCCCGCGGTCGCCAAGTCGATAATCGAGCTCGCACTCGCCCGGATTCGTGGCAACCCGTCGAAGTTCCGCGCGTTCCGCGGCGGGCACATCCTGGCCGCGGCGGCGATGTACGTCCGACTGACGCACGATCGCGTCTTCCTGCGGGCCGAGACGCCGGCGCTCAGCCACGTCGTCGATCAGATCGCGGCGCGCCAGGTTCGCACGGGCAAGGTCAAGGGACGGCTTCTTCCCGAGGCCCTCTCGACGGACCTCGAGAACCACGCGGTCGACAGTGTCCCCGGCTCCCTCGAGGCGATCGAAGGGCTGCGCGCGATCAGTCGCGTCTGGGTCGCGGCGGACGACGACTCGCACGCGGCGCGCGCCGCGGCGCTCGCGGCGTCGATCGATGCTGCCGTGACGCCGGCACTCGCGCACGTCTCGAAGCACTTGCACGACGGGACGCTCTTCGTGCCGGACCGGCTCACCGGCCAGAAGGCGTTCGGGCGTGTGACGGCGTCTCGTGACGGCTCGTACTGGAACCTGATGATGCCGTACGCGTTCTCGTCCGGCTGGTTCGCGCCCCACACGAGCGAGTCGCGCGGGATCCTGCGGTATCTGCTCCACCACGGCTCGCGGCTGCTCGGCGTCACCCGCACCTACGCGGGCACGGTCTACGGGGAGTCGGGCGGGGCCGGCCTCGCGCAGGTATACGGGCTCGGGACGTCTCGCTTCCTGGCGGACAACGACCAGCCCGACCAGCTCGACCTGAGCCTCTACGGCATGCTTGCGCTCGGGATGACGCAGGGGACGTACGTCTCCGGTGAGGCGGTGTCGCTCCTGCCGGTCGGCGGGGCGTACGACCGGTCGATGTTCATGCCGCCGAACGCCGGCGCGAACGCGTCGTACCTCGGCACGCTCCGCGAGCTGCTGATCCACGAGCGCCGCGGGCCGCTCGGCTCTCCGATCGGGCTCGACCTGGCGTTCTCGACGCCGCGCGCCTGGCTCGCGGACGGTCAGATGATCGACGTGCGGAACGCGCCGACGAGCTTCGGCAAGGTCTCGTACTCGATCGCGCGCAGCGGTGCGAGCGTGGTCACCCGCCTCGTGCTCCCACGGACGCAGGACGTTCGGCTGCGGCTGCGGCTGCCCGCCGGGGAACGGCTCTCACGCGTGCTCGTCGGCTCGAGCTCCGTTGTGCCCGGCGCCGGTGGGACGATCGACCTCGGCGGGAGGCGCGGCGCCCTGCTCGTGCGCGCGACCGTCGATTGAGTCGAGTGCGCAGACCGCGACGACGACTGCGGTGGCGAGTGCCGTGACCGTGACGGTCGAGTGCCCGGCGCCGAGGGCGAACACTGCGAGCATGCCGAGGACGCCGGCGAGCTGGGCGTTCGCGACAGCTCCGACGAGCCGAAGCCGGAACAGCGCGTTGCCCGCGAAGTAGAGCGCGAGGCCACCGCACAGCGCGAGGCGGGCGGCCTCCGGCAGATCGCCCGTCACGTCGTGGATCGCGACTTTCATCCCGACCGCGAACACGATGATCCCGGCGACGATCACGAGATGGAGATAGCTGTAGCTGTCCGCCGCCGCGAGCACGACGTCGTCATGTCCCCGAAGCCGCTCCTCGGCGATCCCCGCGAAGCGGTCGAAGTACATCCACCACAGGCACACCGTGGTTGCGAGGCCGAGCGCGACCGC
>DATCJJ010000089.1:0-6093 GCA_036562845.1 Gaiellaceae bacterium | reverse complement strand
CGGCGTCGTCATCGGCGCGTCGGGGACCGGCTACCCGGACCAGATGCGCTCGGCCGGCGCGACGACGGTCTACTTCGACCTGCACCTGAACAACCGCATCGGCACGAGCACGAAGCCGGCCGACCCGGCGGGCCTGCAGGCCAAGGCCGAGAAGTTCTACGCCGCGGTCGTCCAGCAGCTCGGCTGCCAGACGCCGGTGATCGTCGAGAACGAGCTCGCGGGGCCGGGGCTCGTCACGCCGTGGTCGGACAACTACGCGCAGTACCGCGCGAACGCGCTCACGTTCATCCAGGATCTCGCGGCGCTCGGCGCGCACCCCGTCGTGCTCATTCCGGGCAAGGCGTACATCGGCGGCGACGCGCTCCAGTGGTGGCAGCAGCTCGCGCAGGTCGCAGAGATCGTGCGCGAGATCTACGTGCCCGCGACCGCGACGTGGAAGCAGGGGCCGGTGCTCGGCAACCGCAACCTCCGGATCGCATATCGCGGCGCGGTCTCGAACCTGACCGACGCCGGGATCCCGACGAACAAGCTCGGGATCATGGTCAGCTTCGCGACGACGAGAGGCTTCGGCGGGCGCAACGGGTTGGAGCCGCCGTCGGCGTGGTACGACGTCGCGAAGTGGGAGGCGCTCGCGGCGCAGCAGGTGGCGGCCGAGACGGGGATCGCGTCGGTCTGGTCGTGGGGCTGGGCGCAATGGTCGGTGGCCGAACGCGACCCGACGAAGCCGTATGCCATGTGTGCGTGGCTGTGGACGAGATCGCCGGCGCTGTGCGACGCGCCGAAGGCGATCGGCAAGGCATTCGTCACCTCGAAGCAGGAGGGGCAGCTCAGCCTGATCCCGGGGAACGTCCAATGCCTGGTCGGGACGCGGCGGCTGGCGGAGTCCGACATCGACGCGCTCCAGCGCGTCACCGGCGACCGCGAGACCGCATACAGCGCGCTCTTCGAGCGGCTCGTCGAGAGCCAGTACACCCTGGTGAGCACGAAAGACGTGCTGGCGGCGGAGCGTGCCGTCGTCGCGCAGCAGTTCAACGGCTCGCAGAGCGCCTACGTCGCAGCGCTGCGTGCGGCGCACGCCTCGGTCGGCGTCGCGCGCGGCGTGCTCGGCGACGAGCTCCGTCGTGCGCGCGTCGGCGACACCTTGTCGACCGCGCCGCCGTCCTCGGCGCAGGTCGAGACCTTCTACCAGTCGTATCCCGACCTGCAGGTGCGGCTCGTTCAGGCGAAGCCGCGTCCCTCCTGGCTGCCGGCTGCGAAGGGCTTCGCGCTCTCGCAGGTGGCGCCGGACACCATCTTCAAGCTCGCTCGAGGGAGGACGAGCATCGTGCGGACGAGCGACGGCGAGTTCGCGGTGAAGATCCTCAACGAGCCGCAGACGCTCGGCGCGGTGCCGATCTCGAAGGTGTCGGCGACGATCTCCGCCGCGCTGCGCGAGTTCGCGCGCGGGGACGCGTTCGACAAGTGGACGGTCGGCAAGCAGCGGTTCATCCTCAACAACGCCCTGTGCAAGGGCGACGACCTGCCGCAGCCGAGTGCGGTCGACCTGACGCAGTTCCTGCCGTTCCTGCGGCTCGGCTAGATCCGGTCTACTGTGGGACGCCGAATGAGGAGGGCGATTCTCATGGTCGTGGGCGCGCTGCTGCTGTGCTCCGCCGCTGCTGCGGCGGGAACGCCGCCGTTCGTCGGCCCGCGCATCTCGCATCCGGCCCGCACCCCGGACTTCGCGCTCCGCGACCAGAACGGGCAGCTGCTGCGGCTCTCGGCGCAGCGGGGGAAGGTCGTGATGCTGACCTTCATGTACACCCACTGCCCCGACGTCTGCCCGCTGTCGGCGGTGCACATCGAGGAGGCCCTGAGCCGCCTCGGATCGCTTCGCAAGGACGTCACGGTGCTCGCGGTGACGGTCGATCCGCACGGCGACACCCGGGCGGCGGTCCGGAGCTTCATCCGCTCCCATCGGCTCGGGCCCCAGTTCCACTACCTCACGGGCCCCCTCCCGACGCTCGGGAAGATCTGGCGGCAGTACGAGATCACGTCGCTCAAGCTCGGCGTGGCCGCTCCCGACCACACCTTCTACGTGCTCCTGCTCGACCGCACCGGCAAGACCCGTGTGCTCTTCGACGCGACCGCGACGTCGAGGGCGATGGCGCACGACGTGCGTCTGCTGCTGCGCTAGCGGCGGCGGAGCACGACCGCGCGGCTCGTCGCGATCGGCGTCCAGCCGTCGCGGTCGACCAGCACGACGCGCACCTGCACGCCTCGCGGCACGTGGAGCTCGGCCTCGGAGACGTAGTCGAGGCGGCGGTGCGCGATCGGCCACCAGCCGAAGCGCTCTCGCTTGTAGACCTCGACGAGGAGCGGCGCGTACGGCGCGCTCGGCGTGACCTCGACGGAGACGCCCGTGCGGGTCACGTGCACGTTCACCTTGCGGATCCCGACGAGGAGGCGTCGCACCTCGCTCGCGTCCGCGCCCGAGACGGCGCGGTAGTCGCCGGTGACGGTCGCCGGGACGGCGAGATGCCAGGCGCCGCTCCGGGCCGCCTTTGTGCTCGCGACGGTCGTGAACCGCGTGCCGGAGATGCGGCGCTCGATCCGGATCGGCTTTCCGGTGTCGGCGGTCTGACCGGAGAAGTCGACCTTCGAGCCGAGCGGGACGGCGGCGGTCGGCAGCGTGTCGAGGATCACGCGGCGGACGTCGATCTCGCCCTGGATGCTCGGATGAATCGAGCAGTGGTACTGGTACGCGCCGGGACGGGTGAACTCGACCTGGAACTGCGCGCCGGGCGCCAGGTGGCCGGAGTCGAACGTCCCGTCGTACGCCGTGACCGTATGCGTGCGCGGGCTGACGTTCGACCAGAGGACGCGCGTTCCCGGTAGGACGTCGAGCTGCGACGGGCCGTAGGCGGAGAACTGCACCGCAACTTCAGCGGGCTTCGGCGCCGCCGCTGCGGGCGCTGCCCACGCGAGCGATGCGAGTGCCACGACGAGCGTTCGTCTCACTGCGACACCCGGTAGATGCCGATCATCCCGTGCATCATGTGATCCTCGACGTGGCAGTGATAGAGCCACGTCCCGGGTGCGTCTTCGCGCCAGCGGATGCGGAACGACTCGGCCGGCCCGACGGTCTGTGTGTCGCGCGAGACGTCGTCGACCGACCAGCGGTGGCCGTGGACGTGGAAGGTGTGGAAGTCCGAGCCCATCGCCATGACGTCCCACTGCACGAGCTCGCCCACCTTCGCGTGGAAGACCGGCGTATTCCCGACGAACGCGCGGCCGTCGATCGTCATGAACTTGCCCCACGGAGCGAAGACGACCTCGAACTCCTTGTCCGGCGTGCGCTCGTGGCGCCCGAGGATCGAGAGCATCCCGTACATGCCGCCCTCGATCGAGGCGTCCATCGCGGGCCCGTGGTCGTGGTAGGGCCAGACGCCCGCCGAGTCCTCGCCGGCGACGAGGCGATATGTCCACGTCTTGCCCGGCGCAACGGCGGCGTCGCGACCGGAGAAGCCCGGCACGTAGGCGCCGTCCGAGCTCGGCGCGTAGTGGACGCCGTGGAAGTGCATCGAATGCGCGTCGCCCCGGAGCGTGTCCATGTTCTTGAAATGGACGAGGATCGTGTCGCCGACGCGTGCCTGGATGAGCGGCCCCGGGATCAACTGTCCGTCGGCGCTCGGCGGCGCGGCGTTCGCCATCGGCTTCTTCCAGTCGGGCGTGTACCGGCGGTAGATGACCGTCTGGACCACCGACTGCTCGGTCGAGACGTCTTCGCCCATGATCGCGTCGCGCCCGTTCGGCGTTATGTTCCACGAAATGGGCACGGCGGCGACCCAGTACTCGACCGTCTTGCCGTGCGAGCTCGCACCGATGACGGTGCTGACGTTGAGTCCGATGACCGTGAGGGCGCCGACTGCCGCCAGCGCCCCCACGATCCACCGAGCTGACACGTAACCGCTCAGGTGACGTTGACCACGGCCTGCATCCACGGATGGATCAGGCACATGAAGTACAACTTCGTTCCGGCCGGAGCCGTGACCTTGAGGTCGATGTGCTCGCCCTTCTTACCCTTGCCCGTGACGCCGGAGTCGCCCGGCTGATTCACCTGCGGCGGCGTCTTTTGGCCAACGCCGTTCTCCAGGAACGGGAACTTCGGCGGTGCGTCGCTGTTCGGGTTGGCGCCGTGCGCCTTGCCGAGCTTCTCGCAGATGGAGCAGCTGAACAGCTTCTGGAGCGTCTTCGGCTCGTCCTTCGCCGCCACCACCGTGAACGTGTGCGGGCCTTCATCGGCCGCCATGTTCACGATGTGCAGCGTCCCGCCGGACGGCACGCTGTAGGTGTCCTTGTTCCAGCGCAACGTGTCTTGGACGAAACGGTTGATCTCGAACTTCGGCGGTCCCTGAACCGCCTTGATCGTCGTCACGCTCGCGGCCGCGCCGTGGCGAGCCGCGCCTGCCGTGCCGCTGGCGACGGCGACCACCGCCGCCATGAGCGCAGCAGCAAAGAGCACTTTCCGTACCCCCATGCTTCCCCTTTCGTGCCGCCGCAGCGGCTCTATGGACTGCAAGACCCCGTGGTGCGCGCTCCAGTCTGACCGAGGCGCCCGACGGATACAAGTTCAGCCATGCTGTGGGGCATGAGCGGCCCGCAGGGACCCGTCGACCCGGCCGTCCACGCCGACCGTCCCATCGATCCGAACGTCCGCATCGGACACGTGCATCTGCGGACGGCGGACATCGACCGCGTGCGCGACTTCTACGTCGGCATCCTCGGCTTCGACGTCGTCTTCGAGGCGCGGGACGTGCCCGGGTGGGGGACGACCGGCGACATCCTCTTCGTCGCCGCCGGCGGGTACCACCACCATCTCGGCTTCAACACCTGGAAGTCCGCCGGCGGGCCGCCGCAGCCGGACGGCGTCACCGGGCTCCACCATGTCGCGCTGCTCTTCTCCTCACGCGCCGAGCTCGCGAAGGCGGTCAAGCGGCTCGTCGACGCCGGCATCCCGCTGCGGCAGCTCACCGATCACGGCACGCACGAAGCGATCTATCTCTCCGACCCGGACGGCAACGATCTCGAGCTCGCGTGGGACCGGCCGCCGGGAGAGTGGCCGCGCAAGGGCTTCGCCGACGGCGAGCTCGACCTCGACGACCTGTTGGCTCACGCCACTGCGTGATTGTCCGCGACGAAGGAGCGGTTCTTCCCCGCGTCCTTCGCGCGGTAGAGCGCCTGGTCGGCGCGCTCGAAGAACGACACGGAGTCGTCCTCGGGCTTCAGCTCGGCGACGCCCGCGGAGATGTGCAGCCGTCCGGCCGCGCCGATCGGCCGGCCTGAGATCACGCCCTGCAGCCGGCCGAAGAGCTGCTCGGCCGGCTCGATCCCCGACTCCGGCATGATCACCGCGAACTCGTCGCCGCCGACGCGGCACGGGATGTCGGCGCTGCGAACGACCGAACGGACCCGCTCCGCCGCCTCGGCGAGCACCGCGTCGCCGCCCAGGTGGCCGATGCGGTCGTTGACGTCCTTGAAGTCGTCGAGGTCGAAGACGATCAGCGCGAGGTGGCGGTTGTAGCGGTGCGCGCGGGCGCACTCGCGCGCGAGCGTCTCGTGGAAGTAGCGCCGGTTGTGCAGACCCGTCAGCGCGTCGAGGTCGGCGAGCTGCCGCGCCTCGCGGAACTCCTGGGCGTTCCCGAGCGCCGGCGTCGCCCGCTCGACGAGGGCCGCGAGTTGCCGTGCCTCCTCCCCGCCGAACGAGCGCCCGGCGGCGCGGCTGTAGACCGAGATCGTCCCGGTGTCCTCGAGCGGGATGCCGAGCCCGTGGTGGATCTGGTCGGGCTCTTCCTGCGCATAGGAATAGGAGACGTGCACGGCCTGCGCCTTCGACCCATCCGGGGGCCCGGCGATCGGCGTCGCGCCGTCGGAGGCGAGGGCGTGGCCGGCGACGACAGGGTCCGAGTCGCCGCGGCCCTCGAGGCAGAGCAGCGCCGCGTCGGCGCCCGTCACCTCGGCGGCCGCCTCGAGCGTCCGCGCCACCACCTCTTCGAGGTCGATCGAGCCGGCGATCTCCCCGAGGACGCGCGAGCGGCGGCTCTCCTCCTCGGC
>DATCJJ010000063.1:0-7631 GCA_036562845.1 Gaiellaceae bacterium | reverse complement strand
GATCTTCGCGGTCACCGAGCGTTACGCGGGCAAGCTCCTCCACGTCAAGGCGGGCGAGTCGCTCAGCCTCCAGTTCCACAACGTGAAGGACGAGGCCTGGTACGTGCTCGAGGGCAGGGCGAAGGTCGAGCTCGGCGCGCCCGGCGAGAGCGTTCTCGCCAGCGAGATCGTGGGCGCGGGATCGGCGTTCCGCTTCACGCCCGGGACCGTGCATCGCGTCAACGCCGTGGAGGACACGACGATTCTCGAGGTCTCCACGCCGGAGCTCGACGACGTCGTGCGGCTCGAGGACGTCTACGGGAGAGAGGGAACCAGCGAGCCTTGACACAGCTGTGTTAAGGTTCGCGGCGTGACGAACGCGACGGTCGGAGAGGCGGCTGCCCAGACGGGCTGGTCGCCGCGGATGCTGCGCTACCTCGAACGCTCCGGACTGGTTGTCCCGCGCCGAACGGGCTCGGGCTACCGGTCGTACGGACTGCTCGAGCTCAACCAGCTCCGCTCGCTCAAGCAGCTGCGGCGCCGCTTCGGCGTCGAGTTGCGGGAGCTCGCGTTCGCCGCACGCCTTCGGCACGAGCCGGAGCTGCGGGCGGCGATCGACAGCTGGCTCGCCGGCAGCGAGCTGACCGCGCTCGATTGGGAGCAGCGCAAGCACGAGCGGCTGCTGGCCGCCTGACCCTGGGAGGAATCTGAATGGCGACGACGAGACGGCACGACGTCAAGGACCTGGCGCTGGCGGAGGAAGGCCTGCGCCGAATCGAGTGGGCGGACCGGCAGATGCCGGTGCTCGCCGCGATCCGCGACCGCTTCGAGCGCGAGCAGCCGCTGGCCGGCTACCGCGTCTCGGCCTGCCTGCACGTGACGAGCGAGACCGCCAACCTGATGCGCGCCCTCAAGTCGGGCGGCGCCGACGTCGTGCTCTGCGCCTCGAACCCGCTGTCGACGCAGGACGACGTCGCCGCGGCGCTCGTCGAGCACTACGACGTCGCGGTCTTCGCGATCAAGGGCGAGGACAACGACACCTACTACGAGCACATCGAGGCCGCGGTCGACCACAAGCCGCAGCTGACGATGGACGACGGCGCCGATGTGATCGGCGTCCTCCACTCGCACCGCCGCGAGCAGCTCGGCGACATCATCGGCGGGACCGAGGAGACGACGACCGGCGTGATCCGGCTGAAGGCCCTCGAGGCCGACGGTGCGCTCGGCTTCCCGATCATCGCCGTGAACGAGGCGAACACGAAGCACCTCTTCGACAACCGCTACGGCACCGGCCAGTCGACCATCGACGGGATCATCCGCGCGACGAACGTGCTGCTCGCAGGCAAGCGCTTCGTCGTCGCGGGGTACGGCTGGGTCGGCCGCGGCGTCGCGTCGCGGGCCCGCGGCATGGGCGCGCACGTGATCGTCACCGAGGTCGACGCGATGCGCGCGCTCGAGGCGTCGATGGACGGCTTCGAGGTGCTGCCGATGCGGAGGGCCGCCGAGGTCGGCGACATCTTCTGCACGGCGACCGGCGACAAGAACGTCATCGGCGCGGAGCACTACCCGGTGATGAAGGACGGCGCGATCCTCGCGAACACCGGCCACTTCAACGTCGAGATCGAGATCCCGGCGCTCCGCAAGCTCGCAACCGACTCACGCCATGCGCGCGAGTTCGTCGAGGAGTTCACGCTCGAGGACGGCCGCCGGATCTACCTCGTGGCGGACGGCCGGCTCGTCAATCTCTCCGCCGCGGAGGGCCACCCGGCGCTCGTGATGGACATGTCCTTCGCGAACCAGGCGCTCGGGCTCGAGTACGCCGTGCAGCACGCCGGCGAGCTCGAGCGGAAGGTCTATCCGGTCCCCGCCGAGATCGACAAGGAGATCGCCCGGCTCAAGCTCGCGACGATGGGCGTCGAGATCGACGTGCTCACCGAGGAGCAGGCGAAGTACCTGGCCTCGTGGGACGAGGGGACCTAAGCCCGCGCGACATCGTTCGGCTCGAGGAGGACGGCCCGGCGGTCGTCCTCCTCGACCAGCGCCGGCTGCCAGAGGAGGCGGTCGAGCTCGAATGCCGGACGATCCCCGAGCTCGCGGATGCGATCAGGACGCTCGCCGTTCGCGGCGCGCCCGCCATCGGCGTCGCCGCCGCCTACGGCATGGCGCTCGCCGCGCTTCGCGGCGACGACCTGGAGGAGGCGGAGCGGACCCTCGCGGGGAGCAGGCCGACCGCGGTCAACCTCTTCTGGGCGCTCGAGCGGATGCGGGACGATCCGACGCCGGCGCGGGCGCGCGCGTTGCACGACGCGGAGGTCGAGCGCTGCCGGCGGATGGCCGCGCACGCGGCGGAGCTGTTCCGGCCGCAAGCCCGGGCGCTCACGCACTGCAATGCCGGCGGGCTGGCGACAGGTGGCTACGGCTCCGCAGTCGGCGCGCTGCGGGCGGCCTGGGAGCGTGACCGCCTCGCCCACGTCCTCGTCGATGAGACACGGCCGTTGCTCCAGGGAGCACGGCTGACGGCGTGGGAGCTCGAGCGGCTCGGCATTCCACACGCGGTGATCGCCGACTCGGCCGCCGCGTCGATGATGGCGCGGGGCGAGGTCGACGTCGTCGTCACGGGCGCCGACCGGATCGCCGCGAACGGCGACACCGCGAACAAGATCGGCACGTACGCTCTGGCGGTGCTCGCGAAGCACCACGACATTCCATTCTACGTCGTCGCGCCGACGTCGACGCTCGACCCGGGCACGCCGACAGGCGCGGGCATCCCGATCGAGCTTCGCGACGGTGGCGAGATCACGACGCGCTTCGCTGCTCGGAACCCCGCGTTCGACGTCACACCGCGAGAGCTGATCACCGCGATCGTCACCGAGGACGGCGTGCGGTGAAGGCGCTCATCATCGCCGCGGGCTATGCGACCCGGCTCCGTCCGCTCACCGACGACTTTCCGAAGGGGCTCCTGCCGGTCGGCGGCCGGCCGATCGTCGACTGGATCGTCGACAACATCCGCCGCGCGGGCGTCGAGGACATTCGGCTCGTCACGAATGCGCGGTTCGCGGCCCTCTTCGAGCAATGGTCCGACGGCGTGACGATCATCGACGACGGGACGTCGACGAACGAGACGCGGCTCGGTGCGATCGGAGACATCCGGTTCGCCGACCTCGACGACGACGCGCTGATCATCGCCGGCGACAACCTCTTCGACTACGAGCTCGCCGAGCTCCTCGAGTTCCAGCGGTCGCGTGACGGCAGCGCGGTCGCGGTCCACGACGTCGGCACGAAGGAGCTTGCAAAGAAGTACGGGGTGATCGACGTCGATGCAGACTTGCGGATCGTCGACTTCGCCGAGAAGCCGGACGAGCCCGCGAGCACGCTCATCGCCACGGCGACGTACCTCTACACCCGCGCGCACCTCCGGCTCGTCGACACGTATCTCGCCGAGGGCAACCCGCCGGACCAGCCGGGGTACTTCGTCGAGTGGCTGCACCGACGGGAGCCCGTCTACGCCTACCGGTTCCACGGGGGCTGGTACGACATCGGCGACCTCGGGCAGCTGCTCGAGGCCGACAACCGCCTCCGTGAACGGCTCGGCCTGCCCCAACGTTCCTCCTATAGCGTGGACGACTGATGGCGACGACCGACCAGGACATCCGCTGGGACCTCTCCGACCTGTGCCCGGACGCAGAGGAGGCGCGCAGCCGGCTCGAGGCCGCGGCCGAGCTGGCGAACGACATCGCCGACCGCTACCGCGGCCGCATCGCCGAGCTCGACGCGGCGGCCCTGCGGGCGCTCCTCGACGAGCTCGACGAGCTCGAGCAGGATCTCTCGCGCCTCGGCGTCTACTCGTACCTCCGCCTGAGCATGGCCGCGACCGAGGTCGAGGCGAACGACCTCGCCACGTTCTCGCGCGAGAAGAGCGCCGACATCGAGAACGCGCTCGTCTTCGTCGGCCTCGAATGGATCGCGATCGACGACGACCGCGCCGAAGAGCTGCTCACGTCCGACGAGCTCGCGCCGTACGCGCACAAGCTGCGCGTCGAGCGGCTCGAGAAGCCGTACGTCCTCAGCGAGCCGGAGGAGAAGGCGCTGAACGCGCGCCGCCCGATGGTCTCCGCCTGGCAGTCGCTGCACGACCGGCAGGTGTCGACGCTGGAGGTGCCGTTCGACTCCGGCGACGGAGAGGGGGTTCAGCCGCACGGCATCAGCCAGCTGCTCTCGTACCTCTACCGGCCGGAGCGCGAGCTGCGCCTGCGCGCCGTCGACACGCTCTTCGAAGGGCTCGAGCCGCGCACCGACGTCCTCGCCGCGGCCTACGACGCGCTCGTCGGCGACCGCCTGACGACCGACAAGCTCCGCGGCTTCGAGCATCCGATGCAGCCGACGAACATGGCGAACGAGCTCGACGACGAGACGGTCGAGGCGATGATGAGCGTGATCGAGGAGTCCTACGCGATCGCGCAGCGGTGGTTCCGGCACAAGGCCACGCTCCTCGGCCTCGACGAGCTCTCGCTCGCCGACCAGTACGCGCCGATCGGGGAGCCGCGCCGCTTCACGTGGGACGAGGCGGTCGAGCTCGTCGACTCGTCGTACAGCCGCTTCTCGCCGCGGCTCGCCGAGATCTTCCGCGAGTGCCTCGACGCCGGCCATGTCGACGTCCTGCCGCGCGCGGGCAAGGCGACGGGGGCGTACTGCACGACCGTCTCGAAGCAGATCCTCCCGTATGTCCTCATGAACTTCACGAACCGGCTGCGCGACGTCTCGACGCTCGCGCACGAGTTCGGCCACGCGACGCACAACGTGCTCGCGCTCGAGGGTCAGACGTTCCGCTCGCACCGCGTCGGCCTGTCGATGGCCGAGGTGCCGTCGACGTTCGCGCAGTCGATCGCGGACGACTACCTGCTCGAGAACGAGACGGATCCAGGGACGCGCGCGGCACTCGCCGCCGACCGCCTCGAGAATGCTTTCGCCGCGGTCTATCGCCAGACCGTCCTCGCACGATTCGAGCAGCGCGCGTACGCCGTGCGCGGCGAGGGACGGTCGCTGGCGGCCGAGCGCCTGAACGAGCTGTGGTGGGAGGAGAACGGCAAGTACTACGGCGACTCGCTCGTGATGCCGGACCAGTACCGCATGGGCTGGTCGTACATCCCGCACTTCATCCACACGCGCTTCTACACGTACGCGTACTCGTTCGCGCAGCTCGTCGCACTGCTGCTCTACCGGCGCTATCGCGAGAGCCACAACGGGTTCGTGCCGACCTACCTCGACTTCCTGCGCGCCGGCGGCTCGGCATCGCCGGCCGATCTCGTCGCCCCGTTCGGCCTCGATCTCCGGTCGACGGACACGTGGCGCGAGGCTTTCGACGTGCTGGGTCAGTTCTGCGACGAAGCCGTGACGCTCTCGTCTCAATCGCAGCAGTAGCGTCGGTCATGTGCTGCTCGACCTGCTGCTGCCGCGGCGCTGCGTCGTGTGCGGCGACGGCGGCGCTGTGCTCTGCGGCGCGTGCGCCGCGTCCCTGCCCGAGCTGAGGCCGCCGTTGTGCGCGCGCTGCGGCGCGCCGACGGCATGGCCCGTGGTGCGCTGCCGCGAATGCGCCGGGCGACGGCTCGCGTTCCGTTCCGCACGCGCCGCCGTGCCGTACGACGAGACGGTCCGCCGCTTCGTGCGGCGCTGGAAGGAGCAGGGGCTCCGCTCGCTCGCAGTCGCGGCGGCCGACGTCGTGGCGGCGCGGGTGACGCGTCCCGGCGTCGACCTCGTCACGTGGGTGCCGGCGGAGCCGTGGCGCGCCCGGACCCGTGGACATCATCCGACGGAGCGGCTCGCCCGCGAGCTCGCCGAGCGGTGGGGCCTCCCGTGTCGCCCGCTGCTCCTCCGCCGCGGCCCCGCGCTGCGCCAGCGCGGCCTCTCGCGGTCGCAACGGCAGCGAAATCCGGCCTTCTCCGCCTTCGAGACCGGTCTCTGTGCCGCCCTCGTCGACGACGTCTACACGACCGGGGCAACCGCGAACGCCGCCGCCCGCGCCCTCGGCGGACGGGTCGACGTGGTCACCCTCGCGCGGACGGTCAGGCGCGCCTAAGCTCTGATCGTCACCGTCGAGGGAGGCCGGCATGGAGCTTTTGATCAAGGGCAAGAACCTCGAGGTCAGCGACTCGATCCGTGCCCACGCGGAGCGCAAGTTCGCGAAGATCAACCGGTTGACGCACCCCGGGACGCGCGTCGAGCTCGAGCTCGCCGTGGAGAAGAATCCGTCGGTCGCCGCGCACGAGATCGCCGAGGTCACGGTCTGGCTGAAGGGGCGGACGTTGCGCTGCAAGGAGGCGGCGCGCGACATGAAGGCCGCGATCGACGAGGTGGCCGACAAGCTGCAGCGCGAGCTGACGGAGCTGCGCGACAAGCGCGTCACCAAGCGCCGCAGCGTCGTCGACCCTGCAACGGGTGGGGATCTTCCGGCGTAGCGAGCCGCTGCACGAGCGGCTCGCACGCGAGGGCGGCCTGACGCCCGATCTGCCCGACCCGCGGCCCGCGTGGCAGGAGACGGGCATCCACGGGATCGCCCGTGCGCGCGAGTGGGACATGACCGCGACGGCGGACGTGCCCGAGCTCGAAGGCGACTCTGCGCGCTTCGTCGTGCTGCCCGACGGAACGCTGCTCGTGGAGGAGGGGCCGGACGACTCGCTCGAGCCGCTCGCCGCCGCCGTCGAGCAGTCGCTGCAGCCGCCGTATCGCGCGCGGGCCGTACGGCAGTCGGGGACGCTCTGGGCCGTGCAGGCGCGCCGGATCCGGGTCGTCGAGATTCCGGACGGCCCCGAGGGCGAGACGATCGAGCTGACGCCCGACTCGCTCCTCGTCGACGACGAGCGCGCATTCGGGACGATCCCGCAGCTCGCGGAGCTCGGCGACGTCGTCCACGCGGAGCGGCTCGACGGCGACTTCTGGGAAGTCCAGGTCGGCGTTCTCTAAGTCGGTACCCTGGGGATTCGATGGCGCAGCAGCTCGGAGCATTCGAAAAGGTCCTTCGCGTCGGCGAAGGCCGGCGGCTCAAGCGGCTCCAGCAGCAGGCCGAGTTCATCGGCACGCTCGAGGCGGACTTCGAGCAGCTGAGCGACGAGCAGCTCGCTGCGAAGACAGTCGAGTTCCGGGAGCGGATCGCGAACGGCGAGACGCTCGACGAGATGCTGTTCGAGGCGTTCGCCGCAGTCCGGGAGGCCTTCAAGCGCACGATGGACGTCCGGCTCTTCGACGTGCAGCTGATGGGCGGCATCGTCCTGCACGAGGGCGACATAGCCGAGATGAAGACGGGCGAGGGCAAGACCTTCGTCGCGACCCAGGCGCTCTATCTCAACGCGCTCGCGGGCCGGGGCGTCCATCTCGTCACGACGAACGACTACCTCGCACAGCGCGACCAGAAGTGGACGGAGGCCGTCTTCAACGCGCTCGGCATGCGCACGGCGTACATCGAGAACCTCATGCCGTTCCCGCCGCGCCTCGCGGCCTACGAGGCCGACGTGACGTATGGGACGAACAGCGAGTTCGGCTTCGACTACCTGCGCGACAACATGTCGGTCTCGCTCGACCAGACGGTGCAGCGCGGTCATCCGTACGCGATCGTGGACGAGGTCGACTCGATCCTCGTCGACGAGGCGCGGACGCCGCTG
>DATCJJ010000170.1:0-18512 GCA_036562845.1 Gaiellaceae bacterium | reverse complement strand
CACCCGCTCCCTCTCGTGCAACGACGAAACGGTCCGGGACGTCGAGCTCGTCCGCAATCGCCGGTACGGATCCGCCGGCAGCGCCGCCGCGACGCGATCTCACGTCCGCTGGTCGGTCTGCTCGGCCAGCCCGACGAGGAGCCCTTCTGGACCACGGATGTAGCAGAGCCGAATGTCGTCGTTGTACTGGACCACTTCGCTGCTGTGAAGCTCTGCGCCGTGCTTGCGGAGCCGGGCGAGCGTGTCGTCGATGTCGTCCACGGCGAACATGATGCGGAGGTAGCCGAGGGCGTTCACCGGGGCGTTCCGATGGTCGGCGACGGTCGGCGGCGTCAGAAAGCGGGAGAGCTCGAGCCGACCGTGGCCGTCGGGCGTGCGCAGCATGGCGATCTCGACGTGCATGGGATGCAGCCCGGTGACGCGCTCGGCCCACTCCCCGTCGATCGTGGCCCGCCCTTCGAGCTCGAGGCCGAGCTCGACGAAAAAGGAGACTGCGGCATCGAGTGACTCCACGACGATGCCGACGTTGTCCATCCGTTTCAGTCCGGGCATGTAGGTCACCTCGGTCGAGTCGTTGCGAACCGACGGATCGTTATCGATCCCGGCATGGACCGCGGCAGCGGTCGGGAGTGAGCCGTGACGGAGCGGGTACAGAGGCTCGGTGAGCGAGGAATCGCCGCTTCAGGGATGGGACAGCTTCATCGGTAGGTGGGAGACCGAGGGAGCACATCCGATGCTCCCCGGCGAGGCCATCCGAGGGTCCAGCACGTTCGAGTGGCTCGCCGGCGATCGATTCCTGATCTGGCGCTCGCACTCCGACCACCCCGAGATCCCCGACGCAATCACGATCATCGGTGTCACGAACGGGCAGCTGTCGATGCATTACTTCGACCAGCGCGGCGTGTACCGGGTGTATGCCGCCAGCTTCGAAGACGCCACCTGGCGCTTCTGGCGTGACGCCGCTGCCCCGGACTTGTCGCAGCGTTTCACCGGCACGTTCAGCGACGACGGCAACACGATCACGGGGTGCGGTCAGCTATCGCGTGACGGAAAGAAGTGGGAGGGCGATCTCGATCTCACCTTTCACAAGGGCGGCGCACGGGGGCGACGCCCAGGCGGCCGAGGCGTGCTTCGGTAACCATCCTGGCGTTTCACTGAGCGCGCGCGCGCACGAGCCCGTCGGGTCGACCTCCGCTACGCCGCCAACGCGCGCACGTCGTCGAGCGCGCGGCCGAGCAGGTTGTCGCGCAGGTCGAACAGCCCCGCCCAGAGCGACCCGCGGTCCGGCGGCGCGTCGATGCTCGCCGCGGTATTGAGACCCTCGAGCGCACGCACGAGCATCGCCAGCTCGAGGTACGCCTGCGCGACGCGTTCCGGCCGCACGTGGACACCCGCGCGCTCGAGCACCGGCTGCCAGTCGACGAGCTCCGCCGAGCCGGGGCCGCCGTACCAGGAGCGTCCCTCCAGCGCGTCCGCCTCGAGCTCGAGCAGGTAGCGCTTCAGCGGCTCCTCGAGCCCGCTCAGCGCCGTCTCGACCCGCTCGGCCGCGCGGCGCAACGCTGCCTCGCGCCCGCCGGCCGTGGAGGGCTTCGCATCGCCGCGCGCCCACCGCTCGAGCAGGCGGCAGAACGCGAGCGCTGCGATCTCACATGCGCGCAGCTGCGCGATCAGACGGCGAGCGGTCGCCGGCTCCGGCGCACACTCGTCGAGCAGCTCGGCCCAGGACGTCAAACCTCGACGAGCACCGGCAGGATCATCGGCCGACGCCGAGTCCTGTCGTAGACGACGCCCCCCAATGCGTCGTGGACGTGCTCCTGCAGCAGCTTGATCTCGGTCACGTCGTCCTCGAGGAGCTCCTCGAGCACACGCTGCGCCTCGCCCCGCAGCTCGTCGAGCAGCGGCTCGGCGGCCTCGCCGAACCCGCGGGCGATCAGCTCGGGCGGCGCCGTCAGCGCGCCCCGGCCGTTCGACCCCGCCAGGGTCGCGACGACGATCAGAACGCCGTCCTCCGCGAGCCGCCGCCGGTCGCGGAGCGCGACGTCGTGGACGTCCCCGACGCCGAGACCGTCGACGAACGTCATGCCCGCGGTGACGTGGTCGACGATGCGCACGCCGTGCTCCGACAGCTCGACGACCGAGCCGTTCTCCGCCATGACGATGTTGCCGTCGTCGATCCCGCCCTCCCGTGCGATCTGCGCGTGCGCAGCCAGCATGCGGAACTCGCCGTGCACCGGCATCACCGCACGCGGTCGCAGCAATCCGATGATCGTGCGCAGCTCTTCCGAGCGGCCGTGGCCGGAGACGTGCACAGGTGCGTTGTCCTCGTGCAGCACCTCGGCGCCCATCTTCGCGAGCCGGTTGATCGCGTCGTGGACGCGCAGCTCGTTTCCGGGAATCGGCTTCGCCGAGATGATCACCGTGTCGCCCGGCTCGACCGTGACGGCCGGATGGTCGTTGTACGCGATGCGCGTCATTGCCGACATCGGCTCGCCCTGGCTTCCCGTGCAGAGGATGAGCTGCTCGTGGCGCGGCAGCTCGGCGAGCTCGTGCGGACGCATGATCATCTCGTCCGGCACGTCCATGTAGCCGAGATTGCGCGCGATGTTCGCGTTCTTCCGCATCGAGCGGCCGACGAAAGCGACCTTCCGGCCCGACGACACGGCGACGTCCGCCGCCTGCTGCATCCGGTGCACGTTCGAGGCGAATGACGACACGAGGATGCGACCGGTCTTGTGGGGCATGATCTGGCGGAACGCTTCGCCGACGACGCGCTCCGACTGCGTGAAGCCGGCTCGCTCGGCATTCGTGGAGTCGCCGAGCAGCAGCGAGACGCCTCGGTTGCCGATCTCGGCGAGCTTGCCGACGTCGGTGCGCTGGCCGTCGACCGGCGTGTGGTCGAGCTTGTAGTCGCCGGTGTGAACGACCCGGCCGCCGGGCGTTTCGAGCACCACGGCGACAGCGTCCGGAATCGAGTGCGCCATGCGCACGAACTCGATCCTGAATGCACCGAGCTGGAACGGCTCGTCGTACGGCGACTTCTCCCACAGCTCCGCCTCGCGCAGCAGACCGTGCTCGTCGAGCTTCGACTTGACGAGCGCGAGCGTCAGCCGCGTCGCGACGACGATGGGGATGCGCACCTCGCGCATCAGATACGGCAGCGAGCCGACGTGGTCCTCGTGCCCGTGCGTCAGCACGACGCCCCTGATCAGGTCCTCGCGCTCGCGCAGATATGAGAAATCGGGAAGTACGAGGTCGACCCCGAGGTGCTCGTCGCGCGGAAATGCGAGCCCCGCGTCGACGACGACGATGGAGTCGTCCGCCTCGAAGACGGTCATGTTCTTCCCCACCTCGCCGAGGCCGCCGAGCGGGATGATCCGACACACGCCCATTACCTGATGGGAAGCATAGGGTGACTAGGTGCCGACGCTCCGCAGGTACTCCTTCCGGTTGAGCGGGCTCGGCTTCGTCCGCGGCCGCGCGGGTGGATCCCCCTGGACGGGCCGGTAGCCGCCGGGATGCGCCTCGAGCACTCCCTCGCCGGACGTCAAGCCGGGCAGCTGCCGCTGTAGGTCGCGGACGCGGTCGGCGCGGACGCGCGCCACCGCCCGCTCGACGTCGAGCGCCTCGCCGACGCCGCCGAGCCGCGAGACGGCCGCGAGCACGGCTCCGATCGCCCGCTGCGGCACCCCGAGCTCCACGCGCGCGATCGGCTCGCAGACGATCGAGCCCGCGGCCGCCAGAGCGTCCATGAGGACGAGCGGCGTCAGGCGTCGGTAGTCGTGCTGCGTCGTCGACGCGCGTTTCGACGGCGGGCCGTCGGCGACCCCGTACATGCAGCGCGTCAGCGTGACGACGCAGTCGGTCACCTGCCAGCCGTACAACCCTTCCGCGAGCGTCTCTTGCACGCAGCGCTCCATGTCCTCACCGAAGAGCTCGAGCTTCCCGTAGAGGTGGAGCGGCGCCACGGCCGCGCCGATGCCGAGCCGGAACTCGATGCCGCTCCCCTCCTCCGCGGGCTCGACGCGATAGCCGAGCGTCGCGTCGAACGGATTCGTCTCTGCGTGCAGGATCTCGACCGCCTCACCGCTGCCGGCCGGCCGCTCCACGCAGATCATCGTCGTGTCGCGGAATGCGACCTCGAGCCCGTCGTCGGCTGCGAGCGTCGCGCCGATGACCTCCTTCTGCACCTCGCCGTACAGCGAGACCGAGAGCGTTCCCTGCTCGTCCTGGCGGACGTCGATCAGCGGGTCCTGCTCGGCGAGCCGAGTCAGTGCGAGCTTCAGACGATGCCGATCGTCATGCTCGAGCGGCTCGACGACCGTCTCGAGCGTCGGCCGCGCGAACTCCCGCGGCGCCGCGTTGCGCGGTGGAGCTCCCGCGGAGTCGCCGATGCGGACCCTGGTCAGCCCCCAGAGCTGTGCGATGTCCCCCGCAACGGCGGCAGGCTGCCGGACGGCTCCGCCGCGCTCGAACACCGCGACCGCCGTCACCTTCTCGCCGAGCACGATCTCGCGCGCCCGGATCGTCCCGGCGAAGAGCCGCGCGTACGCGATCTTCTCGCCCGACTTGCCGCGCTCGATCTTGAACACCGTGCACGCCAACGGCGCGTCGGGGTCGCCCGGCTCTGGCGGGAGCAGCTCCGCAATCGCCCTCGTCAGCTCCGCGATGCCGTCGCCGGTCGATGCCGACCCGCAGAAGACCGGGCTGAACGTCCCGGCGCGCGTCTGCTTCGCGAGCGCGGCGCGCACTCTCCCGTCGCCGATCTCCCGGCCCGCAACGTAGTCCGCGAGCAGGCGGTCGTCGCGGTCGGCGATCTCCTCGAGCAGTGCAGGCGCCGCGTTTGCGGTCAGCCGCCGGCGGATCTCGTCGCACACGCGCGCACAGTCCGCGCCGACACGGTCGGTCTTGTTGACGAAGAAGATCGTCGGGATCTGCAGCCGCTCGAGCGCCCGCCAGAGGACGCGCGTCTGCGCCTGCACGCCTTCCACCGCCGAGACGACGATGACCGCGCCGTCGAGGACGCTCAACGAGCGCTCGACCTCGGCGATGAAGTCCGGATGCCCCGGGGTGTCGATCAGGTTGACGGTGACGTCGCCGACCGCGAACGAGACGACGGCCGCCCTGATCGTGATGCCCCGCTGCCGCTCGAGCGGCAGCGTGTCCGTTTGCGTCGTACCCGAGTCGACGCTGCCGAGCTCGGCGATGACGCCGGCGTCGAACAGCAGCCGTTCGGTGAGTGTTGTCTTACCGGCGTCTACATGCGCCAGGATCCCCAGGTTCAGCGTCTTCCGTGCCACGGTTCACAGCCTCCGAATAGGTCAAGAAGTCCCTTTCGATTGACGTGAGCCGTGAGCGCATGCCGCCTCCTGGTCGGACGGATCCGGTGCGGTGCAGTCTATGCGGTTGCGAGGACGCCGCCGCGCTCGAGACAGCCGCGGATCTGCTCGGCCTCCTCGCGTGTCGCCTCGACCATCGGCAGGCGGAAGCCGCCGAGATCGTGGCCGAGCAGGTTGAGCGCGGTCTTGATCCCGATCGGGTTCGTGGTGACCTTCAGCAAGTCGTACGCCGGCCGGAGCTCCTCGTTGAGCGCGCGGGCCCCGTCGACGTCGCCCTCTGCGTACCGGCGGATCATCCGTTTCATCTGCTCGCCCCAGACGTGGGCGATCACCGAGACGACGCCGACCGCGCCCACCTCGAGGAAATCGAAGGTGACGTTGTCGTCGCCGGAGTAGAGGTCGAGCCGCGTCTCCCGTGCGATGAACCGCGCCTCGTCGAGGTCGTCGTACGCCTGCTTGACCGCGGTGACGTTGTCGATTTCGGCCAGCTGCGCCATCGTCTTCGGCTCGATGTTGATCACGACGCGCGCCGGGATGTTGTAGGCGACGATGGGCTTGTCGGTCTCGGCGGCGATCTTCTCGAAGTGGCGGACGATCGCGCGCTGCGGCGGCTTGCTGTAGTACGGCGTGACGACGAGGAAGGCGTCGACGCCGAGGTCGTGCGCGCGGCGCGTCAGCCGCGCGGAGTCGTGCGTGTCGTATGTGCCGGTGCCGGCGATGATCGTCGCGCGGTCGCCGACGGCGTCCTTCGCCGCGGCGTAGAGCTCGAGCTTCTCGTCGTCGGAGAGCGTCGGGCTCTCCCCGGTCGTCCCCGTGACGACGAGCCCGTCCGAGCCGTGGTCGACGAGGAACTGCGCAAGCTCCCGGAACTTCTCCACGTTGACGGCGCCGTCGGCGTCGAAGGGCGTCACCATCGCGGTGATCACTTCGCCGAGCATCGCGGGAATTCTACGGGCGGCAGGGGCCGGTCGAGAGGAAGACCTGGCCGCCGAGCCGCCTGACGCACATCACGCGGCCGCTCACGGCAACGGTCGCCGCCTTGTGGCCGACGACGTCGACGCCGCCGACGGAGCTCCGCGGCCCGGTGCGTGAGGGGCAGGAGATCGTCGTCCCGTCGCCGGACGCCGTCACTGTGCAGCGGAGCTTCGGGATCGGCTGCCCCGGCGCGTAGCTCGTCCAGAACCCGCCGGAGACCGCCGTCGGGTGCGAGCGGTCGGCGCTGGCGGCGAGGAGGGCGACGCTAGCCGCGATCAGGAAGAGCGCTATGAAGCTCTTGGACCGCGAAGAAGATCGCCTCGGAGAACGTCGGGAAGGGCTGGATCACGTCCAGCAGGACGTCTATCGGTGTAGCGCTCCGCACCGCGAGCGTCAACTGCCCGAGCCATTCCGTCGCCTGCGGGCCGACCGCGACTGCACCGACGAGCACCCGCTCGTCCGGGTCGGCGAACAGGCGCACGAAGCCGTCGCGCGTCGGCCTCTCGTAGGTCGAGGTACGCGAGACGCCCGAGAGGTCGTAGCGCGCGCTCACGCCCTCCGTCCGCCCGACGGTGCCGATCTCCGGATCGGTGAAGATCCCGGCAGGGATGGCGCGGTAGTCGGCGCGCACCCGCCTGCCGCACATGTTCGCCGCGGCGACGCGCGCCTGGTACTTGCCGACGTGCGTGAACTGCGCGACCCCGGTGACGTCGCCGACCGCCCACACGTTCTCGGCCGCCTGGCAATGCTCGTCGACCTCGACGCCGCGAGCCCCGATCGTCACGCCCGACGCCTCGAGCCCTTCGACGTTCGCGCGCCGGCCCGTCGCGACGAGCAGCCGCTCGGCCTCGACCGAGGACCCGTCGGAGAGGTGCACCGTGATCCCGGCTTCGGCCCGCTCGACGGAGACGCCGAGCCGGACGTCGATCCCCTCCTCGCGGAAGACGTCGAGGACGATCGCCGCCGCGTCCTCGTGCACGCGGCCGAGCAGCCGGTCGCCGCGCTCGATCAGCGTCACCTGCGAGCCCATCCGCGCGAAGAACTGCGCGAGCTCCGCTCCGACCGGCCCGCTGCCCATGACGGCGAGCGACTTCGGGATCTCGTGCGTGCGCGTGGCTTCCCGGTTCGTCCAGTGGTCGACGCCCGCAACAGCCTCGGGGACGATCGGCGACGACCCGGTCGCGATCACCAGCGTGTCGTACTCGAGCTCCTCGCCGTCGACCTCGACGACGCCGGGCCGCGTGACGCGGCCCTCGCCGCGCACGAGCGCGCAGTTCCACTCTTCGAGATAGTGCATCTGTCCCGAGTCGTCCCAGTTGCTCGTCATGTAGTCGCGCCACGACCACACGCCGTCCGCCTCCGGGCGCTCGGGCGCGAGCCCCGGCGCGCGATCGAGCGCCGACGAGAGCTCGACGCCGCGCAGCATCGTCTTCGTCGGGATACACGCGTAGTACGAGCACTCGCCGCCGACGAGATGCTTCTCGACGAGCGTGACCTCGGAGTCCTGGTCCAGCCGGCGGAGGGCGCCGACGAAATGCTCGCCGGGCGACCCTCCGCCGAGGACGATGAGCTTCCTAGCCGAGGCCGTTCGCCTTCAGGAACGCCCTGGCGACCGCCGACGGCAACTTCTTGTCGACCGCCACCGCCTTGTTCATCGCCGCGATCGCGGGAACCGTCAGCTTGGCGGACACCGCGTTGACGATCTTCACGAGCTTGGGATCGGCGGCCAAGGCCTTCGTCAGCACGGGCGCGACGTTCTGGAAGCCGAAGATGTGCTTGGTGTCCGTGAGCGTCACGTACTTCCCCGTCTGCAGCTGCGGATCGGTCGAAAACCCGTCGCCGGCCGTGATCTTGCCGTCGTCGAGCAGCGTGTACACGCTGATGCTCGCGAGCGGCACGAACTTCACCTGCTTGAGGCCGTAGATGTTCTTGAGCCCGAGCAGGCAGGTGATGCGCGTCCTGCACTCGGGGAACCCCGCGTACGAGAACGACTTGACCTTCTTCATGTCGGCGATCGTCTTGACACCGAGCTTGCGCGCTGTCGACTTCAACATCACAAAGCCGTCCGAGTCGAAGAACGGCGTCGGTTGGAGGAGCGTGAAGCCGCGCTTCTGCTCCCACTTCAGCGCGGCCGCGTATGTGGCCGATGCACTCTTCGGGAACGGCTCCTTCGCCA
This sequence comes from Gaiellaceae bacterium, assembly GCA_036562845.1. Lineage (GTDB taxonomy): Bacteria > Actinomycetota > Thermoleophilia > Gaiellales > Gaiellaceae > Palsa-739. Next base: position 10,025 of record DATCJJ010000170.1, on the reverse strand, counting down.
GGTCGGTGACGATGACGCCCGTGTACTCCGGGTAGAAGTTGATCTTGCCGCTCTTGAGCGCGGTGTCGATCACCTCGGAACTGCCGATGTTGCTCTTGTCCACGACCTTGTAGCCCTTCGCCTGCAGCGCCTGCTTGTAGAGCTCGCCGAGCACATACTGCTCGGTGAAGTTCTTCGTCCCGATGGTCACCGTCGGCTTGCCTGCCGCGGACCCTGCCGCAGCGGTGGTAAGGCCGATGACAATCGCGACTGCCAGTGAGACCGCGTAGGCGGCCTTTGCCGCGCGGCGCGTGTGCTTCCGTACCACTTGCCCTCCCTTCGGTCCGAAGACGGTTTGCCTTCCTTCGCGGACCTTATGTCTTCGGTTCAGGTCTGGGCGACACGAATTTCGTTACGAGACTGAGCAAGACTGCCGCGAGCAGCGTCAGCGCCGAGACGCAGTACGCCGCGCCGACGACCCCCTCCAGGCCGTAGCTCGCCTGGTTGACGATGATCTCGCCGAGGCCGCCGCCGCCGGCGATCGCCGCGATCGTGGCGGTCGCGATCACGAAGATCGCGGCGATGCGGATACCGGCCATGACGAGCGGCAGACCGAGCGGCAGCTCGACGCGCAGGAGGATCTGCCGCTCCGAGAGACCCATTCCCCGCGCCGCCTCGACGACGTCGCGATCGACGCCGTCGATGGCGAAGTACGCGTTCGTGAGGATCGACGGGATCGCGAGCACCGTCAGCGCGGCCGTGTTGTTCCAGAAGCCGATGCCGAGAACGGTGAGGCCGAACGCGATCAGAACGAGGCTCGGCAGCGCGCGTCCGACGCTCGACACGCCGAGCGCGAGCAAGAGCCCGCGATGCTTGTGGCCGAGCCACAGGCCGAGCGGCAACGCGAGCACGAGGGCGATGCCGAGTGCCGTCGACGAGAGCTCGAGGTGCTGCCCGGTCTTGCTCAGCAGGAGCCCGGCGTTGTCGCCGATGAAGCGGAAGGCGTCGATGAACGTGCCCGGGTGAAACTGCGCGGCGAGCGTCACGCGCGGCTCCACGGCGTCAGGACGCGTTGCATCAGCACGAGCACGACGTCGGACACGAGCGCGAGCGCGATCGCGAGCGCGCCGGCGGCGAGGATCTCGGTCTTGAAGAGATTCTGCTCGAGTGCGATGAAGATCGGCCGCCCGAGGCCCTTGGGGATGACGAAGGCGGCGACGGTCGCGATCGAGATCGTCGAGACCGCGGCGATCCGGAGGCCGGCGACGATCGCCGGCACCGCGAGCGGCAGCTCGACGCGGAAGAACGTCTGCGTCCGCGTCAACCCCATCCCGCGCGCGACCTCGAGCGCCTCGTCGGGAACCGAGCGCAGCCCGGCGACCATGTTCCGGTACAGGATGAGCAGCGTGTAGCTGACGAGCGCGATCTCGACCGTCGTCACGGTCAGGCCCGTGATCGGGACGAGCAGCTGGAAGAGCGCGAGGCTCGGGATCGTGTAGAGGAAGTCGGCGACGACGCCGATCGGCGGATCGAGGAAGCGATAGCGGTAGCCCGTGAGCGCGAGCACGAAGGCGATCCCGAAGCCGATGCCGACGGCGATCGCCGACAGCTCGACGTGTTGGACGAGCGCCGGCTGCAGCGTGTCGCCCCAGTGCTGGTGCAGCCAGTCGGTGCACCACCAGCCGTTGTCCTGCTCGCACTTCGACGCGCTGCCGAAGTTCGGGATGACTGGCGGCGTCGCGATGATCACCGGAGGAGATCCTCGAGCGCAACGCTTCCGATCGCCTCGCCGCCGTCGGCGGTGACGTTCAGCGTCTCGCGTCGCTCGGCGATAAGGAGTGCGAGCGCGTCACGGAGCGTCGTGCTGCCCGGGAGGCTCGGCGCGCCGTCGTGCGCCGTCTGCAACGGCAGCTCGGCCAGCGTGCGCAGCGAGAGCGCCTTCAGTGCGCGATCGGCACCGACGAACTGCGCCACGAACTCGTCCGCGGGCTGCTGGAGGATCGATGCCGGAGAGTCGTACTGTGCGAGCTTCCCGCCCTCGCGGAGGATCGCCATCCGGTCGCCGACCTTGATCGCCTCGTCGACGTCGTGGGTGACGAAGACCACCGTCTTCCGCACCTCGCGCTGCAGCCGGAGGAACTCGTCCTGGAGCCGCGCGCGCACGATCGGGTCGATCGCGCTGAACGGCTCGTCCATCAGGAGCAGCGGCGGGTCCGCGGCGAGCGCTCGCGCGAGGCCGACGCGCTGCCGCTGACCGCCGGAGAGCGAGCTCGGATAGCGCTTCGCGTAGGACGGATCCAGGCCGACGAGCTCGAGCAGCTCCCGGGCGCGCTCACGGATCCACTTCCGGTCGCGGCCGTACAGGCGCGGCACGGTGCCGATGTTCGCCTCGACCGTCTGGTGCGGGACGAGGCCGACGTTCTGGATGACGTAGCCGATGCCCCGGCGCAGCTGCGTGACGTCCTGCTCCTCGATGCTGCGGCCGTCGATGCGGATGTCGCCGCTCGTGAGAGGGATCAGCCGGTTGACGAGCTTCAGCGCGGTCGTCTTGCCGCCGCCCGAGGGCCCGACGAGGACGCAGATCTCGCCTGCGGGGACGGTCAGCGAGAGGCGGTCGACCGCCGGCGGGTGGTCACCGTAGCGCTTCGTCGCCTCGTCGAAGACGAGCTCGGCCGCTTGGCCCGCCATGCCGGAATCATGTCAGCGTGACCATTGCGTGCGCGGCCGTTCCTCGCGCACGCCGTCGACGTCCAGGTCGACGCGCTCGTTGAAGAACGCGATCGAGTCGCGGACGCGCTCGGCATCGTGCTGCGGATTCGCGTACGTCCAGGCGAGATCGTCGTGCAGCTCGCCGCCGGCGAGGACGTGCCAGTAGGACGCGGAGCCCTTGTACGCACACCGCGTCCGCTTCGCGCTCGGCTCGAGCAGATCGAGCCTCACATCGTCGGGCGGGAAGTAGTACCGCGTCGGCAGCCCGGTCTCGAAGAGCGCCCGGGTGCGGACGCTGTCGGCGACGACCTCTCCGCCGACGCTCACCTGCACACGCCGCGACGTGCGGTAGACGTCGATGCGCGTGTACGGGTCGCGCGCGTGACCGAAGAGCTGCTCGTCCTCGGCGAACCACTCGTCGGCGACGTGCCAGTAGAGCGCGACGTGCCCGCGGAGGAAGCTCGCCGGCTCGATCGGGTCCTCGTATCCCCAGACGGCGTCGGGCGCTGTCCGCGCGCCGACGCGAAGCGACCAGTAGCCGGCCTGCCCCTTGTGCGGGCAGTGCGTGCGCTTCTCGCTTCGCTCGAGCAGGTCCTCGCGGACGTCGCCGAGCGGGAAGTAGTAGACGGGCAGGTGCCCCGTCTCGTGCAGGAGCTTCGCGTTTGTCGAGTCGACCACGGTCTCCCCGGCGAAGAGCGCTCGGATCCGCTGGGGCACCGGATCGAAGTAGATGACCGCGCCGGTCGGCGGCTCGATCTCCACGTTGAAGCGGCCGGCCGGCTCCTTGGAGAACGGGCCTTGGCCTGTGGTGAGCGACATGCCTAGAGCAACGCGTCGAGCCCGACCGTTAGTCCCGGAGGCAGCTCCGGCAGCTTCGCCAACGCGAGCAGGACGCCGTCCGCGAACGACTCGCGGGCCGTCGTGTCGTGACGGATCGTCAGCAGCTGGCCCTCGCCGCCGAAGATCACCTCCTGGTGCGCGACGAGGCCCGGCAGCCGCACCGAGTGAACCTGCGGGTCGTTGCCGATCAGCTTCGCCGTCGCGGCCGCAGTCCCCGACGGCGCGTCCTTCTTCGCCTCGTTGTGAAGCTCGATGATCTCCGCGCGCGGGAAAAACGCAGCCGCCTCGGCGGCGAAGCGCATCATCAAGACGGCTCCGATCGAGAAGTTCGGCGCGACGAAGAGCGTCACGCCGCGTTCGCGGGCGACGGCGTCGAGCGGCTGCGGGTCCCAGCCGGTCGTCCCGACCACGCACGAGACGCCCTGCTCGAGCGCTGCGCGCGTGTTCTCCGCCGCGGCGTCCGGTGTCGTGAAGTCGACGCACGCGTCGAGGCCCGCGACGTCGACGGCATCGCCGATCTCGATCCCACGCACCGTATGGCCGGCGCGTTCCAGCACCGGGACGAGCGCCCGGCCGACCTTCCCTTCCGCACCGAAGAACGCGATGTTCATGCCGCGACGAGCAGCACGGGGTTCGCGCGCTCGACGGCATTCCGGAACCGGTCCTCGTCCGGCCCGACGCCGGCCGCGGACAGCCCCGCCGGGCTCAGCAGCACGCCGGCGAGCTCGGCGAGCTCGTCCGGCTCCACCGCGTCGATCTCCGCGAAGATCCGGTCGAACGTCATCAGCTCGGTCTCGGTGATCACCGACTTGCCGAGCCGGCTCATGCGGTTGGAGGTCGACTCCATCGACAGCATGATCCGGCCCTTCAGCGACTCCTTCGCCCGCTCGAGCTCGCCCGCGCGGAGGTTGCCGCCGGCGATGTCGGCGACCTGATCGACACAGATCTCCACGCATTGCGCGAGGTTCTCCTCGCGCGTCCCGACGTAGACGCCGATCAGCCCGGTGTCGGTGTACTGCGACGCGAACGAGTAGACGGAGTACGCCATCCCGCGCTTCTCGCGGATCTCCTGGAAGAGCCGCGACGACGCCGAACCGCCGAGGATGCCGTCGAGCAGCGACGCCGCGAAGCGGCGCCGGTCCGAGCGCGAGATGCCGGGAGCGCCGACGCACAGGTGGTACTGCTCGGTGTCCTTGCGCTGGAAGCGCAGGCCGGGCGCAGGCATGCGCACGAGCGGACGGCGCGTCGGCGTGCGGCCGTGCGCCGTGCCGTTGTGCTCGAAGCGCTGCAGCAGCGCCACGAGCTTGTCGTGCGTGACGTTCCCCGCCGCAGCGACGACGATGTTCGCGCCCGTGTACATCGCGCGGTGGTACGCGCCGATCGAGCGGCGCGAGATCGTCGAGATGACATCGGCCGTCCCGATCACCGGCCGACCAAGCGCGTGGCGGCCGAACACCGCCTCGGAGAAGAGGTCATGGACGAGATCCTGCGGCGCGTCCTCGTACATCGCGATCTCCTCGAGCACGACCTCGCGTTCCTGGTCGAGCTCGGAGAACTGCGGCGCGAAGACCATGTCCGTCATCACCGCGATCGCCTCCTCGACGTGGCGATCCGGAACGCGGGAGTAGACGACGGTGTGCTCGCGCGAGGTCGCCGCGTTCAGCTCGGCGCCCATCGCGTCGAACGTCTCGGCGATCTGCTGCGCGTCGTAGTTCCGCGATCCCTTGAACAGCAGGTGCTCGATGAAATGGGAGACGCCTGCGCGGTCGTCCTTCTCGTCGCGAGACCCGGCGCCGATCCAGAAGCCGATCGAGACCGAGCGGACGCTCGGCACCTTCTCGGAGATCACCCGCTCGCCCGAGTCGAGCTCCGACAGCACGTACTTCTGCATCAGGCGAGTCTAGGCCACGAACTGGAGACCGCTGCCGTTGCGCTTGGCCTCGTAGAGCGCCTCGTCGGCGAGCCTGAAGAGCGTCTGCGCGTCGGTTGCGTGTTCCGGGCACGAGGCCACGCCGAAGCTCGCCCGCAGCCCCTCGACCTGCGCGTTGATCCGGTCGACGACCTCGCGCGCATCGTCCTCGCTCGCCTCGGCCAGCATGAGGGCGAACTCGTCGCCGCCGATCCGGAAGGCCTCGTCGCCCTTCCGCAGGGAGGCGATGAGCGTCTGCCCGAACCGCTGGAGCGCCTCGTCGCCCGCCAGGTGGCCGTGGCGGTCGTTCAGCTCCTTGAAGCCGTCGAGGTCGCAGAGCACGAGCCCGAAGCTGCGGCCGTACCGGCGCGCCCGTCCGACCTCGCCGTCGAGCCGGTCGATGAACGCGCGCCGGTTGAGCAGGCGCGTGAGCGGGTCGTGGTCGGCGAGGAAGCGCAGCTCGTTCACGTATTGCGACGAGAGGACCGCAGCGGTCGCCTGGTTCGCGAAGACCCGGAGCGCCTGCAGCTTGTCCGGCGACGGCAGCAGCCGGTCCCGCGGCTCGTCTGCCCAGAGCACGCCGATGACGTCGCCGTTCTCGGCGCGCAGGGGAACGACGAGCCAGTGGTGGTTCCAGGCCCACGGCCCGCTCCCGTTGAGCTGCGAGAGATAGAGCGGACGCTTCGTCGCGCGCCGCAGGCGGTGCTGCGCGGCGTCGCTCGGGAGCAGGTAGCACCCCTGGACCTCGAACTCCGGATCGATCAGACCGACGATCTCGTCGTACATCACGCTGTCGGCCGCCGCGATCTGCGTCTCGCTGAAGCCGCGCGACGCGCGCACGGACAGCCGCCCCGACGGCTCGCGCAGCGATGCGATCACGTTCTCGAAGCCGAGCGCGTCGTGCACGCCGGCACACACGAGCCGGAGGATCTCGTCGACGCTCGCCTCGGAGACGAGCGACGAAGAGACCGTCAGGAGCTGCTCGAGGGCGATCTGATGGCTGTCGGCCTCCGCGCGCTCCTGCGCCGACTGGACGGCGAGCGCCGCGTGCTCGGCAAACGACACGAGAACGTCCAGCTCCTCGTCCGTCGCGCGCCGGCCGCTGACCGGCTCGTCGACGGAGAGGATGCCGAGCAGATGGCCGCTCGAGTGCCGCATCGGCAGGAAGAGCGCGTCCTCGGGATGCCACGCGCCGTCGTCGTCGGATGGCTCGAGCTCGGGGATGTAGCTCTCCGAGTCTGCGCTCCAGTCGTAGGTTCCCGCGAGCACGACGTAGGCGCCGCGGCGGTTGAAGCGGTCGCTGATCAGGTCGTCCCACTCGGCGAGCATGCGCCGGGTGCCGAGCAGCATCTCCCGCGCGGCGTCGTTGCCGTACACCGTCGTGACGACGAAGTCGTCCCAGGCCGGCCGGTAGAGGTTGATGACGACAGTTCGGAAGCCGAGCGCGTCGGAGATCGTCCGCGCGATCGCATCGAGCAGCTCCTGGACCTCTTCGACGGAGCGCACGAGCTTCGTGACCTCGAGCAAGCCGCGCAGGGGTGAGATGGGCGGCACCGCAGCCATTACCGGGGCTATCGACAGAAAAGGGCGGTCTCTCGACCGCCCTTTCGTGTTACTCCCGGTCGCCCGCGCCCTCACGGCGGGGGCCGCGCGGGCCGCCTCGGCCCCCGCGACCGCCGCGACGGTCGCCGTCGCGGCGCGGGCGCTCCTCCTCCGGCGGCCGCGGCGGTGCGTTCTTCGCCCGCTCGATCAGCTCCTCCGGGGAGACGAGCCCGCCGTCCTCGTGCTTGTTGATCAGCTTGAGGCCGATCCGGCCGCGGGCCTTGTCGACCTCCTGCACGACGACGTCGACGACGTCGCCGCGCTGCATGACGTCTTCGATGTGCGCGACGCGGCCCGGCCCGACGTTCGAGACGTGGAGCAGGCCGTCTGTGCCCTTCTTCAGCTCGACGAACGCGCCGAACTGCGTCGTCTTGACGATCTTGCCCGTGTAGGTGTCGCCCACCTCGGGCTCCTTCGTCAGCGACTTGATCGCGGCGATCGCGGCGTCCGCCTTCGTGCCGTCGGTCGCGTAGATGAGGATCGTCCCGTCCTCCTCGATGTCGATCTGCACCTCGTAGTCCGACTCGAGCCCGCGGATCGTCTCGCCGCCCTTGCCGATGACGAGGCCGATCTTCTCCTGGTCGATCTTGACCGACGTGATCCGCGGTGCATTCGCAGCGAGCTCGCTGCGCGACTCGGGAATCACCTCGAGCATCTTGTCGAGGATGAACTCGCGCGCCCGCTGCGCCTGCGACAGCGCGTCGCTCATGATCTGCTGCGTGACGCCCGTGATCTTGATGTCCATCTGGAGCGCCGTGATGCCGTTGCGGGACCCGGCGACCTTGAAGTCCATGTCGCCCAGGTGGTCTTCCGCGCCCTGGATGTCGGTCAGGATGACGTAGTCGTCGCCCTCCTTGACGAGGCCCATCGCAATGCCGCTGACCGGCGCCTTGATCGGCACACCGGCGTCCATCAGCGACAACGTCGAGCCGCAGACCGAGCCCATCGACGACGAGCCGTTCGACTCGAGCGTCTCGGAGACGATGCGAATCGTGTAGGGGAACTCGTCCGCCGGTGGGATGACCGCCTCGAGCGCGCGCTGCGCGAGCGCACCGTGGCCGATGTCGCGGCGCTTCGGGCCGCGCATGAAGCCGGTCTCCCCGACCGAGTACGGCGGGAAGTTGTAGTGGTGCATGTAGCGGCGCTCTTCCTCGAGGGAGAGGTCGTCGATCCGCTGCCCCTCCTTCGCGGTGCCGAGCGTGAGCGACGAGAGGATCTGTGTCTGGCCGCGCGTGAACAGGCCGGAGCCGTGCGAGCGCGGGTTGACGCCGACCTCGACCTCGATCGGACGGATCTCCTCCGTGCCGCGGCCGTCCGGGCGGCGCTTCTCGACCGCGATCTTCTTCCGGACGAGGTCCTTGTAGATCGCCTCGCACGCCTTCTTGACGTACGACTTCGTCGTCGAGTCCTTCACCGGCGCGATCCCGATCTCGACGGTCTGGCCGACGGGGAACGACAGCTCCACCGTCTCCGCCACGTGCTCGAACAGCAGGTGCCGCTTCGCGGACTTGAGCTGCTTCGAGTCCTGTTCTGCGTCGGTCAGCGCGCGCAACTCGCTCTCGAACTGCTCGCGCACCTGGCCTTCGACGGCCACCGTCCGCTGCTTCTCGAGCAGCGTCTGCAGCGCGGCGCGGACCTGGAGCTGCTTCGTGATGTCCTCGTCGGTCGAGTCCATCGAGAGCGCCGGGCAGAGCTGGTCGAGGATCTCCTCGACGATCCCGCCGGCCTCCTTCAGGCCGACCTGCTGGATCCGCTCCCAGACGGAATGGCCGTGGTCGCGCTCGATCTCCGCGACGAGCTCGAGGTCGAGCCACTTCGGCTTGCCGGCCTGCCGCGCGAGATCCTCCTGCGCTTCGCACAGCTTCCGGATCTCGCTGTGCGCGAGCTCGAACGCCTCGAGGAGGCGCCCCTCGGGAACCTCGTTCGCGCCGCACTCGACCATCGTCAGCCCGTCCTTCGTGCCGACGACGAGCAGGTCGAGCGGCGACTCCTGCTGCTCCTGGAGCGTCGGGTTGACCGTGAGGTCGCCGTCCTCGTTCAGGCCGATACGGACCGCGCCGACCGGGCCGAGGAACGGCATCGGCGAGATCATCAGTGCGGCGCTGACGCCGTTGATGCAGAGCAGGTCGTGCCCGACGACCATGTCGGCGCTGAGCACGGTCGCGATGCACTGCACCTCGTTCCGGTAGCCCTTCGGCCAGAGCGGCCGGATCGGGCGGTCGATCATGCGCGCGGTCAGGATCGCCCGCTCCGTGGGGCGCCCCTCGCGCTTGAAGAAGCCGCCCGGGATCTTGCCGGCGGCGTACATCCGCTCTTCGACGTCCACCGTGAGCGGGAAGAAGTCGGCGCCCTCCTTCGCATCGGCGCGTCCTTGGGCGGTGGCGAGCACCATCGTGTCGCCCGAGCGGACGACGACGGCGCCGTCCGCCTGCTTCGCGAGCTTGCCGGTCTCGAAGCTGATCTCCTCGTTCCCGATCTGAACGGAGACCTGCGCCCGGCGCTCGGTCGCGATACTCATTCGATTGTCCTCCACTGTGCTTGTGGAGGGCGGGAGTTTGAGACAGCTCCCGTGCGAGGGAGCTCGCTCAAACCTCCGCCCTCCGTTTTCTTCGAGCTAGCGGCGTAGGCCGAGCTCCTTGATGAGGGCGCGATAGCCCTCGAGGTCGTGCTTCTGCAGGTAGTTGAGGAAGCGGCGTCGCCGCCCCACGAGCTTGAGGAGGCCGCGGCGGGAGTAGTGGTCGTGCTTGTGCGTGCGCAGATGCTCCGTCAGCTGGTTGATCCGCTCGGTGAGCATCGCGATCTGCACCTCCGGCGAGCCGGTGTCGGACTCGGTGCGGCCGTGCTTCTTGATCAGGTCCTGCTTGGCTTCCTTGGTGAGGGCCATGTGTGCCTCCTTGATTGTCGTCCCCCGAGCCCCCGCCCGCGTGAAGGAAGGACACGTCGAGCCGAGACTGGGTCGCCAGTAGGGTAGCGAACCGATGTTTTC
>DATCJJ010000168.1:0-8610 GCA_036562845.1 Gaiellaceae bacterium | reverse complement strand
CCGCGCGATCCGGATCGGGCGCGGCGTCGGCCTCCGCGAGCTCGCCCGCCGGCTCGACCTGTCGCCAAGCTCGATCTCGCAGATCGAGACCGGCAAGATCCGGCCCTCGGTCAAGACCCTGTACGCGCTCGCGTCCGCGTTCGGCGTCACGGTCGACGAGATCCTCTTCGACGAGCCGCCGATGCAGGGCCCGACGGGCGCGGCGCCGACGACGGTCGAGCCGGGGCTCGCCGTGCAGCGGGCCGCCGACCGCCCCGCGATCCAGCTGAACTCGGGCGTCCGCTGGGAGCGGCTGATGTTCTGGGGCGACGAGGACGTCGAGTTCCTCGAGGCGATCTACGAGCCGGGCGGCGCGTCGAGCCCGGACGACGCGCTCGTCCGCCACAACGGCCACGAGTTCGGGCACGTGCTGAGCGGCACCCTGCGCGTCATCGTCGGCTTCGACGAGTACGTGCTCGGCCCGGGCGACACGATCACGTTCCCGTCGTCGACGCCGCACCGGCTCGCCAACGACGGGCCGGAGACGGTGCGGGCGATCTGGGTCGTCCGCGGCCGGCGCGGCGCCGAGACGGGGCACGAGATGACGGAGATCGCTCCCGGCGAGCGCAGGCTGCACCGCGTCGACGGCAAATGAGCGGACGCGCGCTCGTCGCCGGCGCCACCGGCATCTCCGGCGGCAACGTCGCGCAGCGTCTGCTCATGGACGGCTGGGAGGTCGCCGGCCTCTGCCGGCGGCCCGAGGGCATGGACGAGCGCATCGCACCGGTCGTCGCCGACCTTCTCGATCCCGATGCGGTGGCCGCCGCGCTCCGCGGCACCGCTCCGACGCATGTCTTCTTCACGACCTGGTCGCGCCAGGCGACCGAGGCCGACAACTGCAACGTCAACGGGCGGATGCTGCAGAACCTGCTGGACGCCGTCTCGGCGGAGGGGACGGTGCGGCATGTCGCGCTCGTCACGGGGCTCAAGCACTACCTCGGCCCGTTCGAGGCGTACGCGAAGGTGCAGCCCGACACGCCGTTCTCCGAGGAGCAGGAGCGGCTGCCGTTCGAGAACTTCTACTACGTCCAGGAGGACATCCTCTTCGCCGCCGCCGACCGCGACGGCTTCACCTGGTCCGTGCACCGGCCGCACACGCTCATCGGCTGGGCGCTCGGAAACGCGATGAACATGGGCGTCACGCTCGCGGTCTACGCGGCGATCTGCCGCGAGACGGGCCGCACGTTCCGCTATCCCGGCTCGCAGCAGCAGTGGGAAGCGGTGACCGACGTCACGGACGCGCGGCTCCTCGCCGACCATCTCGTCTGGGCGGCGACGACGCCCGCAGCCGAGAACCAGCCGCTCAACATCGTCAACGGCGACGTCTTTCGCTGGCGGCGGCTCTGGCCGCGCCTCGCGGCTGCGCTCGGCGTCGAGGCGGCTCCCTTCGACGGTGAGCCCGCTCCGCTCGAGCAGCAGATGGCAGATGCGGCCGAGGTCTGGCCCGAGATCGTCCGTCGTCACGGGCTGCGCGACTTCCCGGTCGACACGCTTGCGTCGTGGTGGCACACTGACGCGGACCTCGGCCGCACGATCGAGACGTTCACGGACATGGGCCGGAGCCGCCGGCTCGGGTTCGCGGGCGTGCAGGACACCGAGACCTCGTTCACCGACCTCTTCGCGCAGCTGCGCGCCGCGCGGATCGTCCCCTGATGCGCGCGCTTCGCTTCCACGCCGCCCGCGACCTGCGCATCGAGGAGCTCGACGAGCCGGGGTCGCCGGGGCCGAGCGAGGTCGTCGTCCGCGTCGCGACGTGCGGCATCTGCGGCACCGACCTCCACGAGTACGTCGCCGGCCCGATCGTGACGCCGGTCGAGCCGCATCCGCTCACAGGCGCACAGAACCCGCAGATCCTCGGCCACGAGTTCTCCGGCGAGGTCGTCGCCACCGGCTCGGCCGTCACCTCGGTGCGCGGGGGCGACCGCGTCGCGATCATGCCGCTCGCGTACTGCGGGAGCTGCGCGTACTGCCGGCGCGGGCTCCAGCACCTTTGCGCGACGATGGGATGCGTGGGGCTCTCGCATGCCTGGGGCGGCATGGGCGCGCTCGCGACCGTCGCCGAGTACCAGGTCGTCCGGCTCCCCGACGCTGTGAGCTACGAGCAGGGCGCGCTCATCGAGCCCACCGCAGTGGCCGCGTACGGCGTCGAGCGCGCCGGCGTCCAACCCGGGGACAGCGTGCTCGTCACCGGCGCGGGCCCGATCGGAGCGCTCGCGGCCCTGTGCGCGCACGGCGCGGGCGCCGCAACCGTCTACGTCTCCGAGCCGAACGCGGCCCGCCGTGCGCGGGCCGAGGCGCTCGGCGTCGCCGTCGTCCTCGATCCGACCGACGTCGACGTCCCCGCGTTCCTGCACGACGAGACCGACGGGCTCGGCGTCGACGTGGCCATCGAGTGCTCCGGCCATCCCAACGCGTTCAACGCGGCGATCGCGTCGCTGCGTCGGCGCGGCACGCTTGCGCAAACCGGGTTGTTCGTCGGCGAGGCCGTCGTCGAGCCGATGCTGTGGTCGCTCAACGACCTCTCGATCATCGGCACGTGGTGCTACTGGGTCTACGACTTCGACCGCATCGCGGCGCAGATCGGCGCCGGCAGCCTCCCCGTCGAGCGCGTGATCACGAGCACGGTCGGCCTCGACGACGCGCCGGATGCATTCGCGCGTCTCGCGTCCGGCGCCGCGGACGAGATCAAGGTGCTCGTCGCCCAATGAGAAAGGAGCACGAATGAAGGCGCTCGTCTTCGAGGAGCCGCGTCGCGCGGTCATCCAGGATCTCGAGATGCCGCAGATCGCAGCGGACGAGGTGCTCGTGCGCTCGCGCAACGTCGGCATCTGCCATTCGGACTTCGAGCTGTACGAAGGCCGCTACATCATTCCGGTCTCCTATCCGATCGTCCCCGGGCACGAATGGTCGGGCGAGGTCGCGGAGGTCGGTGCCGCCGTGACCAACCTCCGCCAGGGCGACCGCGTCGTCGGCGAGTGCGTCGTCAACAACGGCGACGACCACTTCGGCTTCTCGATCGGCGGCGCCGACGCCGAGTACTTCGTCGCGAAGGCGTCGTGGCTGCACCGCATCCCCGAGGAGCTCTCGTTTGCGCACGGCGCGTTCGTCGAGCCGTTCTCGGTCGCGTACAACGCGACGGTCGCGGCCGGCGGGATCGACGCGAGCGACTCGGTCGCCGTGATCGGCGGCGGGCCGATCGGGCTGCTGTGCACGCTCGCCGCCGCGACGATGGGCGGGACCGTGACGTTGATCGAGCCGCAGGCGCATCGTCGCGCACTCGGGCTCGACATCGGCGCCCGCGAGGCGCTCGAGCCGGGCGACGCCGACGGTCGCCGCTTCGACGTCGTCATCGAGGCGGCCGGCGTTCCGGCCGCGATGGCGAGCGCCTTCCCGATCGCGGCGCACGGTGCGCGCATCGTCTTCGTCGGCATCGACATCGGCGGCAGCGCTCCCGTCGAGATCGGGCTGGTCCAGTCGAAGGCGCTCCAGGTGCGCGGGATCATCGGCTCGGCCGGGATGTGGCCCCGCACGATCCGCTTCATGGCCGCGAGCGGCCTCGACCCCACGCCGCTGCTCACCGCCACCTTCCCGCTCGGCGAGGGCACGGCCGCGCTCGACGCCGCCCGCGACACCAGCCGGAACGTCAAGGTCCAGATCGAGTGCTGAGACCGTGAAGGCCGCGGTCTTCCACGGCCCGAAGGACGTGCGGATCGAGGAGGTCGCCGAGCCCGGCGACCCGGCCGGCGGGGAGGTCGTGCTGGAGGTCCTGCGCGGCGCGATCTGCGGCACCGACGCGGCCGAGTGGGATCACGGCCCCGTGCTCTGCAAGCCCCCCGTCGTCCTCGGGCACGAGTTCGTCGGCCGGGTCGCCGCCGTCGGCAGCGACGTCGAGGCGCTGCGGATCGGCGACCGCGTCGTCTCGGGCGCCGGCATCTCGTGCGGCCGCTGCGCGTGGTGCTCGGCCGGCCGCACCAACCTGTGCGCCGAGTACCGCACGCTCGGGCTCCAGGTCGACGGCGGGTTGACGGAGCTCGTGACGTCGCCGGCGGACATCTGCCGCCTCGTCCCGGACGGCGTCGACGACGACGCGGCCGCGATGACGCAGCCGCTCGCAGTCGCGCTGCACGCGCTGTCGCGCGTCGCGCTGCAGCGACACGAGAGCGTCGCGGTGATCGGTGCCGGCGGAATCGGCTCCTTCATCGTCGCCGGCGCTTCGCACCGCGCCGCGGACGGCCGCGTGGTCGCGCTCGACATCGACGAGCACCGGCTCGCGACCGCGAAGGAGCTCGGCGCACACGAGACGGTCGACGCGTCCGCTCAGGAGCTCGCGCAGCTGCTGCTCGAGCTGAGCGACGGGGTGGGCTTCGACGTCGTGATCGAGGCGACCGGCGCGCCGCACGCGCCGGCGGCGGCGATCGCAGGAGCGCGCCGCGGCGGACGCGTTCTGCTCGTCGGCCTGCACGGCTCGCCGCGCGAGCTCGACCTGACGCCGATGATCGTCCGCGAGGTCGACGTCTTCACGACGGTCGCCCACGTCTGCGACTCCGACATTCCCGCCGCGCTCGCGCTCCTCGCCGAGAGCAACGTCGCAGCAATCACCGCCGGACCGCGCATTCCGCTCGACGAGCTCGTCGAGGAGGGCTTGCGACCGCTCGCCGAGCGGCGCGCGTCCGGGAAGATCCTCGTCGCCCCGGGCTAATCGTCCGGGTGGTCGTCGACGTAGCGGATGTACCCGGCCTCTTCGAGGCTGGCGGCGTTGGCATAGCCCCAGATCATGAAGACGGGCTCGTCGCCGGTGTTCTCGAAGCCGTGGTAGTCGTTCTTCGGCACGAAGACGACCTCGCCGGGACCGAGCTCGACGTCGGCGTCGCCGACACGGGCGATCCCATGGCCCGAGACGAGGTACTCGAACTCCTCGGCGTTGGGATGGCGGTGGATGTCGTGCTTCGAGCCCGGGGGGAAGACAGTGATGCCGAACACCGAGTGCTCGGCGCCGACCGTCTCGCCCGTCAGCAGCCACCGGACGTCCATGTCCACCCAACCGTCCTCGGCCCGGAGCGCCGCGTCGCTCGGCGTCGCGTCGAAGCTCGTCTTCATCGGGTGCTCGCTGACACGGCGGATCGTCGTCTCGGACACTCGGCTCATCCTCCGGGTAGGGGCGTTCATCATAACTTAACGATCCGTCGGGCTTCAACCCGGAATCGCCGCGAAATCGGGCCGTTGTCCTGTTCTGTGACGCTTGACAGTGGTCGGCCTGATCACGTAGAAACCCAGCAGTGACGCAGGCCGGCGTGGCGACGATTGCAGCGGAGACCGAGCGCTACCTCGAGCTCTACCGGCGGATGGTCCTGATCCGCGGCTTCGAGGATCTGATCCAGTCGCTCTTCCTCCGCGGCGAGATCTACGGGACGACGCACCTCTACTCCGGGCAGGAGGCGGTTGCGGTCGGCGTGGCCAGCGTGCTCGAGGAGCGCGACCGCGTCGCCGCCACGTACCGCGGACACGGGCACGCGCTCGCGCTCGGCGTCGAGCCGCAGGCGCTGCTCGACGAGATGCTCGGCCGGGCGACGGGGATCAACGGCGGCCGTGCGGGCTCGATGAACATCAACTCGCCGAAGGACCGCCTCGTCGGCTCGTTCGGGATCGTCGGCGGAACGATCGCCGCTGCGACCGGCGTGGCGCTCGCGTTGAAGCGCGTCGGCGGCGTCGCCGTCTGCCAGTTCGGCGACGGCGCGATCAACCAGGGCTACTTCCCCGAGTGCCTGAACTTCTGCATGGTGTTGCGCCTGCCGGTCGTGTTCCTCTGCGAGAACAACGGCTACGGCGAGTACACACCGTTCCAGACCGTGACGGCGGGCGCGATTCGCGCGCGTGCCGAGGCGATGGAGGTTCCGGCCGAGACCATCGACGGCATGGACGTCGTCGCGGTTCGCGACGCGGCGCTGCGCGCAGTCGCGCATGCGCGCGAAGGCGGCGGCCCGTACTTCCTCGAAGCGGTGACGTATCGGTACGTCGGGCATTCGCGCAGCGATCCCGGTGCGTACCGGCCGGCCGGCGAGCTCGACGAGTGGAAGAAGCGCGACCCGATCCTTCGGCTGCGCGACGACCTGCTCGAGGCCGGCGCGAACGGCGCCGCGCTCGACGAGATCGACGCGTCGGTCGCCGAGCAGCTCGTCGAGCTGGAGCGCCGCGGGCTCGCGGCGCCGTTCCCCGAGCCGCGGGCGACGTCGGAGTTCAGCGGGTGAGCGTCCTGCGCATGCCGCGGCTCTCCGACTCGATGGAGGAGGCGACGATCTCGGCGTGGCTGAAGCAGCCGGGCGACGAGTTCCGCCGCGGCGAGCCGCTCGTCGAGGTCGAGACCGACAAGGCCACGGTCGTCTACGAGGCCGAGGTGGACGGCGTCCTCGCCGAGATCCTCGTGGCCGAAGGCGGGACGGCGGCGCTCGGCGCGCCGATCGCGAAGCTCGCCGGCGGCGACGACGAGGTCGAGGCGTCCGAAGCTCCGGCCGCCGTCGCCCCTCCCGCCGTCGAGCCGGCAGTCGCCGCGGTCCCGGCTCGCGGGGAGCGTGCGCGTGCGACCCCCGTCGCGCGCCGTACCGCCGTCGAGCTCGGCGTCGGGCTCCACGGTCTGTCGGGAACCGGCCCCGGCGGCCGCATCCGCAAGCTCGACGTCGTCCGTGCCGGATCCACGTCGACCGCGAACGGCGGGCTGAAGGGCACGACGACCGCAGTCCCGCTCTCGCCGACGCGCGAGACGATCGCGCGCCGCATGACGCAGTCGCGCTCCGAGATTCCCACCTTCGACGTCACGGTCCGCGTCGACGTGACGACGATCCTCGAGCTGCGGCGCGACGTCGAAGGGGCACCCTCGGTCAACGACTTCGTCGTCAAGGCCGTCGCCCTGACGCTGCGGGAGCTCCCCGCGTTCAACAGCTCCTTCGTCGACGGCCACTCGGAGCGGCACGACCGCATCAACGTCGGGATTGCGGTCGCGACGGAAGACGCGCTCCTCGTCCCGGCCGTGCTCGACGCCGACGCGAAGCCGCTCGCTGCGATCGCCGCCGAGACGCGCGAGCTCGCTCAGCGCGCGAAGGCGCGGCGTCTGACCCCGGACGAGCTGAGCGCCTCGACGTTCACGGTGTCGAACCTCGGCATGTTCGACGTCCACTCGTTCACAGCCGTGATCAATCCGCCGCAGGTCGCGATCCTCGCCGTCGGGTCTGCCGTGCGCACGGCGGTCGAGACTGCGGCGGGCGGCGTCGAGTTCCGCGACACGGCGCTCTTCACGCTCTCCTCCGACCACCGCGCCGTCTACGGCGCCGACGCCGCGCGCTTCCTCGGCCACCTCCGGCGGCTGCTCGAGCATCCGCTCTCCCTGCTCCTATGACGACGACTATCGACTTCCGCACAGCGCTTCGCGAGGCCCTCGACGAGGAGCTCGCGGCCGACGACCGCGTCGTCTTCTTCGGCGAGGACGTCGCGATCGCCGGCGGCGTATTCGCCGTCACGCCCGGGCTCTACGAGAAGTACGGCCCGGAGCGGGTCTTCGACACGCCGATCTCCGAGCTGGCGCTCGCGGGCGCCGCCTTCGGCGCCGCGATCACGGGGCTGCGGCCGATCGTCGAGATCATGTTCGGCGACTTCCTGACCCTCGTGATGGACAGCATCGTCAACCAGGCGACGAAGTACTGGTTCCTGACGGGCGAGCAGGTGCCGGTGCCGCTCGTCATGCGTTCCGTGGTCGGCGCAGGCGGCCGCTTCGGTGCGATTCACTCGCAGATGCCTGCGTCGTGGTTCATGGGCGTGCCCGGGCTGAAGATCGTGGCGCCGTCGAATCCCGCGGACGCGAAGGGCCTCCTGCGCTCCGCGATCCGGGACGACAATCCCGTGCTCTTCTTCGAGCACAAGCGGCTGTACGGAGTCTCCGGCGACGTCGACGGCGAGCTCGTGCCGCTCGGCTCGGCGCGCGTCGCGCGTGAGGGCTCCGACATGACGATCGTGTCGGCGATGAACACCGTGCACGAGTCGCTGAAGGCGGCCGACCTGCTCGTCGCCGACGGGATCGAGGCCGAGGTGATCGACCTGCGCACGCTGCGGCCGCTCGATATCCCGACCGTCCTCGCCTCCGTGCAGAAGACGAACCGGATCGTCGTCGTCGAAGAGGGGCCGCTGACGGGAGGCTGGGCCGGCGAGGTGCTCGCCCGCCTCACGGAGGAAGGGCTCGGCGACCTCGACGACGCATGGCGGATCGCGACGGCCGAGAGCCCGGTGCCCTACTCGCCGCCGCTCGAGGACGCGTTCCTGCCGAACGCCGCGCGGATCTCCGCCGAGATCCGCACGCGGACCCTCTAGCCTCCGTCCCCCTCCCAGTTCTCGAGGCGCTCGCGCAGCTCCTTGAGGAAGCGGCCTGCATAGGCGCCGTCGATCAGTCGGTGGTCGTACGTGAGCGTGATGTTCATGATCGGCTTGATCGCGATCGCGTCGTTGCCGTTCTCGTCCTCGATCACCCACGGCCGCTTGACGAGCGCGTACGTGCCGAGGATCGCCGACTGCGGCTGGCTGATGATCGGC
>DATCJJ010000164.1:0-76863 GCA_036562845.1 Gaiellaceae bacterium | reverse complement strand
CACGCAGCCGTCGAGCTGTAGTGCGTAGCTCGTAGCTCGCGCACCGCGCCGAGCGTCGGTGGGGCCCGGGGACGGGCCCCGCCGACGTCACAGAGGTGCGCGCGAGTCGACACGGTCCCGTGACGGTCGAGCAGCAACCGTTTCGGCATGGACCTGCTCGGCTCGTTGACGCCCTCGCAACGGCGCGGACTGGCGGTCGCGCTCGTGCTCGCGGGCCTGCTCGTCCTCGGCGCGCCGCGGCTCCTGCACCGCGGCGCGCCGCGCGCAGACAGCCCTCCGCTGCGCGTCGCCCGGCCGGCGCACGTTGCCGCCCGGCTGCTCGTCGTCGACGTGGCCGGAGCCGTGCGGCGGCCGGGCCTGCATCGCCTGCCCGCCGGAACACGCGTCGCCGCCGCCGTCGCCGCCGCCGGCGGCGTCACTGCGCATGCCGACCTCGCAGCGGTCAACCTCGCGGCACCGCTCGCCGACGGCGAGCAGATCGTCATCCCCGCGCGCGGAGCCGGCGCTCGGGGCACCGCCGTCGGCGCCGCGAACGCGCCTGTCGACCTGAACAGCGCCGACGTGGAGCAGCTCGACGCGCTGCCCGGGATCGGCCCGTCGACTGCGGCGAAGATCGTCGCGTACCGGCAGGAGCACGGCGCCTTCCGCTCGCTCGCCGAGCTCGACGGCGTCTCCGGGATCGGCCCGTCGAAGCTCGCGGAGCTGAAGGGGCTCGTCGTGCCGCCGTGACGCTTCGGCTCGCCTATCTCGTCCCGCTCGCGGCGTCGGCCGGGCTCGCCGCGTCGGTCGCCGTCCGCGCGGCGCTCGTGCCGGCCGTCGCAGTCGCGGCGTGTGCGCTCGTGCTCCGCCCGCCGCTCGCACTTGCACTGCTGATCGCGGTCGGAGGCTGGCTCTGGGGAACGGAGCGGCTGCATGCCCTCGACCGCAGCGTGCTTGCTTCGCGGATCGGCACGGCCGAGCGTGCGATGGTCGAGACGCAGGAGCGGGCCCGGACGACGCGCTATGCCGTACGCGCGCGCGCACTCGCGCTGCGTTGGGGCGAATTGCGGATGCGCGAGCCGGTGCTGCTCGAGCTGCCGGTGGGGCGGGCGCCGCCGCAGGGGACCCGCCTGCAGGTGCTCGGCGTCCTGCGGGCTCCGAGCGAGTTCGAACGCGGCTGGCTCCGGCTGCACGGCGTCCACGTCGTGCTGCGCGCGAGTGCGTTCCGCGTCGTCGGCACTCGACGCTCGCTCGCGGACCGCCTGCACGCGTGGCTCGCGCGGAGCGCCGTTCCCGGGCTCGCGGGAGAACGTCGCGCGGTCCTCGAAGGCGTCGTGCTCGGCGAGGACGAAGGGCTCTCGCAAGAGCTCCGCGACCGGTTCCGGGCCTCGGGCTTGTACCACCTGCTCGCCGTGAGCGGCGGCAACGTCCTCGTCGTCGGCGGCGGCACGTCGGTGCTCGCGCTCGCGCTCGGGCTGTCGCGGCTCGTCGCGGAGTCGCTCGCGCTGCTCGCGATCGGCGGCTACGTGCTGGCGGTCGGACCACAGCCGTCGGTGCTGCGCGCAGGCATCGCGGGTGCGCTCGGATGCCTCGCGTGGCTCTCGGGCCGTGAGCGCGACCGCTGGCACGCGCTTCTGCTCGCCGCGGCCGCACTGCTCGCGTGGAATCCCTACACGCTGCTCGATCCGGGCTTCCAGCTCTCGTTCGCCGCCGTCCTCGCGATCTTCCGGCTCGCGCCGCCGATCAGGCGCTTTCTCGAGGGGTACCCGCTGCCGCCCCACACGCGCGAGCCGGTTGCGCTCTCGGCGGCGTGCGGGCTCGCGACGGCGCCGATCTCGTGGCTGCACTTCCGGCAGATCCCGCTCGTCGCGATTCCGGCGAACGTGGCGGCGGCGCCGGTCGTCGCCCCGATGCTCGCGCTCGCACTCCTCGCGGCTGCGCTGCCGGCGCTCGGGCCGGTGCTCGCCCAGGCGAACGGCGTCCTCGCGGCCTACCTCGCCGGCTGCGCCCGCCTCTTCGGCGGGCTGCCGGGCGCGCAGGTGAAGAGCGGCGCAGGCGCGGCCGCGCTCGCCGCGGTTGCGCTCCTGGCCGCCGCCTATGCTTGGTCGCGTGGCGAGCGAGCTGAAGCCGGTCTACCTGCTGACGGGCAGCGACCGGCCGAAGATCGCGCGCGCGGTTCGCCGGCTGCGTGACCGGTTCGGCGACGACTCGACCGAGCACCTGAGCGCGCGCGAGCTCGGCGCCGCCGATGTGATCGCGTCGTGCAACGCGCTCGGCCTGTTCGGCGGCGGCGACGGGCGCCTCGTGATCGTGGACGAGGTCGACAAGTGGAAGGCGGCCGAGGTGAAGGAGCTCGCGGGGTATCTCGCAGCGCCCTCGCCGGAGACCGTGCTCGCACTCGTCGCCGAGGAGATCAAGTCGGACTCGCCGCTCGCGAAGGCGGTTGCGAAGGCCGGCCAGGTGCTCGCGTACGAGGTGCCGAAGAAGAAGCTGCCCGAATGGGTGGCGGAGCAGTTCGCGCGCTTCGGCGCGCGCGCCGAGCCCGAGGCCTGCCGCGCGCTCGTCGAGGTCGTCGGCGACGACCTGGACGAGCTCGCGAGCGAAGTCGACAAGCTCTCGACGTGGGCGGGGGCCGAGCACGTCGTCACGCGGCGCGACGTCGAGCAGCTCGCCGCCGGCCGCGCCGAGACGGCGATCTTCGCCGTGACCGACGCGTGGGGGAGACGCGATGTCGCGTCGACGCTTCGCAGCACCGAGGAGTTGATGGAGCGGTCGCACCGTGCGCGCTCCGGTGAGCTGATGCGCATCGTCGGGTCGATGGTCGGACATGTCGGCCGCGTCCGCCGCGCCCAGAAGCTCGCGGAGGAGGGTGTCCGCCCGCGCGACGCCGCCTCAACGCTGAAGATCCACCCGTTCGTCGCCGAGAAGGCGTTCTCGCAGGCCGGGAACTTCTCGGCCGACGAGCTCGCCGGCGCGATCGTCCGGCTCTCCGAGCTCGACGCCGCCGCGAAGGGCGGCTCGAAGCTCCCGGCCGACCTCGAGCTCGAGCGCGCGCTCGTCGACATCACGCGACGCGCGTAGCGTGCGCTGTCCGAGCTGCGGCGCCGACGTCGCCGAGAGCGACGGCCCGACGCATCCGTCCATGGTCGCGAGCCCGGGGTGCTGGGCTGGTTTCGGCGCGATGCAGGCGCGCGAGCTCGAGCAGTGGCGCTATCCGGCGGTGCACGGCCTCGCCGTCGACGCCTACGCGGCATCGCACGGCGGCGACGGGACGGAGCGCCGCGACCGGCAGTCGGTGCTAATCCATCTGGTCGCGCTCTGCGCGGTGCTGGAGCGGTACCTCGAGTAGCGTTCAGGCGTCGCGGTCGCCGGCGACGACCCGGGCAGCCTGCGCCTTGCGGCGGGCGGCGGTGTTCCGGTGCAGGGCGCCGCGCGCTGCTGCCTTGTCGAGCCAGCTGACGAGCTCGCGGTGCCGTTCGCCGACCGCTGCGGTGTCGCCGCCGTCGGCGGACTCGCGGAGGCGGCGCATGAGCGTCTTCGCCGTCGACCGCCAGCGCAGGTTCTCCGTCCGCTGGCGGGCGGCCTGGCGAACGCGCTTCTCCTGTTGCTTGATGTTCGGCATCGGGCGAAGAAACGCCCGCGTTCTGCGGGCGCGCGGATGGTAGCACGCGGCAGGAAAAACGCTCCTGTTCGTGAAAAATCGCACTATGACGGAGAAGCGGTCGGGGAAGGACCGGCGATCCGGGGAGGAGCGCCGCGGCGACGACCGCCGCACGGGCGACGACGGTCCACCGCCCGAGGGCGAGCGGCGGAGCGGAACCGACCGGCGTTCGAGCGGCGAACGGCGGACGGGCAAGGACCGGCGCGCTCAGTAGGCTCACCGCGTGGACGACGCCGACCGCGAGCGAGAGCTGCGCAGGCTCGAGCGCGACCGGCGACGACGAGAGCGAGGGAAGCCGAGCTACTTCGAGGCGTGGCCGCTGCCGGAGGGGTCCGAGGCGCCGACGATGATCATCCGGCGCGAGGCGCTCGAGGAAGATCAGTTCGCGACCCAGGAAACCGTGATCGTCCCGCCGGCCGAGCCCCCCGAGCGCGGTTCGGGCCTCGCCGTCTCGACCGCGATCTTCGGCCTCGCCACGGCGCTCTCGCGGGTGCTCGGTCTCGTGCGGGAGGTCGTCGCGGCGAGCTACTTCGGCGCGAGTGGGAAGATCAACGCCTTCACCGTCGCGTTCCAGATCCCCAATCTCGTGCGCGCACTCGTCGCCGACGCGGCCCTGTCGTCCGCGTTCGTCCCGGTCTTCAGCGAGCTGCTCGAGAAGGGCGAGCGAAAGCGGGCGTGGCGTGTCGCCTCGACGCTCTTCTGGCTGATGCTCCTCGGCCTCACCGCGCTCACCGCGCTCTTCGTCCTCGTCGCGCCGCACGTGATCGGGGTGTTCGGCAACCCGGGCGACGACCGCTCGCTCGCCGTCGGGCTGTCGCGCGTGCTGTTCCCGATCGTCGCGCTGCTCGGCGTCTCCGGGATCGTCGTCGGGATCCTCAACAGCTACGACCATTTCACCGTGCCGGCGATCTCGCCGGTGTTCTGGAACCTCGCGATTATCCTCGGGCTCGCGATCGGCGTCCCGCAGGCGCACGGGGAGGATTCGAAGCTCTACGTCTACGCGGGGGCGATCCTGGTCGCGACGTTCGTGCAGGTGTTCCTGCCGATGCCGTGGCTGCGCGGCCGCGACGGCCGTCTCCAGCTCGTGGTCGACTGGCGCGATCCTGCGGTCGCTCGCGTCTTCAAGCTGATGGTGCCGGTCACCCTCGGGCTCGGCCTGATCAACGTCAACGCGGTGATCGACACGTTCTTCGCGTCGCGGCTGATCGACGCGAACCTCGCGCCGACGGCGATCCAGAAGGCGTTCCTCGTCTACATGCTCCCGCAGGGGATGTTCTCGGTGGCGATCGCCACGGTGCTCTTCCCGACGCTCTCGCGCTTCGCCGCGCGCAACGACATGAGCGGCTTCCGCGCGACGGTCAGCTCGGGGTTGCGGCAGATCGCGTTCCTGCTCATCCCCACGGCGGCCGTGAGCGCGGTGCTCGCCGAGCCGATCATCCGGATTCTCTACCAGCACGGGCACTGGCATCCGCACGACACGCCGGTCGTCGCGGGCGCGCTCGCGGCGTTCAGCGCGGGGCTGTTGTTCAACGGCGAGATGCTCCTGCTCAACCGCGCGTTCTTCAGCCTCCAGTCGAACTGGATCCCCACGACGATCGCGCTCGGGAACCTCTTCCTCAACGCGCTGCTCGACATCGCCCTCTACCGCGTCGGCGTGTGGGGGATCGCGCTGAGCACCGCGATCTGCAACGTCGCCGGGACCTGGGCGCTGCTCGTCCTCCTCCGTCGTCGCCTGGGCCGGATCGACGGCGGTGCGCTCGTCTCGTCCACCGTGCGGATCGCCGTCGCCGCCGCCGTCGCCGGGGGCATTGCCCGCATCCTCTGGCATGCGCTCGACGACGCGCTCGGACGGTCGTTCCCGGCGCAGGTCGTCTCCGTCGGCGTTCCGCTCGCGGCCGCGACGGCGGCGTATCTCATCGCGTGCCGCCTGCTGCAGGTCGGGGAGCTGCAGGCGCTCACGTCCTTGACGCGACGGCTTCGCCGATAGACAGGAAGGAGGGGCCTTGCACGCACCGCAGACATGGCACCACGGTCTCGTCGCCGACTACTGGGCGACGGTCAACCTCGACGCGCCGGAAGTCGAGCTCTACCGGCCCTATCTCCAGGATCCGATCCTCGACGCCGGCTGCGGCGCCGGCCGGCTGCTCGCGCCGCTGCGCGACCTCGGCTACGACGTCGACGGGTGCGACGCCTCGGCGGACATGGTCGAGCGCGCCCGCCGTCGCGCGCCCGACGCGACGCTGTGGGTCGCGCGGCTCCACGAGCTCGCGCCGCCGCGCCGCTACGCGACGATCGTCGTCTGCGGCGTCTTCGGGCTCGGCAGCACGCGCGAGCAGGACGAGCAGGCCGTCGGGCGCCTCCACGACGCATTGCTGCCGGGCGGGACGCTCGTGCTCGACAACGAGGAGTCGCCGTGGTCGCGCTACCGCGTGCGCGACTGGAGCGAGCCGAGCCACGGCGACATCCGCCTGAGCAGCCGGATCGACGCGGTCGACGACGTCGATCGCTGCGTCCACATGACGCTGCGTGCCGAGACGGCCGACGGTCGGCGCGAAGAGCACTCGCTGACGATGCGAGCGTGGACGCAGGTCGAGCTCGTGCCGCTGCTCGAGCGGAGCGGTTTCGAGCTCGTCGAGCGCAAGCCGGGCGCGGACGAGCGGATCGTCGTCTACGTCGCCTCACGGCATGGAGATCGTCGACCTCGTCCACGGTGAGCTGGGCGAACGATCGTCCTCGGCGGGACGCCGACGTACGGACGGCCGGGGGCGAGCGGACGCTCGGGGGCCGGCGACATCGTGTGCTTTCCGGCCGGGCCGGACGGCGCGCACGAGGTCTCGAACGACGCCGACGAGCCGGCGCGCGTCGCGTTGCTCTCGACGAAGCACCAGCTGCGCCGCTCGGCGCAACCTCGACGACCGGGGCGGCGAACGCTGGGGAGCGCTAGGCCGTGCGAGCGAGCGAGACCGTCGGGTCGACCGAGCGCCAGGCGAGCTCGATCTCCGACAGCTCCGAGACCGCGAGGGAGAAGTCGCCGACGAATTTCCGCGCGACCGCCTGCGCCGTCTCGTCCGACGGGTCTGCGAACGCGACGCGGATGCGGCCGCCGAAGACGCCGATCGGCACCGCCGCGATGCGCATGCCCTCGCCGCTCGGGATCATCGCCGCGGCCGCGCGGTCGAAGCCGGCGACGCGAAGATTCACGTACGGCAGGGCGAGCTGGTCGGCGAGCGTGCGCGCGAGCTCGTCCTCGAAGATGAACTGCCGGCGGATCATCACGCGGCCGAGCAGGTCGCCGCTCTCCCGGCTCTCGCTCAGCGCAGCCTCGAGCTGCTCCTGCGTGATCAGGCCCTTCTTCAGGAGCAGGTCGCCGAGCCGCGGGCGCTCGAGGAAGAACGTCTCCGCGCGAACCGGCATCGGCTGCGGCTGGGGTGCGGCGACGGGCTCGTCGCTCGCGATGCGCGCGTCGACGCCGTTGACCTCGACCCAGCGCTGGAGGTGGTCGGCGATCGTGTCCTCGCCTTCGGCGACGGCGAGCTCGACGCGCACCGACGACGGGTCGGCGATCGAGGCCTCGGCGCCGAGGCGGAGGAAATAGTCCCGCAGGGGTTCGGGCTGGGCGACGAGGATGGTCGCCGCGTCGAGAGAGGGAGCCGCCTGTGACATCCGAAAAGGGTCCTTTCGCCGCAGTTGACGCAGCCGACCCCGAACGGCCTGCGTGGTGACGAAATCGGCGTCGCGCCGACGCCCGTCCATCGCTCGTTCGAGGGGGCGCTCAGCCGGCCGTCAGCGTGCCGACCGTGCGGCGGATGCCGAGCGGCGTCCGGTGGTGGCACCGTTCACCTCGAACCGGAGCCAGACGATGTCCCCGTCGTCGAGCGTCTCCCACCGCATCTGACCCGCTGCACCCCGCCGACGCCCGAGCCGCACTGCGCCGGTCGCGACGAGGACGAAGACGAAGCCGCCGGCGGCGATCAGGACGTCACCGACCGAGAAGACATTGCCGAGCGGAACCCACGACGGGAGTGCCCAGCGGTCGACGAACCACGAGAAGTGGGGCGACGCGGCCATCGCGCTGTTGCGGCTCGTCTCGAAGTGGAGCCCGGCCGCCCGGAGCGCCGACGGCAGCGCCGGCATGTGGCCGCCGTTCGACAGGATCGCGACGAGATTCGTGCCCATCCCGGCGACGACGAGCGCCATGCCGGGAACGCGGAGGTTGGCGCCGGCCGCGAGGGCGAAGACCGCATACGAGCAGAGCCAGAGGATCACGGCGGCGCGGTCGGACGTATGCCACGGCAGCGCCGAGGCCGGGAACGCGACGACCTGGAGGGTGATCGCCACGTAGAACGCGGTCACGAGCCGCAGGCGGACGTCGGCCACCCTCGACCAGCTGCCGCCGAGCAGCGGCGCGATCAGGAGCCCGGCAACGAGCGGGAGCGCCAGAACCATCAGACGACGAATCGGAAGTCGGCCGGGAGAGCTTGAGCCGAATCTGCCCGGTGCCGGCGACCGGCGTCCCCCATTTCGGGTGAACCGGGGAGCCTCGGACTACCATCGCTCGTTGGCCATGGACCAGGGCAAGATCCGCAACTTCTCGATCATCGCGCACATCGACCACGGCAAGTCGACGCTCGCCGACCGCATCCTCGAGGTGACGGAGGCGGTGTCGGCCCGGGAGATGCGCGATCAGCTCCTCGACTCGATGGAGCTCGAGCGCGAGCGCGGGATCACGATCAAGGCGCAGGCGGTGCGGGTCTCGTGGAAGGGCCACGAGCTCAACCTGATCGACACTCCCGGCCACGTCGACTTCACCTACGAGGTGTCGCGGTCGCTGCAGGCGTGCGAAGGCGCGCTCCTCGTCGTCGACGCCGCGCAGGGGATCGAGGCGCAGACGCTCGCGAACGCGTACCTCGCGATCGAGAACGGGCTCGAGATCGTTCCGGTCGTCAACAAGATCGACCTGCCGGCCGCCGATCCGGACGGCGCCTCCGCCCAGGTCGCAGACCTGCTCGGGGACGACCCCGCGCATGTCGTCCGCATCTCGGCAAAGACGGGGTTGAACGTGCCGGACGTGCTGGATGCGATCGTCGAGCGCGTGCCGCCGCCGGCAGGCGAGCCCGGCGCGGCGCCGCGGGCGCTCGTCTTCGACTCGTCGTACGACCAGTACCGCGGCGTCGTCGCCTTCGTGCGCGTCGTCGACGGGACGTTCACGCGCCGGGAGCGGCTGGCGGCGATGGCGACGGACACCCGCTTCGAGGCGGAAGAGCTCGGCTTCTTCTCGCCGACGATGACGCCGGTCGAGTCGCTCTCGGCGGGAGAGGTCGGCTACGTGATCACGGGGCTCAAGGACGTGTCGTCGCTGCGCGTCGGAGACACGCTCACCTCGGTGCGCAACCGCGCGTCGGGGCCGCTGCCCGGCTACAAGGACGTGAAGCCGATGGTGTTCGCCGGGCTCTTCCCGACGGACTCCGACGACTACCCGGAGCTGCGCGACGCGCTCGAGCGGCTGAAGCTCAACGACGCCGCGCTCGTGTACGAGCCGGAGACGTCGAACGCGCTCGGCTTCGGCTTCCGCTGCGGCTTCCTCGGCTTGCTGCACATGGAGATCGTCCGCGAGCGGCTCGAGCGCGAGTTCGACCTCGACCTGCTCGTCACCGCGCCGAACGTCGCCTACCGTGTGCGTGAACGGAACGGCGAATGGCTCGAGGTGCACAACCCGGCGGAGTTCCCACGCGAGGTCGAGGAGGTCGAGGAGCCGTACGTGAAGGCGTCGATCATCGTCCCGAAGGAGTACGTCGGCGCGGTGATGGAGCTGAACAACGAGCGGCGCGGCACGTTCGATCACCTCGAGTACCTGTCGCCCGAGCGCGTGCACCTGACGTACGCGCTGCCGCTGGCGGAGATCGTCCTCGACTACTACGACCAGCTGAAGTCGCGCACGCGCGGGTACGCGTCGTTCGACTACGACCTGATCGGCTTCCGGCCCGGCGACCTCGTCCGCGTCGACGTGCTCGTGGCGAACGAGCCGGTCGATGCGCTGTCGCTGATCGTGCACCGGGACTTCGCGTACGACCGCGGCCGGCTGCTCGTCGAGAAGCTGCGGAAGGAGATCCCCCGGCAGATGTTCGACGTCGCCATCCAGGCGGCGATCGGCGCGCGGGTGATCGCGCGCGAGACGGTCAAGGCGCGGCGCAAGGACGTGCTGGCGAAGTGCTACGGCGGCGACATCAGCCGCAAGCGGAAGCTGCTCGAGAAGCAGAAGGCGGGGAAGAAGCGGATGAAGCAGGTCGGCGCCGTCGAGGTGCCGCAGGAGGCCTTCCTCGCGGTCCTGAACATCGGGCAGGGGTCGAAATCCTGATGGCGCTCGAGATGCGCGTGGAGTGCGAGCGCTGCGGCGCGGCGCTCGCGCACGACGCCGATGCAGTCATCTGCTCGTTCGAGTGCACGTTCTGCCGCGGGTGCGGCGAGGTCATGGGCTACGTCTGCCCGAACTGCAACGGCGAGCTCGTCGCGCGACCGAAGAGGCTCGACGCGTGAGCGAATCGAGAGCGCACGCCGCGAACGGCGCGAGACTTCCCGCGATGCGCGGCAGCCACCTCTACGTCCATCTGCCCTTCTGCGCGCACCGCTGCGGCTACTGCGACTTCGTCACCGCCGTCGGGCGGGAGGACCAGCACTCGGCGTACGTCGACGCGCTGCTGCGAGAGCTCGACGAAGAGCGCCGTCACCTCGGCGACGAGGTGGACACGATCTTCCTCGGCGGCGGCACACCGACGTTCACGGCGCTGCCCGAGCTCGTACGCCTCCTGAACGAGCTGCCGCCGGCAAGGGAGGTGACGGTCGAGGCGAATCCCGAGACGGTGACGCCGGAGGTCGCGCGCGCGCTGCGAACTGCAGGCGTGACGCGCGTGTCGCTCGGCGCGCAGACGTTCCAGCCGCACCTGCTCGCAACGCTCGAGCGCGGCGCGACGCCGGCAGACGTAAAGCGGGCGTTCGCGCACCTGCGCGATGCCGGTTTCGACAACGTCTCGCTCGACCTGATCTACGGCATCCCGGGGCAGACGCCTGCGCACCTCGCCGCCGACCTGGCGCAGGCGCTCGCGCTCGGGCCCGAGCACATCTCCGCCTACGAGCTCGAGGCGAAGCCCGGGACGCGCTTCACGATCGCGCACGGCACCGAGCTCGAGCAGCAGGCGGAGCAGATGGAGGACTACTTCGAGCGTGTCGTCGCGACGCTGACCGACGCGGGCTACCGCTGGTACGAGACGGCGAACTTCTGCCGCGACGGCAAGCGCGCGGAGCACAACCTCGGCTACTGGCTCGGTCACGAGTACCTCGGGATCGGCGTCGGCGCCGTCTCGACGCTCGGCCTCGAGCGCCGCCGCAACACGGCGAAGCTCGCGCGCTACCTACGTGGCGAGTACGACCGCGAGCTCGAGCTGCTCGACGACGAGACGCGGGCGCGCGAGCGGGTGATGCTCGGGCTCCGGCTCGACGAACCGCTGCCGCTGGCGGGTATCCGCCATGCGCTCGATCCGGCCGGGCTCGCCCGCGTCGCCCAGCTCGGCCTCGCCGAGCACGACGACGAGACGCTCGCGCTGACGCCGCGCGGCCGCTTTCTCGGCGGCGCCGTGACGGCCGAGCTCCTCAACTAAAATTTGCCCTGCAAATGAGCGTAGGATCGACGGAGCTCATCAGAGAGCGGAGGCGCCGGCTTCGCCGGCGCCGGCAGCGGGCATGAGCGTCAAGCTGCAACTGACACAGAGGCAGCAGGAGATCCTGCGGCGCGTCGTCGAGGAATACGTGGCCACCGGGAGGCCGGTCGGCTCCAAGACGCTGGCCGCGCACGCGGGGCTCGCCGCGTCGTCGTCGACCGTTCGCGCCGAGCTCGCCGAGCTCGAGGCCTACGGCCTGCTCACCCATCCGCACACCTCGGCCGGACGCGTGCCGACGGAGTCCGGCTACCGCTACTACGCCGACGAGCTGCTCCGCCATCCGGAGCCGCACCCGGATGCGTTCCCGCTCGACCTGCACTCGCAGCGGACCGAGGTCGAGTCCGCGCTCCAGGCGACGACGGAGATGCTGTCGCAGGTGACCCGCCTGCTCGCGCTCGTCAGCGCGCCGCCGCTCGCGGCGACGACCGTCGTCCACGTCGAGGTCCTGCTGCTCGAGCCGGAGCTGGTGATGGTCGTCGTGATCACGTCGTCGGGCGGCGTGACGAAGCGGCTCTTCCACTTCGAGCAGCGGGTCGACCCGGGGCTCGCGCAATGGGCGGGGGAGTACCTGAACGAGACGGTCGCGGGCCTGCAGCTCGGGACGTCGCTGCTCCGCCGCCGATTCGAGGGCTCCGGGCTCTCGCCGCGCGAGCGCGAATTCCTCGCAGCGCTTCGCCCCGCGTTCACCGAGCTCGTCTCGGCGGAGCAGCGGCTGTTCGTCGGCGGCGCCGCCGACCTCCTCGGCGAGGTGCGATCGGAGGAGCTCGAGGCCTACCGCAACCTGTTCGAGCTCGTCGAGAAGCGGGCGGCGATGCTCGACGTCATCGGCTCGCCGAGCGAGTCGCAGCGCGCGTTCGTGCGCGTCGGGCACGAGCTCGAGCATCCCGCCCTCCGCGAGATCGCGCTCGTCGGCGCGTGCTACGGGCTCGTCCACCGTGCGCTCGGCGCCGTCAGCCTGGTCGGGCCGGTGCGCATGGACTACGACAAGGCGCTCCGCGCGGTGCGAAGTGCCGCACTGGAGCTGTCGCGGTTCGCAGAATCGGTGTTCGAGGACTGATGGCGACAACGGAGCGGGACTACTACGAGCTGCTCGGCGTCGAGCGCGGCGCGAGCGAGGGGGAGATCAAGCGGGCGTTCCGGCGGCTCGCGCGGGAGCTCCATCCCGACGTCAGCGACGCGCCGGACGCCGAGGAGCGCTTCAAGGAGGTCGTCGAGGCGTACGAGGTGCTCTCGAAGCCGGAGACGCGCGAGCTCTACGACCGCTACGGGCACGCAGGGCTTCGCGGCGGCGGCTTCCAGCCGGGCCACTTCGACTTCTCGAGCCTGTCGGATCTGTTCAGCGCGTTCTTCGGCGACGATCTCCTCGGCGGTCGTGGCCGCTCGCGCGGCGCCGACCTGACCGCGGTCGTGGAGATCGAGTTGACCGACGCCGCGACGGGGACGACGCGCGACGTGCCGTTCGACGTCGCCGTCACGTGCGGCCGCTGCGGCGGCAACGGCGCGGAGCCGGGGACGAACGTCGTCACCTGCGAGACGTGCGCCGGCATGGGCCGCGTGCAGCAGGTCTCGCGCAGCGTGTTCGGCGAGTTCGTCCGCACGTCGAGCTGCCCGACGTGCGGCGGCACGGGGCGACGGATCGAAGTGCCCTGCACGGCATGCGAAGGGCTCGGCCGCGTGCTCGAGGAGCGCACGCTCTCGGTGACCGTGCCGGCGGGCATCCACGACGGCCAGCGCATCCGCCTCTCAGGCGAGGGGCATGCGGGCGTGCTCGGTGCGCGTGCCGGCGACATCTACGTTCAGGTGCACGTGAAGCCCGACCCGCGCTTCGTGCGCGAAGGCGACGACATCTTCTCGACCGTCGACCTGACGATGACGCAGGCCGCGCTCGGCACGACGTTCACGATTCCGACGCTCGACGGCGACGAGGAGCTCGAGTTCACCGCGGGCACGCAGCCGGGTGAGGTCGTCGTGCTGCGCGGCCGAGGCATGCCGGTGCTGCAGGGCTACGGCCGCGGCGACCATCGCGTCCTCGTCAACGTCCTCGTGGCGCGGCACCTCAGCGAGGAGCAGCGGAGGCTGCTCGAGCAGTTCGACACCCATGTGCACGAGCGCACGTACAAGGCCGACGAGTCGTTCTTCGAGAAGCTGAAGAGCGCATTCCGCTGAAGCGATATGTGATCGTCGGCGGCGACGCGGAGCTGCTGCTGCTCTTGCATCTCTTTCCGGAGGGCGTCGAGGAGCTCGACGGCGCGTTCGCCGTCTATGCGGAAGAGCCGCCGCTCGCCTTCGACGTCGTCTCCGCCGAGGACGTCGACGACGACTGGCCCGACCGCTGGCGCGAGTTCCACCACGGCGTCCGGGTCGGGCGCTTCTGGGTCGGGCCGCCCTGGGAACTGCCGCAGGCAGCTCCCGGCTCTCGGCCGGGCGTCGGCGGCTCGGCCGCCGACGCTTCCAGCCGCCCGGAAACGATTCTCATCGATCCCGGCCGCGCGTTCGGGACCGGCGCGCACCCGACGACGCGGCTGACGCTCGAGCTCCTGCAGACGCTCGAACCGGGCTCGCTGGTCGACGTCGGCTGCGGCTCGGGCGTGCTCGCGATCGCCGCGGCGAAGCTCGGCTTCGCGCCGGTCCTCGGCATCGACCTCGACGACGCGGCCGTCGAGGCGTCCCTCGCGAACGCTGCGGCGAACGGGGTCGGCATCGAGGCGAGGCGGGCCGACGCGCTGGCGGACGAGCTGCCGGCGACCGACGTGGTGCTCGCGAACGTCCAGCTCGACCTCGTCGAGCGGCTGCTGCCGCGGCTCCGCGCGCCGCTCGCCGTCACCTCCGGCTATCTCGACCGCGACCGGCCCGCGGTCGACGGCTGGGAGCCGGTCGACCGGCGCGAGGCCGACGGCTGGGCGGCAGACCTGCTTAGGCTTCGTCGCACGTGACGACGTTCAGCGTCCGCTTTCTCGGCTGCAAGGTCTCGCACGTCGACGCGCACGAGGTGCGCGAGCGGCTACTCGCCGACGGCCACGCCGAGGCTGTGGACGCAGAGATCGCGGTCGTCAACTCGTGCTGCGTCACGAACGAGGCGCTTGCGAAGTCGCGCAAGGAGGCTGCGCGCGCAGCGCGTACGCACCGTCGCGTGTACGTCACCGGCTGCGGTGCGAACCTCGCCGCCGACGCGTTCGCCGGCCTACCGGGCAATGTCGTCGTCGTCGCTCGGCGCAGCGAGGAGACGCCCGACTTCGTCGCCGGCGACGTCGGCGCGATCGGCTGTGTGCAGGCCGATGCCCGGCTCGACCGCGTGCGCGCCTTCGTGAAGGTGCAGGACGGCTGCTCGTTCTCGTGCAACTTCTGCGTCATCCCGCTCGTGCGGGGTGCGTCGCGCTCGCGCGCGGCCGAGGCCGTGCTCGCCGAGGTCGGGCGGCGTGTCGCGCAGGGCCACCGCGAGGTCGTGCTCGCGGGGATCAACCTCGGCTGCTACCGGGACCGCGCCGCGGGCTACGACCTGCCGCGTCTCGTGCGCGAGGCGGGGTCGCTCGTCGAGCGGCTGCGTCTGTCGTCGATCGAGATCAACCACGTCGGCGACGAGCTCGTTCGCGCGTTGCGCGAGACGGCGAGCGTCGCCAGGCATCTGCACGTGCCGCTGCAATCCGGCGACGACGGCGTCCTGCGCGCGATGGGACGCCGATACACGGTCGCGACCTATCTCCGCCGGCTCGCACCGCTGCGGGACGAGTTCAACCTGACAAGCGACGTGATCGTCGGGTTCCCGGCCGAGGACGAGCGCGCATTCGCGAACACGGTCGCGACCGTGCGGGCCGCCGGCCTGACGAAGATTCACGTCTTCCCCTACTCGCCGCGGCCCGGCACCCGAACGGCCGGCGACGACACTGTGCCGGCGCAGGTGAAGCGGGAGCGCGGCGCCCGCCTGCGGGCGGCGTCGCACGAGGCGTGTGTCGAGCGCTGGCGGACGAAGGTAGGCGTCGACGACGTCGTCCTCGTCGACCGGCCGGGGCGCGGTTACGGCGACGACTACACGCCTTGGCTCGTCGACGGCGACGTCGGGACGTTCGTCCGCGTGCGCGGACGAGCAGTGAGCGACGAGGGAGTGCTGGCCGCGTGAACGACGACTGCCTGTTCTGCATGCTCTACCGCGACGGCGACCACGTCGCGGCGACCGACGGGCTCGTCGCGATCCGCGACATCAATCCGCAGGCCGAGACGCACCTGCTCGTGATCCCCGAGCACCACATCGCGAGCTTCCACGAGATCGCGCAGTACGGCGCCGACGAGGACAAGCGGATGCTCGACTTCGTCGCCGACGTTGCTGCACGAGAGGGCCTGAGCGATTACCGTGTCGTCGTCAACGCCGGCGCGGGCGCCGGCCAGACGATCTTCCACCTGCACTGGCACGTGCTCGGAGGGAGATTGACCGGGAGGATGGCTTGAGCCGCATCGCGGAGATCGAAGGCGAGATCAAGGAGGCGATGAAGGCGCGCGACGCCGAGCGCCGCGACGCGCTTCGCCTGATCATCAACGCGCTGAGGAGCTCCGAGAAGGAGCTGCAGCGGCCGCTCTCCGACGACGAGGAGCTGCAGGTGCTCCAACGCGAGCGCAAGCGGCGCATCGAGGCGGCCGAGGCCTTCCGCACCGGCGGCCACGACGACCGCGCCGAGGCGGAGGAGCGGGAGCTCGCGATCCTCGAGGAGTTCATGCCCGAGCCGCTGTCGGAGGACGAGATCGAGGAGATCGTCGACGATGCGATCGCCGAGGTCGGGGCGACGAGCATGGCCGACCTCGGACGCGTCATGGCAGACGTGATGCCGCAGATCGCCGGCCGCGCCGACGGTTCGCAGGTGAGCCAGATCGTGCGCGAGAAGCTCGCGTAGTTTCCGCCGCGGAGGGGCACAGGGCTGGAATGGTGAGAGGCGGAATCGCAGGCTCCCTCGCGGCCGGTGTGTGGAACGCCTACGACCCGCTGCTGAAGCGCGTGTTCCGCACACCGTATGCCGACTCCGAAGTGCTCGGGCCGCTCATCACCGAGGGGCGCTACGAGTGGCTTGCGAACCTCGGGACCCACATGGCGGGCGGCTTCGCGTTCGGCGCGCTGTTCGAGCGGCTCGGAGGGCGGACTGCGAGACAGGGGGTCGCCGCCGCCGTGGCCGAGAACACCATGCTCTGGCCCGCGCTGGCGGTGATCGAACGTGTCCACCCGAAGCGGAAGCGCGGCGACTGGCCGCCGCTCCTCTTCGACGGGCGGGCGTTCGCCGCCGCGACCGCGGGCCACGCCCTCTTCGGGGCGCTGCTCGGCCTCGGGGTTTCGGCGGCCGGTCGGACGGCGACACGGCGTCCGTGGACAAAATCGAGACAGTCGCGGTCACCGGCGCTGCGGGCCACGTTGGCGGCCGCCTCTCGGAAGCGCTCGCGGCGCGCGGCTACACGGTTCGGCCGCTGACGCGGAACGACGGCGACGTCGGCGACCGCGCTGCGATGCTGCGGGCGCTCGACGGCGTCGAAGCCGCGTACTACCTCGTGCACAGCCTCGACAGCGCCGACTTCGAGGCGGCGGAGCGCCGCGCCGCCCGCGAGTTCGCCGCGGCCGCGCGGGAGCGCAGGCTCACGCGGCTGATCTATCTCGGCGGGATCGTGCACGGCGACGACCTCTCGCCGCATCTCCGCAGCCGCCGGGAGGTCGGCGAGATCCTGCGCGCTAGCGGGGTCCCGACGGTTGAGCTTCGCGCGTCGATTGTCATCGGCGACGGCAGCGCGTCGTACGAGCTCGTCAAGACGCTGGTTCGCTGTCTGCCCACGGTCGTGGCGCCGGACTGGCTCGACCACCTCGCGCAGCCGATCGCGGTCGCCGACGTCGTCGAGTACCTGATCGCCGCGCTCGACGTGCCGCTCGACGGGGAAGCCACGTACGAGATCGGCGGCGCCGAACGGATGCGCTATCGGGACCTCGTCAACGCGGTCGCGCGACGCCTCGACCGTCCCGAACGCCGCTTCACGCTTCCCACGCCGCCGCTCCCCGCGTTGCCTTCACAGCTCGCGCCGCTCCTCCCGGACGGCATGCTCGTGCCGATCCACCTGGTGGAGAGCCTGCGCTGCGACAGCGACGTCCGCGACGACGCGGCGCTGCGCGACTTCGAGCTCCGTCCGCTGGGACTCGCAGCGGCGCTCGACGCCGTCCAGGCCTGAGCCGACGCCCTCCGGCGCTCCTACACTGAGCCGGTGCAGGCAGTTCTCGACGTTCCGAACGACGTCGCCGCCGAGCTCGCGGGCATCGGCGACGGCGTCCTTACCGCGCTCCGCGACCGTCTCGGCGTCGCGATCAACCTGCGCGGCAACCGGCTGACCTTCGACGGCGCCGACGAGAAGGTCACCGCGGCGCGTGCCGTCGTCGAGGAGCTCGTCGACCTCGTCGAGAGCGGGCAGGAGATCGGCGCCGGCACCGTGGACACCGTGCTCAACGCCTTCGACGAGGCCGAGGACGTCCGCGAGATCTTCGAGGACGTCGTCTGGTCGCACCGGGGCAAGAAGATCACCCCGAAGACCGTCACCCAGAAGCACTACGTCGACGCGATCCGCAAGTGCACGATCACCTTCGGCATCGGGCCTGCAGGCACCGGTAAGACGTACCTCGCGATCGCGCTCGCCGTTGCCGCGCTCAGCGAGCGCAAGGTCGGGCGGGTCATCCTCACGCGCCCGGCCGTCGAGGCCGGCGAGCGGCTCGGTTTCCTGCCCGGTGACCTCGCGGCGAAGGTGGATCCCTACATGCGGCCGCTGTTCGATGCGCTCTACGACACGATGGACCCGGAGAAGGTGAATGCGTACATCGACCACGGCACGATCGAGGTCGCTCCGCTGGCCTTCATGCGCGGGAGAAGCCTCAATGACAGCTTCATCATCCTCGACGAGGCGCAGAACACGTCGCCGGAGCAGATGCAGATGTTCCTCACGCGGCTCGGGTTCGGCTCGAAGGTCGTCGTCACGGGCGACATCACGCAGATCGACCTGCCCCGCGAGCAGGCGTCGGGGCTGATCCAGGTGCAGAGCATCCTCGGCAGCATCGACGGGATCGCCTTCGTGCACTTCAGCCACCAGGACGTCGTGCGGCACAAGCTCGTCCAGCGGATCGTCGAGGCGTACAAGCAGCACTCCGAGCCGCGCATCCGGTGATCGAGATCGAGGTCGACAACCGCTCGGGCGTCGACGTCGACGAGGCGGCCGTCTGCGAGCTCGCGCGGCGCGTGCTCGCCGGGGAGGGAATCGACGCCGGCGAGCTCGGGATCGCGTTTGTCGGTGCGGACGAGAGCCGTGCGTTGAAGAGCGAGCACCTCGGGGTCGACGAGGCGACCGATGCGCTCGCGTTCCCGATGGACGCGCGCGAGGCGCTGCCCGACGGGTTGCCGCGGCAGCTCGGCGACGTCGTCGTGTGCCCACAGGTCGTCGGCGAGGCGTGGCGCCCGCCGCTCGTCCACGCGCTGCTCCACCTGCTCGGGTACGACCACGGCGCCGCGATGGAGGCCCAGGAGGCGTTGTACCGTTGAGCGCTCCGGCTCCGGGCCGCGCGCCTTCGCTGCTCGACAGCTTCAACTACGCGTTCGAAGGGATCATCCACGTCCTCCGCACGCAGCGGAACCTGCGCATCCACTTTGCGATCGCGATCGGGGTGATCGCGGCCGCGGCCGCGCTCGACGTCGACCGGATGGAGTTGATCGCACTCCTGCTCGCGATCGCATTCGTGCTCGTCGCCGAGATGGTCAACTCCGCGATCGAGGGCGCGATCGACGTCTCGACGACCTCGTTCGACCCGAACGCGAAGCTCGCGAAGGACATCGCCGCCGGCGCGGTGCTCATCGCCTCGGTGACGGCGATCGCCGTCGGGTACCTCGTCTTCGCCCACGCCGCCGCGCATCGCGGTGCGAGGCTGCTCGACCGCGTCCGCGAAGCGCCGGCGGAGATCACGCTCGCGGCGCTCG
Organism: Gaiellaceae bacterium; assembly: GCA_036562845.1. Lineage (GTDB taxonomy): Bacteria > Actinomycetota > Thermoleophilia > Gaiellales > Gaiellaceae > Palsa-739. Next base: position 57,538 of record DATCJJ010000164.1, on the reverse strand, counting down.
TGCTCGTGCTCCTGATCGTCATCGCCACCAAGGCCTGGACGGGACGGGGGACGCCGCTCCGCGGCGGCCTGCCGTCGGGCCACGCCGCGCTCGCGTTCGGTATCTGGATGGCGGCCACCTACGTCATCGGCGACGACCATCGCTTCCTCATCTCCTCGCTGACGTTCATCGCGGCGCTGCTCGTCGCACAGACGCGCGTGGAGGCGGGCGTGCACTCGGCGCTCGAGGTCCTCTACGGCGGCGTGCTCGGCGCGCTCGTCACGCTCGTCGTCTTCCAGGTGCTCTCGTGACGCGTGACGAGCTGATCGCGCGGGCGGACGAGGCGGCGCGTGCCGCGTACGCGCCGTACTCGAACTACCTCGTCGGCGCCGTCGTCCTGTTGAAGGACGGACGGGTGTACGCGGGCTGCAACGTCGAGAATGCGGCGTACCCGCTCGGCGTGTGCGCGGAGCGCACCGCCATCTCCAAGGCGGCGAGCGAGGGCGTGCGCCCCGGCGACATCGACGCCGTCGCGATCACCGCATCGCCGTGCGGGGGCTGCCGCCAGTGGCTGCACGAGTGGAAGGTCGAGCGCGTCTACTTCCGCCGCGCCGACGGCACCGTGGCCGATTACGCACCCGCGTCCGCGCTCCTGCCCGACACGTGGAACCTGCCGTGAAGTCGGGCTTCGTCTCGGTGGCGGGCCGGCCGAACGTCGGCAAGTCCACGCTCGTGAACGCGCTCGCCGGCCGCAAGGTCGCGATCGTCTCCGACAAGCCGCAGACGACGCGGCGACGGATCTTCGGCGTCGCGACGAGCGACGACTATCAGCTCGTCCTCGCCGATCTGCCCGGGTTCCAGCGGCCGCGCGACGCGCTGACCGAGCGGATGCAGCACACGGTCGACTCGGCGTTCGAGGGCATCGACGGCGTGCTGTTCGTGCTGTCTGCGCGCGAGCGGATCGGCGCGGGCGACCGCTTCATCGCCGAGCGCGTGTTCTCCGTCGGCGTGCCGGTGGTCATCGCGCTGAACAAGGTCGACCGGCTGAAGGCGGGACATATCGCGCAGCAGATGAACGCGGCGGCGAAGCTCGGCGACTTCCATGCGCTCCACCCGGTGAGTGCGAAGACCGGCGACGGCATCGGCGAGCTGCGTGACGAGCTCGTCGGGCTGCTGCAGGACGGGCCGCTGTATTTCCCGCGCGAGCAGGCGACCGACCTCGGCGAGAGCGACCAGGTCGCAGAGCTGATCCGGGAGAAGGCGCTCTGGCTGACGCGCGACGAGGTGCCGCACGCGATCTCCGTCGAGGTCGACGAGCTGGGCGAGAAGGTCGTGCGAGCGTTCCTGCTCGTCGAGACCGAGTCGCAGAAGCAGATCCTCGTCGGCAGGGGCGGATCGATGATCAAGGAAATCGGCACGCGGGCCCGGCCCGAGATCGAGGCGGTCATGGGCCATCCCGTGTTCCTCGACCTGACGGTCAAGGTGCGTCCGCGCTGGCGGCGCGACGAAACGCAGCTGGAGCGACTGGGTCTCTAGCCGTTCCTACGCGGGAACGAGCTGGCGCGCCGTCTCGAGGCGCAGACCCGTCGCCGGATCGAAGAAGTGGAACTTCGACGGGTCGATCGCGAGCCGGAGCGGCGCACCGGGCCGCGCTGACGTCTGCGGATCGACGCGCGCGGTGAAGCTCGCGCGGTCGGTGACGAGCAGCGTCTCGTCGTCACCCGCGGCCTCGCGCACCTCGGTCACGTCCACGGGCGGCGCGTCGATCTCGAAGATGACGTGCGCGTCGGCGCCGAGATCCTCGACGACCTGCACCGTCACCTCGACGACGGGGAGCGACGGATCGGCGAAGCGTGCGTCCTCGAACGCCTCCGGGCGGATGCCGGCGATGATGCGCTGCGCGCCGGCGAGCGTCGTCGGCAGCTTCCAGCCGGCGAACGAGAGGACGCCGTCCGCGGCGTCGGCGTCGACGAGGTTCATCGCAGGCGAGCCGATGAACGCGGCGACGAAGAGATTGACCGGCTGCGAGTAGAGCACCTGCGGCGTGTCGACCTGGAGAATGTGGCCGTCGCGCATCACCGCGACCCGCTGGCCGAGCGTCATCGCCTCGACCTGGTCGTGCGTGACGTAGACGGTCGTCGTCCCGAGCCGTGCGTGCAGCGCTGCCAGCTGGGCGCGCATCCCGACGCGCAGCTTCGCGTCGAGGTTTGAAAGCGGCTCGTCCATGAGGAAGGCCTTCGGCTCGCGCACGATCGCGCGGCCCATCGCCACGCGCTGGCGCTGGCCGCCCGAGAGGGCGGCGGGCCGGCGCTCGAGCAGCTCGTCGAGGCCCAGGAGCTGCGCCACCTCCTCCACGCGGCGCTCGGCCTCGGCCTTCGGCGTCTTGCGCACCTTCAGCCCGTACGCGAGGTTCGCGCGCACGGTCATGTGCGGGTACAGCGCGTAGTTCTGGAAGACCATCGCGATGTCGCGGGCCCGGGGCGGGAGGTCGGTGACGTCGTCGGCGTCGATGAGGATCTTCCCGGCCGTCACTTCCTCGAGGCCCGCGATCATCCGCAGGAGCGTCGACTTCCCGCAGCCCGAGGGGCCGACGAGCACGAGGAACTCCCCGGGCGCGATCTCGAGGCTGACCTCGTCGACGGCGATCACGCCGGCCGCGAACGCCTTCGTCACCCGGTCGAGGTAGATGCCCGCCACGAAGTGATCTATACAGGAGCCGATCCTGCCGCGCAATGGCATTGACCAATTTTGCGGAATCGGGGTATAGTCCGCGGCGTGACCCTCCAGCCCCGCGTGACGAAGCAGAGCGAGACGCGCCGCCAGGTGCTCGATCTGATCGAGCGGCTCGGCGTCGGTACCGCAATTCCCTCGGAAAGGCAGCTCAGCGCCGATCTCGGGGTCTCGCGGCTCACCCTCCGCGCTGCGCTCGACGACCTCGCGCGTGAGGGCTACCTCGTGCGCCGACGGGGGAGTGGTACATACATCCAGCAGCCGAAGATCTCCCAGGAGCTGACCATGACCTCGTTCAGCGAGGACATGCGGAGGCGCGGCATGGTGGCTGGATCGCGGACCCTCTCCCTCGCACGCGAGCTCGCCGGCGCCCGGCTCGGCCGGGCGCTTCAGGTCTCCCCAGGCGACCGGATCCTCGTGATCAAGCGGCTCCGGCTCGCCGACGGCGAGACGATGGCGATCGAGACGCTGCATCTGCCCGAGGCGCTCGTCCCGGGCCTCGAGGCGAAGGATCTCGACAACGGCTCGGTCTACGAATTGCTGGCAAATCGCTACGGGATCCACATTTCCGAAGGCACGCAGGCGATCGAGCCGACGGTGACGAACGAGGAGGAGTCGAAGGCCCTCGGCGTCCCGCTCCACTCGCCGGCCTTTCTCTTCGAGCGCACGAGCCGCGACGTCGAGGGCCGCACGGTCGAGTTCGTCCAGTCCGTGTACCGGGGCGACCGGTACCGGATCGTGACCGAGCTCAGCCGGCCGCGGCAGTAGCGCGCCACCGGGTTCGGCGACGGCCCTTGACAAGCAGTGGTCTAGTGTGCGAGGCTCCGCGCGTGGCAATTGGTATAGACCATTCGGCGTGCGAGACCCCGGCCACAGGGCAGACGCCGACGGCTCGAGGAGAAGTCGAATGAGGCTACGAGTTGTCGCAGCGGTGACGGTTGCCGTGCTGCTCGGGGTCGCAGCCGCGACCGCGTCGGCTGCAGGGCAGCGGGCCGCGGCCGCCAAGGTGACGGTCTGGCTGCAGGTGGACGCGCAGTCCGGTTGGCCGGACCTCGTCGCGGCCGCGAACCAGCAGTTCCAGCAGGATCACCCCGGCACCACGGTGGACATCCAGTACCAGAACTGGGGCGACCACCTCCAGAAGTTCGACGCCGCGCTCGCGGGCGGCGGCGGCCCCGACGTCATCGAGATGGGCAACACCGAGATGACGAAGTACATGGCGGCCGGCGCGTTCGCGGACCTGACGTCGCTGAAGTCGACGTTCCCGAACTCGGCGAACTGGCTCGCCGGCCTTGCGAAGTCCGGGAACTACGGCGGCAAGACGTTCGGCGTCCCGTACTACGCGGGCTCGCGCGTCGTCACGTACCGCACGGACATCTGGCAGAAGGCGGGGATCAAGGGCGCCCCCACGAGCCTCGGCCAGTTCACGACCGACCTGCAGCGGCTCGCGAGGGCCGGCTCCGGCACGAAGGGCTTCTCGCCCGTGTACATCGCCGGCACCGACTGGTACTTCGCGATGGCGTTCGTCTACGACTACGGCGGGTCGATCGCGTACACGCACGCGCACAAGTGGGTCGGCAACCTCGACTCGCCGAAGTCGATCGCCGGACTGACCGCCTTCAAGAACTTCTGGAAGGCGGCCTCGAAGGCAACGCCGACGTCGGACGAGAACAACCCGGCGCCGTACACGGTGTTCTCGCAGGGCGGCGCCGGCTCGATCATCGGGCCGGGCTGGTTCAGCTGCTGCACCGGCGCGAAGTACAAGGGCGTCACCGCACAGTTCGTGATGCCGAGCCATACCGCGGGTCAGGCCATGCCGGGCTTCCTCGGCGGCTCCGATCTCGCCGTGCCGATCACGAGCAAGCAGACTGCGCTCGCGGCCGACTGGATCAAGGACTTCACGAGCACGAGCTCGGAGAAGGGCCTGCAGGCGAAGGGGAACATCCCGAACGCGACGTCGCTGCTCGGCAACAGCGTCAACGAGCGTGCCGCTTCGCGCAGCTGGTTCGTGCCGGCGGCGAAGCACTGGGTCGACGTCGAGAACGGCAATATCCTCCGCAACATGCTCGCGCAGATCCTCAAGGGGAAGCTGACCGTCGCGCAGGCGGCGGCCTCGGCGAGCGACAACATCACCTCCGTCCTCAACCAGCCCTAACCCGGGCTTCCACCCCCAGCTAGGACCCTCCAAGGACGATGGCCGTTTCCGCCGAGACCACCCGTGAGTGGTCTCGGCGGCGGCCGTTGTCCCGCGCGCGCGCCCTGCGCGCCTCGGTGCCGTACTGGCTGCTGCTGCCGGTCGTCGTCGTCCTCGGCGCGATCCTCGCCTATCCGATCTACAGCCTCGTCCGGCTCTCCTTCCAGCACTACACGCTGTTCGAGCTGATCCGGCACCACGGGCAATGGGTCGGCCTGCACAACTTCGGCAGCGTCCTGCACGACCCGATCTTCTGGCACACAGCGTTGCGCACGATCGTCTTCACCGTCGTGAACGTCGGGCTGACGATGGTGCTCGGGACGCTGCTCGCGATGCTGTTCATCCGGGTGAGCACGTGGATGCGCGTGCTGCTGACCTCCGGCCTCGTGCTCGTCTGGGCGATGCCGCCGGTCGTCGCGGTGCAGATCTTCAACTGGATGACGAACCCGCAGAACGGCGTCGTCAATTACGCGCTGACCGAAGCGCGCGTCGGCGACTACTTCCAGCACGACTGGATGGGGTCGACGACGTCGCAGCTCGGGCTGACGACCGTCCTGATCGTCTGGGGCGCGCTCCCGTTCATCGCGATCACCGTCTACGCAGCGCTCTCGCAGGTGCCGAACGAGCTGATCGAGGCGGCGGAGATCGACGGCGCGCGCTCATGGCGGATCTTCAAGGACGTGACGCTCCCGATCGTGCAGCCCGTGCTGCTCATCCTGACGAGCCTCTCGATCCTCTGGGACTTCGGCGTCTTCACGCAGCCGTACTTGCTGATCGGGCAGCCGCACATCCACCCCGGCAACTACCTGATGTCGATCTATCTCTTCGAAGAGGGCTACTTCAAGAGCGACTACGGGCGCGGCGCGGCGATCTCGCTGCTGATGCTCGTCATGGTCGCGGCGATGAGCGTCGTCTACGTGCGGCGGATGATCAAGGTCGGTGACGTCGAGTGAGGAACGCGCACCGCACGCTCTGGAACGTCGTCGGGCTCGCCGTCTTCGCCGTGATGATCTTCCCCGTCTACTGGATGGTGTCGACGGCGTTCAAGCCGGACGACGAGGTCTACTCGCTGACGCCTCGCTGGTTGCCGCTGCACCCGACGCTGTCGCACTTCGGCGACGCGATCCACCGGCCGTTCTTCTGGCAGGACGTGAAGAACAGCCTGATCGTCGTCGTCGTCACGGTGCTCGTCTCGCTCGTGCTCGCGTTCCTCGCCGCGGTCGCCCTCGCGAAGTACCGCTTCGCCGGACGGAAGACGTTCATCCTCCTCATCATCGGCATCCAGATGCTGCCGGGCGCCGGGATGATCATCCCGCTGTACGTCGTCCTCGCGCGCTACCACCAGGTGAACGTGCTGAGCGGCGTGATCATCACGTACCTCACGTTCGCCCTGCCCTTCTGCGTGTGGACGCTGCGCGGCTTCATCCTCGGCATCCCGAAGGATCTCGAGGAGGCCGCGATGGTGGACGGGAGCACGCGCTTCGGCGCGTTCGCCAAGATCCTGCTACCGCTCGTCGCGCCGGGGCTCGTGGCGACATCGATCTTCGCGTTCATCACGAGCTGGAACGAGTACATCTTCGCGCGGATCCTGCTCAACGACCAGTCGAAGCAGACCGTCACCGTCTGGCTCTCGTTCTTCCTCGGCACGAGCCGACAGACGGACTGGGCGGGGCTGATGGCGGCGTCGACGTTGACCGCGATCCCGGTCGTCGTCTTCTTCCTCATCGTGCAGCGGCGGATCGCGTTCGGGCTCACCGCCGGAGCCGTCCGTGGCTGAGACGCGCGCCGGCTGCTCGTACTTCGGCGTCCGCATCCCGCGGCACGTCGAGCGCGACATGACCGACCTCGCGGCGCGCGGCTACGCGGGCGTGCTGCACACGTTCTCGGAGAACGACCTCGCGTACTACCGCGACACGATGGCGCGCATCGTCGACGCGTCGCACCGCGCCGGCCTCTGGGTGCAGGCGTCGCCGTGGGGGCTCGGCCGCACGTTCGGCGGGGAGGCCGAGTCGCGCTTCGTCGCGTTCCATCCCGACGAGTGCCAGGTGATGGACGACGACCGCCGCGTCGCGGCGGCGTGCCTCAACAGCCCTGCGTACCGCGCGTTCTGCGCCGACTGGGCCGACTGGGCGCTCGAGTGCGGCGTCGACTCGCTCTTCTGGGACGAGCCGGCGTGGGTCGTGCCGGCGCACGTCGGGGTGGAGGACGGACGTTGGAGCTGCCGCTGCCGCCATTGCACCGAGCGCTTCGGGCGCGAGCTGCCGCGCGAGCTCGACGACGACGTGCGCGCCTTCCGCGAGGCGTCGGTCGTCGACTTCCTGCGCGAGATGCTCGCGCGCGGGGGCACGCACACGATCTGCCTGTTGCCTGCGACGGAGGGCGCGCACGGCATCTCGGACTGGAACACGGTTGCGTCGCTGCCGGGGCTCACGACGTTCGCGACCGACCCGTACTGGAAGCACTGGAACGCGTCGGCCGGGCCTTTCGTCCGTCGCTTCGCGCGGCTGCTCCGGGAGACGTGCGACCGTCACGGCGTCGGCGCGCAGCTCTGGCTGCCGAGCTTCGGCCTGACGGCCGAGGAGATCCCCGAGCTCGAGGCGGCGGTCGCCGCCGCGCGCGAGGAGGGGATCGACGACCTCTGGACGTGGGGCTACGAGGCCTGCGGGAACATGTCGTCGCTCGCGACGCCCGACGCGCCCGAGGTGTGGGCGGCGATCACGAAGGCGCTGACCGCCCAGCCGCCGCTCGAGGCGCGGGCGACGCGCGAGCTCGTCTCGCTCGTCAATGCAAGCGACGCGACCGTCGCCGGTGCGGTTGCGGAAGCCGGCGACGAGCTCGCGGCCGCGATCGATGCGATCGCCGCGAAGCTCGAGCAGGGCGGGCGCATCGTCTACGTCGGCGCAGGGACGAGCGGCCGCCTGGCCGCGCTCGACGCGGCCGAGTGTCCTGCGACGTTCGGGACGCCGCCCGAGCTCGTGATCGCGCTCGGCGCGGACGTGTGGCTCGAGGTAGAGGACGATCCCGCGCGCGGCGCAGCCGAGGTGCGCGCCGCCGAGGTCGGGCCGGCAGACGCGGTCGTCGCGATCAGCGCGAGCGGCACGACGCCGTTCACCGTCGGTGCGCTCGAAGTTGCGCGCGCCGCCGGTGCGTTGTGCGTCGCGGTCGTCTGTGCGCGCGGGAGCGCGCTCGAGGCGCTCGCCGACCACGCCGTCGTCGCCGTCGTCGGGACCGAGATCGTCTCGGGCTCGACGCGCCTGAAGGCGGGTACGGCGCAGAAGCTGATCCTGAACGCGATCTCGACGCTGACGATGATCAGGCTCGGCCGTACGTACGACGGGCTCATGGTCAGCGTCGCGCCCGAGAACGCGAAGCTCCGTGAGCGCGCGCGCCGCAACGTCGTTCTCCTCACCGGCGCCGGCGACGACGCGGTCGACGCCGCGTTCACTGCGGCCGAAGGCGACGCGCGCGTCGCCCTCGTCACGCTGCTCGCCGGCGTCGACGCAGCCGTCGCGCGCGAGCGGCTCGACCAGGCCCGCGGCTCCGTCAGGCAGGCGCTGAAGTGAAGCTCGGCGTCGAGGCGGCGCTCGTCCAGGGCGAGTTCGTGCGCGGCGACGTCGACGTCGACGGCGGCGTCGTCACCGCCGTCGGCCTGAGGACGACCGCGCGCGGCAGCATCGCCGTGCCCGGCTTCGTCGACCTTCAGGTCAACGGCTACGCGGGCGTCGACTTCCTCGCCGCCTCGCGCGCCGACTACGAGCGCGCGGGCGAGGCGCTGCTCGAGGGCGGCGTCACCGCCTATCAACCGACGTTCATCACCGCACCGGAGGAGACGCTCGTCGCAGCGCTCCGCGAGGTCCCCGACACCCCGCAGGTGATCGGGGCCCACGTCGAGGGGCCGTTTCTCTCGCCGGAGCGGCTCGGCACGCATCCCGCCGTCGACCGGCGCGACCCCGACCTCGAGCTGCTCCGGCGGCTGCTCGACGCCGGGCGCGTCACCCAGTACACGCTCGCGCCCGAGCTGCCCGGTGCGGAGACGTTGATCGCCGAACTGCTCGACCGCGGCATCGTCGTCGCCGCCGGGCACACGAATGCGACCGCCGAGGAGGCGCACGCGGCGTTCGACGTCGGCGTCTCGACCGTCGTCCATCTCTTCAACGCGATGCGGCCGTTCCGGTCTCGCGACCCCGGAATCGCCGGCGTCGCGCTCACGCGTCCCGACGTCTCCGTGCAGATGATCGTCGACGGCCACCACCTCTCGGACGAGACCGTTCGGCTGATCTGGGGCGCCGCCGCCGGACGCGCCGTGCTCGTCACGGACGCCATGGCCGGCGCGGGGTTGGCTGCGGGGTCGTACCAGCTCGGCGCGGTCGAGGTCGAGGTCGCCGGCGGTGTGCCGATGCGCGAGGACGGCGTCTTCGCCGGCACGGTGCTGACGATGCACGACGCAGTGCGCAACCTGCACGCGCTCGGCGTGCCGCTGTCGGAGGCGGTCGGCGCTGCGACCGTCGTGCCGGCACGCGTCATCGGCCGCCCCGATCTCGGCGTGCTCGAGCGGGGCGCGCGCGCCGACATCGTCGTTCTCGACGATCGGCTCGACATCGCGCGCGTGATCGCCGGAGGCAATGCCTTTGTCGTGGCTTGAGGACGAGCTCCAAGAGCAGCCGGCTGCGCTCGCGCGCCTGATCGAGCGCCAGACGGGCGTCGCACGCGAGGTCGCGGCACTGCTCGGCCGCGACGACATCCGCTACGTGCTGATCGCCTCGCGCGGATCGTCGTCGAACGCCGCGCGGTACGCGCAGTACCTGCTCGGCCGCGCGCACCGCGTCCCGGTGATGTTCGCGACGCCGTCGCTGTACACGATCTACGAGCAGCCGCCGCGGCTCGACGGCGCCGCCGTGATCGGCATCTCGCAATCCGGCGCGTCACCCGACGTTGCGTCCGTGCTCGCCGAGGCGCGCCGCCAGGGGCGGCCGACGATCGCCGTCACGAATGTTCCCGACTCGCCGCTGGCGCACCAGGCCGACCTCGTCCTCCAGCTCGAGGCGGGTGAGGAGCATGCGGTCGCGGCGACGAAGACGTATCTCAACTCGCTCGGGGCCGTCGCACTCGTGTTCGCGGCGGCGGACGGTCCGCGCGCCGAGGCCGAGCTCGCGGAGATGCCGACGACGCTCGCGAGTCAGATCGAGCTCTCGATCTCGTCCGCGCCGCCGCTCGACGAGTACGCCGGCTCCGTGGGTGCGACGGTCGTCGGTCGCGGCGTCAACTACGGGACGGCGTTCGAGATCGCGCTCAAGATCCGCGAGCTCTCCGGCCTCGTCGTGGAGGCGTATTCGCCGGCCGACCTGATGCACGGCCCGATCGCAGCGATCCAACCGGGCTGGCCGGTCGTGCTCGTCGCTCCGAGCGGCCCCGCGCGGCCGAGTGTCGAGGACGTCGTGCTGCCGCTGCGCGAGCGGGAAGCGCGGCTGCTCGCGGTGTCGGACGTCGGCGCGGTGCTGCGCCGCGCACAGACGCGGCTGCCGCTCGTCCCGCGCGTCCCCGAGTGGCTCAGCCCACTGACCGCGGTGATCCCGGGTCAGCTGACGGCGATGCGGCTCGCGCGGCTCCGCGGGCTCGACGTGGACAGCCCGCGAGGGCTCAACAAGGTCACGCTCACCCGCTAGGGAACGTCCGCGGCGCGTAGTACCGCCCGAGCCAACGCGAGATCCCGTCGAGGCCGGGGAAGAGGACGCGCTCGGTGACGTTCGCCTGGTCGAGCTTGTCGCGGATCTCCCACTTCAACGGCGCGGGGATGACGACGCGCGTCGCCCAGTCCTCGAGCCGGAGGTCGGCGGGGGACATCACGCAGAACAGTGCGTACTGGTTGACGATCCGTGCGTCGAACGACGGCGGCTCGACGAAGAGGACGAACTCGCCGCGCTCCTCGTCGAGGTCGCGGAGCCCGGGCGCCACCTCCGCGAGCAGCTCCGTCGTGAACACCTGCGCGCCTTCGTCCCCGAGCGCGTCGCGGAGCCGCGGCGGCAGCCGCTCGTGGGCGGCGACGTAGTTGAGCATCCACACGACGCCGTCCCGGTCGTACCTCTCCGTGTTCTGCGTCGCGAAGTGCAGCGCGACGTACGGCGAGTAGGTCCAGTCGAGCAGGCGCGTCGGGAGCCCGTGGTGCTGACCGAGCGCGAGCCAGTCCCAGTCGGTGTCGTGCGGGACCGCGTCCTGCCGCGCGTACTTCCGGAAGGCGCGCATCAGCTGCCGTTCGAGCTCGACGTCGCCGGCGAGCCGCGCGAGGCCGCTCTTCAGCGGTGCGACGGCGTCGCTGTTGCCGCGATACGCGAAGCTCGACCGGAAGAGCCCGAGCTCTTCGTTCCACATCTCGTCGAAGAGGAGCGAATGCAGCTCCTCCCACGACTCGACTCTGTGCTCCTTCGCGCTCATGCCCGCTCTCGGCGTCGGCAAAGCCGGCGCCTCCGCTCGTTTGTGAGCTCGATCGAGCCTACGCTCATGTCTTCTGCAGCATGACGAGGTCCTGCGTCGGGTTCCCTCGTGCTCCCTCCGCTTCGAGCTCGAGAAACGTGAACCCCCGCGCAAAGGTGTCGCGGAGGTACTGCTCGGGGTGGTACGCGCTGCAGAGGTTCGAGCCGACGACCTCGGCCCACCGCACCACGAGCTCGCCGCGCTCGAAGCGCACCCGCTCCGCGTCGTCGAGCCGCGGGAGGTACGAGCGGCCGTGCGTCGTGATCAGCAGCCGGCCGCCGGGACGGAGCACGCGCCGGAGCTCGTCGCGCCACGCGAGCTGCAGGTCGGCGGTGAGGTGCGTGAACACCGAGAGCGCGTAGACGAGGTCGAAGCTGTCGTCGGCGAAGGCGAGCGGCGGGGCGAGGCCGTTCGCCTCGAACCGCGCGAAGCGCAGGTTGTCGCGGCACCACTCGACCGCGTCGCCGTTGACGTCGCTCCCCGCGACGCCGCCGAAATGATCCTTGAAGTACCGCGTGACGCGGCCGCAGCCGCAGCCGAAGTCGAGGACGTCGCGTGTTTGCTGCACGTCGATGTGAGCCGCGATCGCGTCGTAGCCGGCGCGACCGCCGCGGAGAAACCAGTCCGCGTCCGCCGTGCCTGCGACGCGCACCATCAGCCGGCGCGGCGGCAGCGGCAGCCCGTCGGTCGGCACGACCGAATGTGGGCGAAGCGCGACGGCGCGCTCGTAGGCGCGAAACGCCGGGCCGATCAGGCCGAGGCGCTGCAGCAGGCGGAGGACGCGGCGCTTCATCGCCGCAGAATCGCAGCCGCGCACTCCTCGGGCGTGAGGCGGCCGTTGTCGATCCACGTCCCGAGGCGGGGTGTCGCGTCGGCGAACAGCCGGTAGACCCACGGCGCGTGACGTGATCCTGCTCGCGTGGCGACGACGTCCTCGGCCGGAAAGAGGACGAAGACGTGCGCGTATCCCGGCGCGATCTCTCGAAGGAGCGGGCCCGCGACGACGTCCTCGACGACGACCGTGAATCCCGCCTGCTCGTACTCCTGCGCCGTGCGACGCGCGAGGGCGTAGCGGAGGCGAAGCTGGGCGAGCGCGTCGTCCGGTGCGTCCTCCGTCATCTCCGAGCGGCCGGCGACGACGAAGCGGCGGAATACGTCTCCTTCGACGTGCACGCCGCGGTCGAAGGACCGCGCGACGACGTCCGCGACAGTCGTCTTTCCCGCTCCCTGCGGGCCCGTGATCAGCAGTGCCATCTAGGCTCGAAGCATGGACGAGCAGAAGCGGGCCGCGCTGCACCGCGCCAAGGCGCGGCTCGACGCGCACGCCTTCTACCCGCGGCCGGTGTCGCTGCGCGGCGTCCGGATCTGGGTCGTGCCGTGGCTGTTCCGGCTGCCCTGGTTCCGCCGCTTCGATGGCTACTCGGCGTGGTGGACGATCGCGGTCCGGTCACGCGAGCTGCTCGCGGACGAGACGCTCGTCGCGCACGAGCTCTGCCACGTGTGGCAGATGCAGCATCATCCGGTTCGGATGCCGCTCTCCTATCTCTTGGTCGGCTACGCGCGCAATCCGTACGAGCGCGAGGCCGCGAGCGTCTGATGTTCCGGTCGCCGAGCAACGTCATCGTCTCGCAGGCCGAGCACGGGCGGATGGCCGGCGCGATCGCGGCGGTGTGGGGGCTGCCGCAGCCGTTGCCGCTCGAGTCGCTCGTTCGCGGCGTCACCCTGCACGACCGAGGGTACGGCGAGCTCGACGACGACCAGATCGGCGTCGTCGAGCCGGAACGGTGGGTCGAGATCCAGCGGCGCGGCTTCTCCGAGCGGAGCGGCGACCCCGCGGTCGACCTCGTCGTCGCGCTCCACATCCGGCGCCTGATCGGCGACGACGAGCACCCCGCGCGAGTCGCGTTGGCGCGCGAGATCGACGCGGCGCTGCCGGAGCTGCGCGAGGCGGCCGGCCTCGACGAGGAGGAAGCGCAGAGGGCCGACGGCGTGACCGAGACGTGCGACCGGCTCTCCTTCGTCTACTGCTCGGGTGAGGCGGCGGCCGGCGAGGTACGGGGCATCCGCTATCGCTACGACGGGGCCGCGACGATCGCGCTCGACCCGTGGCCGCTCGCCGTGCCGTGGTTGTGCGGGGTCGTCGGCGGTTTCGCGGGCGACGGCTATCCCGCTCGGCTCGTCCCCGTCGTCGAGCTCTTCCGGATCGAGCCGGCCGAGTGAGCCGCGCCGGAGCGCTCGCGCTGTTCTGCCGCCTCGCGCGGCTGCCGACGCTGCCGCCGCCGCGCCACGAGCCCGGCTTCGACGACGTTGCGGACGCGCTGCTGCGCGGCGACGACATCACGCTGCCCGACGCGCGGCTCGACTTTCTCCGCTGGCTGGGGCAGGCACGCGGCGTCGTCTTCCACGGCTCGCCCCGCAACGACCTCGTCGAGCTCTCGACCGAGCGCAAGTCGCGCGACACGACGGAGTGGGCGAATCAGCAGGCCGTCTATGCATCGAGCGACCCGGTGTGGGCGATCTACTTCGCCGTGCTCCGCCGCGACAACGGCTGGCGCGGCACGCGCAACGGCTCGATGGGGATCGGCGGCCGCCGCTTCTATTTCTTCATCCACAACCGCGGCTCGCGGTCGCCGGAGCGGTTCGGGCCGGGATCGCTGTACATCCTTCCGTCGGACCGCTTCGTCGCCGAGCAATGGCTGGTCGACACGGCGCACCTCGTCTCGCACGTCCCGGTGCGGCCGCTCGCCCGGATCGACGTCACGCCCGAGGATTTCCCGTTCCGCGAGCGGATCGGCTACTACCGCGACCGCGAGCCGATCTGGATCTCGCTCCTCCGCGCCTAGACTGAAGGTCGATGGCCCAGGCGCCCGCACTCCCGCAGGGCTTCGAGCTCCCGCTCGAGCCGCGGCTGCCGAGGATCGGCTCGGTCGACGCGGTCGCGCTCGAGGAGCGCGCCGCGAGCCTCGCGAAGCGGAGCATCAAGAAGGACGCAAAGCTCTGGGCGCTCGAGCTCGCGATTCGGACCACCGACCTGACGACGCTCGAGGGCGCCGACACGCCCGGCAAGGTCGCAGCGCTCGCGAGCAAGGCGATCCGCCCCGACCCGAGCGACCCGACGGTGCCGAGCGTCGCCGCCGTCTGCGTCTACCCGAACCTCGTCCCGTCCGCGAAGGAGCGTGTCGCCGGCACGGGGATCAAGATCGCCGCGGTCGCCACAGGCTTTCCGAGCGGCCAGTATCCGACGCCGATCAAGATCGCGGACGTCCGCAGTGCCGTGGAGCTCGGCGCCGACGAGATCGACATGGTGATCGACCGTGGCGCATTCCTCTCCGGCCGGTACGCAAAGGTCTACGACGAAGTCGTGCAGACGAAGGAGGCGTGCGGCGACGCGCACCTGAAGGTGATCCTCGAGACCGGCGAGCTCGGCACCTACGACAACGTGCGCCGCGCGACGCTGCTCGCGATCGCCGGCGGCGCCGACTTCGTCAAGACGAGCACCGGCAAGATCAACCCGGCCGCGACGCTGCCGGTCGCGCTCTGCATGCTCGAGGCGGTGCGCGACGTCTACGAGCAGACGGGGCGGCGGATCGGCTTCAAGGCGGCGGGCGGCATCCGTCAGGCGAAGCAGGCGATCCAGCATCTCGTGCTCGTGCACGAGACGCTCGGCCCGGACTGGCTGACGCCGGACCTCTACCGGCTCGGGGCGTCGTCGCTGCTCAACGACATCCTCATGCAGATCCGCAAGCAGAAGACGGGCGTCTACCAGGGCCCCGACTACTTCACCCTTGACTGAGCTTCAGCCGATACCGGACGACTGGACGTACGCGCCTGCGCCCGAAGGCCGCGACATCGTCACGCTGCAGCCGCGCTACGGCCTCTATGTCGGCGGGCAGTGGCTCGAGCCGAGCGAGACGTACACGACGCTCGCTCCGCGCGACGAGGAGCCGCTCGCCGAGATCGCGCAGGCGACGGAAGAGGACGTCGACCGCGCGGTGACGGCCGCGCGCGACGCGTTCGCGAACGGCTGGTCGTCGCTGCCGGGCAGCGAGCGCGCGAAGTACCTGTTCCGCATCGCGCGCATCCTGCAGGAGCGTGCGCGCGAGTTCGCCGTGCTCGAGTCGCTGAACGGCGGCAAGCCGATTAAGGAGTCGCGCGACGTCGACCTCCCGCTCGCGGCCGCGCACTTCTTCTACTACGCCGGCTGGGCGGACAAGCTCGAGTACGCGTTCCCGAACCGGCGGCCGAAGCCGGTCGGAGTCGCCGGCCAGATCATCCCGTGGAACTTCCCGCTGCTGATGCTCGCGTGGAAGATCGCGCCCGCGCTCGCGTGCGGCAACACCGTCGTGCTCAAGCCCGCGGAGACGACGCCGCTGACCGCGCTGCTCTTCTGCGACGTCCTGCGCCAGGCGGAGCTGCCGCCCGGGGTCGTCAACATCATCACCGGCGACGGCCGCACCGGCGCGGCGCTCGTCGACCACGCGGGCGTCGACAAGATCGCGTTCACGGGCTCGACGGACGTGGGGAAGCTCATCCAACGCCGCCTCGCCGGCACGGGGAAGAAGCTGACGCTCGAGCTCGGCGGCAAGGCCGCGAACATCGTCTTCGACGACTGCGCGCTCGACCAGGCGGTCGAGGGGATCGTCAACGGCATCTACTTCAACCAGGGCCACGTCTGCTGCGCGGGCTCGCGGCTGTTCGCGCAGGAGTCGATCTACGAGCCGCTCGTCGACAAGCTCAAGCACCGGCTGACGACGCTGCGCGTCGGCGACCCGCTCGACAAGAACACCGACGTCGGCGCGATCAACTCACGGATGCAGCTCGAGAAGATCGAGGAGCTCGTGGCGTCCGGCCGCGAGGAGGGGGCGGAGATCTACCAGCCGCCGTGCCGCCTCCCGGAGAAGGGCTACTGGTTTGCGCCGACCGTGTTCACGAACGTCGCGCAGAGCTACCGGATCGCGCAGGAGGAGATCTTCGGCCCGGTGCTCAGCGTGCTGACGTTCCGCACGCCCGAGGAGGCGGTCGAGAAGGCGAACAACACGCCGTACGGGCTGAGCGCGGGCGTCTGGACGGAGAAGGGCTCCCGGATTCTCTGGATGGCGCAGCGCATGCGTGCGGGTGTCGTGTGGGCGAACACGTTCAACCGCTTCGACCCGACGTCGCCGTTCGGCGGCTACAAGGAGTCCGGCTTCGGCCGCGAGGGCGGCCTGCACGGGCTCGAGCCCTACCTCACTTTCGACGAATGAAAAAGAAGCTGCACGACCGCTGGGAGCTGAAGGTGCAGCCGGACGGCACCGTCGGCGAGTGCTACTTCTGCGGCGTGTCGGTCAAGCGCGGCGAGGACTTCGCGGTCATGGTCGTCGAGCGCGTCGAGCCCAAGGGCGAGCCGATTCACGCGGTCTGCCACGGCACGTGCGCCGAGCGCGCGAAGGGGCTCTGAGCGAGGTGGTTGAACGTCTGCCCGTCAGGAAGACGTACAAGCTGTTCATCGGCGGCTCCTTCCCGCGCAGCGAGAGCGGCCGGACCTACGAGGCCGAGGGGCAGAACGTCGCAAGTGCGAGCCGCAAGGACGCACGCGATGCCGTCAAGGCCGCGCGTGCGGCACAGCCCGGCTGGGCGGGCGCCACGGCGTACAACCGCGGGCAGGTGCTGTACCGCCTCGCCGAGATGGTGGAGGCGCGCAAGGCCGAGTTCGCAGACCTGTGCAGCGGCCGCGAGGAGGTCGAGCGTTCGATCGATCGCGTCCTCTGGTACGCCGGCTGGACCGACAAGCTCGCGCAGGTCATCGGCGGCTCGAACCCGGTCGCCGGTCCGTACTTCAACTTCACGATTCCGGAGCCGTCGGGCGTCGTCGCGGTGCTCGCGCCGGACGAGCCGTCGCTGCTCGGCCTCGTCACGCGGATCGCACCGCCGCTCGTCGGCGGCAACACCGTCGTCGCGGTCGCGTCGGAGACGCGGCCGCTCGCGGCGATCGAGCTCGCGGAGGCGATCGCGACGAGCGACGTCCCCGGCGGCGTCGTCAACATCCTCACCGGCCTGCGCGCGAACGTCGCGCCCACCCTCGCCTCGCACATGGACGTCAACGCGATCGACCTCTGCGGCGCGAACGGCGCCTCGACGGAGCTCGAGGAGCTGGCGGCGGACAACGTCAAGCGGATCGTCCGTGGACGCGCCGACGTCCAGAGCCCGTGGGAGATCGCGAGCTTCCTCGAGCTGAAGACCGTGTGGCACCCGATCGGCCAGTAACGCTCGTCTTCTGGCCCGGCCTCAATCCGGCATGGGCGTCGCAGCTGGACCCGATCGCGCCGTTCCTCACCGAGGCGGGCGTGCGGGTGATCACGATCGCGCCGCCGTGGGATCGGCCGACGCCCGACGACTATCTCCCGTCGCGGCTCGCCGCCTACGTCCTCGACGTCGTTCCGGTCGACCGCTTCGTCTTCATGGGCTTCTCGTGGGGCGGCTCGATCGGCGTGCAGCTCGCCGCCGACCACCCCGAGCGCCTCGACGGGCTGATCCTGCTCGACGCCGGCTACCGCGACCTCGACCTCGGCGGGGTGCCGCTCGACGTGCTCGTCGAGCACTTCCGGAAGGAGCACGAGGAAAGCGCCGCCTGGTCGCCCCGCGCCGCGGGCTGGGCACTGCGGGGCGTCGCGACCGAGAAGCAGACGGCGACGCACGGCCGCCTGCGCCTGCCGATCCTCCTCGTGCTCGCGCGCGACGCAGAGGGGACCGTGCCGAACGCGGAGGTCCATCGCCTCGACGCCGGTCACGACGTCATCCGGGACCAGCCCTCGGAGACGGCACGGCTCGTCGTCGATTGGCTCGCTAGGCTTCCGGCCGACGGATGACGGACCGCCGCAGCTTCAGCCACGCGATCGCCGAGGGCGACGGCATCTCCGTCATCGCCTCGGTCGACGACCCAGCCGGCGCGCGATCTGCCGAGGAGCAGCGCGCCGAGGCGCTCCTCGTGCGCGCCGATCCACGCGCGATCCGCGAGGCGTCCTCGCTGCCGATCCTCTGGCGCGCGGAGGCGCCCCTCGACGACACGGTCGAGCACGCGGACGCCGTCCTCATCGCGTTCGACGACGAAGGCCATTTCGAGGAGCTGCACGCGCGGGCCGTCGCGCTCGGGCTCGACTGCGCCGTCGAGGTGGGGAACGAGGAGGATCTCGAGCAGGTGCTCGAGCGGATCGATCCCGAGATCTTCCTGCTCTCGCCGTCGGACGGAGACGACGACGAGACACCGCTCGAGCTCGTGCTCGACCTCCTCGCCGCGGTTCCCGCCGGGAAGCTCGCGATCGCCGACCTGCCGGTCGTCACACCGCGCGAGACGCTGGAGCTCGAGCAGGCGGGCTGCGACGCCGTGATCGCGACCTCGAGGAACATCGAGGCGCTGGCCGGCGACCTACCGCCGGACGTCTAACCGGGCTACCCTGGCGCCATGAGGGCGATGGTCGTCGCGGCGGTCGCCGCGATCTCGCTGGTCGTGCTCGCCCCGTCCGCGGGCGCGAACGCCCGCGTGTGTCCGCACGCGTGGTCGACCGGGTGGCAGAAGCTCGCCAACAGGGTCGACGCACCCGTCTACTGCCCGACCTGGATGCCGAATCCGCTCGACGCGCAGATCGGCGGCCAGTGGACCGACATCTATTCGATCGCGAAGGATCGCAGCTACCTCGTCAGCTTCCTCGAGCACGGCGACCTCGGCAGCGGCGACGTTCACGTGAACTTCCGCGGCTACCCGGGCCGGAGGACCGTCCCGAAGTGCCCCGCACCCGTCGGCGAGGGCTCGGTGCCCTGCTTCAGCAACCCGGTCGGGAAGCTGCGCGCGAACGGGATCGACGCGACCGTCTACCAGGTGAACCAGGGCGCCGACCAGTGGCACATCCTGCTCGCGTGGCACTACCGCGGCTCGCTCTACGCCGTCAGCGAGCACGTGATCCCGCCGTACCGGTTCTCGACGCAGGTCAAGCGCAACCTGACGTTGCTGCTCAAGAGCCTCGTGCTCGTCAAGCCGAGCCGCTGATGAAGATCGACCGGCGCTCCTTTCTCGGCGGCGCCGCGGCCGCCGCGCTCGGCGGCGCCGGCATCTACGAGCTCGTCGACCAGCTGAGCGGCGGCTCGCCCGTGCGCTCGGCGGCCGCGGTCGGCCTGCCCTCGGAGCAGCACCTGCTCGACCTCCAGACGACGCACAGCGAGGGCGTGCCGGTGATCGTGCCCCCGCTGCACAGCGAAATCCTGACGGCGACCGTCCACGATGTCGACCTGCGCAAGGCGCAGTCGGAGCTCGAGGACGTGCTGCGCGGGCTCGAGTCGAAGTACGAGCCCCTGACGCCGGCCGGTCTCGGCGTGACCGTGGGGTGGGGGATCCCGTACTTCGCGCGGGTCCGTGGAGCGGCGCAGCGCCACCTGCCGTTCGACCGGCGCGCGCGGAAGCCGGTGCTCCTGCCGACGCGACGCTTCCCGAGCGATCCCCGCGACACGATCCTCGAGCACAACGACGTCGCCTTCCTGCTGCGGAGCGACGCGCGTTCGCACATCGACGACGCGGAAGCCCGGTTGCGTGCGCTCGACTTCCTGCACGTCACGAGCATCCGCCGCGGCTTCGCAGGCGGCGGCTTCGCCGGCAAGACCTCGCTGCCGAAGAAGATGGCGATCGCCGCCGGCGTCCCGGGCGCGGATCTCATCCCCGACACGTCGGAGCTGTTCCTCGGCTTCACGTCGACGCAGAAGGCCGGCCTCGGCCCGCGCCTGATCGCGAACCACGAGACGCTCGGCTACGTCGACCTCCGCACCGGCTACTTCCACGGCGGCACGCACATGCACCTCTCCCACATCAGCGAGGACCTCGAGGCGTGGTATCTCAACTTCGACTTCTCGGAGCGGGTGCTGACCGCGTTCGCGCCGAGCCAGAAGGCGAAGATGAACCAGCAGACCGTGCCGCAGGGGCCGAAGGACGTGCACGACGAGGCGCAGCTGCAGCACTCGTTCGGCAAGACGGGCAGGTTCGGGCACAGCGCCTCGATCCAGCCGACGTCGCGGCTGCAGCGAAACCACGTCGGCCCGGACGGCACCGTCTATCCGAAAGGGACGGCGATCCCGCAGCGCGCGGATTTCAACACGCTCGACAACCCCTTCTTCTTCTCTGCAAATCCCGCGCGCGACAAGTACACGAAGGATCCCGCAGCGGGCGTGCACTTCGTCGTCTTCAACCCGACGGGCGACGACTTCGAGCGGAACCGGCTCGCGATGGACGGTCGGCTTCCCGGCGGCAAGACGCTCCCGGTCAAGCAGCGCTCGCGCGCGCAGGGCTTCAACTCGGTGCTGACGACGACGCACCGGCAGAACTACCTCGTGCCGCCTCGGCGGCACCGGTCGTTTCCGCTCGCGGAGCTCTAGAGCCTGGCGGTCAGCAGCAGCGACGCGACGACCGTCGCGGGTGCGAGCATGGCGCCGAGCAGCGAGTAGCGGACGATCGAGGGCCGCGCCCCCGTCGCTCGCGCGACCTGGAGCCAGAAGAGTGCGGACAGCGAGCCTGTCACGGCGAGGTTCGGCCCGAGATCGAGGCCGAGCAGAAGCGCCCGCGGGTGCGCCGGCGGGTGCGCAGACAGCAGCACGGCCGCCGGCAGGTTGTTGACGACGACCGCGGAGGCGGCGGCGATCCACGCGGTCGCCCAGCGGCCCACGGTGAGCGCGCCGAGGTCGACCGCGCGTGCGAACGCCCCGAGCAGCACGGCGACGGCGAAGACGCCTGCGAGCAGCGGCGGGTTCAGCACCCGCGGCGACGTCCGTGCGACGAGTGCGACCGCGACGCCGAGCGCGAGCACCGGCAACGCCGGGCGTGCGAGCACCAGCACGAGCACCGCCGCGACGGCGACAGCCGCCGTCCCGAGCCTCGGGCGGAAGGTCGGCGGCTCGTACGGCTCCGGATGGACCTCGCCGCGGAGAAGCGCGACGAACGCGATCGTCAGAACGACCGAGACCGCCCACGCCGGCGCCAGCCGCGCCGCAAACGTCGAGCCGGTGACGTGCGGCTCGTGCGCGAGCACGATGAGGTTCGTGAGATTCGCGCCGGGGAGCAGGAGCGACGCCGAGTTCGCCATGAAAACGGCTCCGTAGAGAAAGGGGTCCTCGCGGAGTCCGCGTGCACGTGCGGCGTGGAGCAGGACGGGCGTCATGAAGACGACCGCGGTGTCGAGGTTGAGAACGGCGGTCACCGCGGCCTCGACGAGCAGGAGCGTCACGAGCAGCGTCAGCCCGCCGCCGCGCAGGCGTGCCGCGAGCGCGCCCGCTGCCGCGAACAGCCCCTCGCCTGCCGCGGTGGCGCCGATCAGCAGCAGTCCGGCGACGAGCGCGAACGCCGGCCACGCCTGCTCGAATGCGTCCTTCACGGCGCGAGGCGCTCCAGCACGACCGCGACGCCGTCTTCGTCGTTCGTCGCGGTCACCTCGTCCGCGACCGCGAGGACGTCCGCGTGCGCGTTGCCCATCGCGACGCCCAGGCCGGCCCACGTGAGCAACGGGATGTCGTTCGGGTAGTCGCCGAAGGCGACCACCTCGTCCGGCGGCACGCCGAGCTCGGCGACCGCCGTCGCCTTGTTCACGCCGGCGGCCGTCACCTCGACGGCCTCGGACCCGGAGGCGACGACGGTCAGGCTCTCGCCGACGAGGTCGCGGGCGAGATCCTGGATGGCAACGGTGTCGTGCCCGGCGTGCCGCAGGATGAGCTTCGTCGCGGGGTCGGCGAGGAGCTCGACGACGTCCGCGACGCGGGTTCCGGCCGGCGGCGTCCAGTCCCACGCGGAGAAGCCGGGCTCGTGTGCGAAGCCCTCGTGCTCGACCGCGAAGCGGATCCCCGGCAGCCGCTCGCGCAGCTCGTGCACGAGGCGCAGTGCGATCTCGGACTCGAGCAGCCGCTGTCGGACGATCTCCTGCGTCGCGAGGTCGAAGACGAGCGCGCCGTTCGAGCAGATCGCACGGCCCTGGATCTCGAGCTCCGCCGCGATCTCGTGGATCGTCAGCGGCCCCCGCGCCGTCACGAGCACCACGTCGAGGCTCGTCTCCCGGACAGCGCGCTTCGTACGCTCGCCGATCGTTCCGTCGCTGCGGAGGAGCGTGCCGTCGAGATCGATCGCGGCTAGCCGAAAAATGCCTGCGCGACCGCGTACCACTCTGGAGGAACGGTCTTCAGCTCCGCAGTCGCCTCGTCGAGCGAGACGGCCACGATGTCGTCGCCGCGCAGCGCCGCCATCTTCCCGAACTGGCCGGCGAGCGCGAGCTCCGCCGCCTTCAGCCCGAAGCGCGTGGCGAGGACGCGGTCGCGCGCCGTCGGCGAGCCGCCGCGCTGGATGTGCCCGAGCACCGTCACGCGCGTCTCGAACCCGGTGCGCTGCTCGATCTCGTGCGCGACCGTGTCGCCGACACCGCGCTTCGACAGCGTCACGTGCCCGAACGCATCGACCTCGCCGTCGTCGGCGAGGCCGGGCAGCTCGGTTCCCTCGCTCACGACGATGATCGAGAAGTTCTTGCCGCGCGCATGCCGCTTGCGCAGCGCCTCGGCGACCTGGTCGAAGTCGACCGGCTGCTCGGGGATGAGGATCATGTCGGCGCCGCCGGCGATCCCGCTCATGACGGCGATCCAGCCTGCGTGCCGACCCATCACCTCGACGACCATGACGCGGTTGTGCGACTCGGCGGTCGTGTGGAGGCGGTCGATCGCCTCGGTCGCGATCGTCACGGCGGTGTCGAAGCCGAAGGTGTAGTCGGTGCCGTTGAGGTCGTTGTCGATCGTCTTCGGCACGCCCACGATCGGAGCGTTGCTCTCGCGGTGGAGGCGCGCAGCGACGCCGAGCGTGTCCTCGCCGCCGATCGCGACGACGGCGTCGAGGCTGCGGTCGCGGATGTTCGCGAGCACCTTGTCGACGCCGCCGTCGAGCTTGAACGGGTTCGTCCGGCTCGTCCCGAGGATCGTCCCGCCGCGCGGAAGGATCCCGGAGACGTCGCGGAGCGGCAGGTCGCGGAAGCTCCCGTCGACGAGGCCGCGCCAGCCCTCGAGGATCCCGACGCAGTCCCAGCCGGCCGCGTCGGACTGCCGGACGACCGCGCGGATCACGGCATTCAGCCCCGGGCAGTCGCCGCCGCCGGTGAGGATTCCCACCGTTTTCGCCACGCGGGAAGTCCTACCAAGCACGAACCCCCATTGGGGGTACGAAGCGAACAACTGCGCCGTCCGATGATTCCAGCGTTCCCTGCGGCGAAGGACTGAACTGAATGAGCAACGAGACGAGGCACACGCCGAAGCTCGGCGAGGTCCTGCTTCAACACGGCATCGTGAACGCCGACCAGCTCGCGGTCGCGCTTGCCGAGCAGCAGAAGACGGGCCGTCCGATCGGCGAGATCATCGTCGAGCTCGGGTATGCGCCCGGCCCGATCGTCGCCCAGGCGCTCGCGACCCAGCGCGGCGGCATGGTGAAGACCGAGTACGGCTACGCGACCGGGTTCACGTCCGTCGCGCAGGCTGCACCGGCCCCGCCGAAGCCGAGCAGCTCCGACCCGAAGGACGAGACGATCGCCGAGCTCCGCCGGATCATCGTCTCGCGCGAGGCGGAGATCGAGCGGCTTCAGGATCTGATCGGGCAGCTCCGGTCGCAGTGCGTCGACGCGGCGAAGGCGAAGACGCGGCTCGCGGAGATGGAGGCCGAGATGCGGCGCCTCCGCGCGGCGATCGCCGTGTAGCTCTTTCGGCGATCGCACGAGTGCGGCGGGTGGGATTCGAACCCACACGCCCCGAGGGGCAATCGGTTTTGAGCCGATCATGTCTGCCGTTCCATCACCGCCGCCGGCGCCTTCATGGTACGGGGCATTCGCCCCAACCGAAACGGCGCAAAATGCCACGCCTCAGGAGGACAGCCCCCACTTGAAAACCGTGCGCGAGCAGGGGATACTCGCCCGGCACAACAAGGTTCTTCCGCGGATAGTTCCCAACCGGGTTGGAGGAGGTAGCGTGAAGAAGAAGGTCTCCCTGCTGGCGTTCGTGGGGGCGCTCGTTGCTGTCGCCGCCGTGTTCGCCGGCCTTTCCGGCACGGCCCAAAGCGCGTCGAAGGTGACCGCTCTGCCGTCGTCGTCGTGCGGCCCCATCGTCTACAAGGGGTCGGGCAAGCCGGACTTTCTCATTGCGTCGGATCTGCCGCTGCAGGGTGCGATTCGCAAGCAGACGGTGCAGATCTCGCGCGCGATGATCTGGGCTCTTCAGCAGAAGAGCTTCAAGGCGGGCAACTGGAAGATCGGCTACCAGTCGTGTGACGACTCGACCGCGCAGGCGGGCGGTTGGGACACGGCAAAGTGCGCGACGAACGGTCGCCTCTACGCGACCAACACGTCGGTCATGGCCGTGGTCGGAACGTTCAACTCCGGCTGCGCGAAGATCATCGTGCCGATCCTCAACCGCGCCCATCCCGGGCCCGTCCTGATGGTCAGCCCGGCGAACACCAACCCGGGACTCACGAAGAAGTGGGATCCGGGTGAGCCGCAGAAGTACTACCCGACCGGCGTTCGCAACTACGCCCGCGTCGTCGCCACCGACGACATCCAGGGGCCGGCCGACGCGCTCTGGTCGCAGGCTCAGGGCTACAAGAAGGTGTTCGTCCTGAACGACAAGCAGACGTACGGCTTCGGCGTCGCCACGACGTACAAGAAGGCGGCAGCGAAGCTCGGGATCAAGGTCGTGGGCTTCCAGGGCTGGGACGCGAAGGCGTCGAGCTACGAGGCGCTCGCGAACGCGATCAAGGCGTCCGGCGCGCAGGCGGTCTTCCTCGGCGGCATCGCCTGCAACAACGGCGCGAAGCTGATGCAAGACATCAAGTCGGTCGATCCGAAGATCAAGCTGCAGATGCCCGACGGCTTCTCCGACCCGAACGCGAACGGCGCAGTCGCCAACGGCGCGTACATCAGCGTCGCCGGCCAGCCGCCGAAGTCGCTCACCGGCTTCGGGGCGACGTTCGTGAAGAGCTTCGGGAAGTCGATCGGCGCAACGCCGAATCCGTACGCCGCATACGGCGCGCAGGCGATGCTCGTCGCCCTGCAGGCTGTGGCAGCGCACGGCGGCGACCGCGCGGCGATCACCAGGAGCGTGTTCGGACTGAAGGTCTCGGGCGGCGTGCTCGGCAACTTCACGATCAACACGACCGGGGACACCGACGCACTCGCGATCACGATCTACAGGCAGGCGGGGAAGGATCTGATCCCCGTCAAGACGCTCGTCCCCTCCGCGAACCTGCTCGGGTAGCGGCGGCGAAGCAGGAGTGACTGCACCGGGGGAGGCATGGCGCCTCCCCCGGCGCGTAGTGAGAGCCAGATGGCAACGAACGTCGCGACCACAGCCCCGATCCGCGCCCGGCGTAGCGTCGGCTCGTACGTCATGCCGACGATCGCGCTGCTGCTCGTCGCGCTGCTCGTCGTCTGGCTGATCATCAACTTCTCGAAGAGCCCGTCCTACTTCACGAACATCGCGTTCATCGGTCTGACGAACGGCTCTGTCTACGCGCTCGTCGCACTCGGCTACACGCTCGTCTACGGCATCCTCGAGCTGATCAACTTCGCGCACGGCGACGTCTTCATGCTCGGCGGGCTCCTCTCGGCGACACTGATCGGCTCCGTCTTCGGCGTGACGACGCACTCCTCGAAGGGCTTCCTCGTCCTGGCGATCGTCTGCTCGCTCGCGATCGCGATGGCGGTGCTGGGTGCGCTGAATGCGACGATCGAGTTCGTCGCCTACCGCCCGCTGCGGAGCGCGCCTCGACTTGCGCCGCTGATCACGGCGATCGGCGTCTCCTTCATCCTCGAGGACGTCGCGATCGGGTGGAAGGGCCCCGGCTATACCGCCCTGCCGAACGTCCTGCCGAAGGGCGCGGTGTTCTCCACGCACGGGATCACGTACACGTGGGAGAAGCTCATCGTCTTCATGATCACGGTGCCGGTTCTGATCGCGCTCGTCTGGCTCGTCCAGAAGACGCGACAGGGGAAGGCGATGCGCGCGACCGCCCAGGATCGCGACGCCGCGGCGATGATGGGCATCAACGTCAACCGGACGATCTCGTTCACGTTCCTCATCGCCGGCGCGCTGGCCGGCGCCGGTGGGCTCGTCTACGCGCTCTACTTCGGGCAGATCCGGTACGACACCGGCTACCAGCTCGGCCTGATCTCGTTCACCGCCGCGGTGCTCGGCGGCATCGGCAACCTGCCCGGGGCAGTGCTCGGCGCGCTCTGCATCGGTTTCATCCAGGCCTTCAACGAGGGGCTGCGCTGGCACTCGCCGGGCAGCGACTGGACCGAGTCGATCGTCTTCTCGATCCTCATCCTGATCCTCGTCTTCCGTCCGGAGGGCCTCCTCGGCGAGCGAACACCGGAAGGCGGGTGACGTGCGGCGCACGATCTCCAACGCCTGGTGGAGCGGCCTCAGCGCGGCCGGCCTGACGAAGGAGCGGTGGAACGCGCTCCCGCTGTTGACGCGGCGCGCGGTCAAGACCGTGACCTGGCTCGGGATCCTGCTCATCCTGATCGCCGCGTTCGGGGTCTGGAAGACGACGGCGCTCGCGCTCGCGGCGGTGATCGCGCTGCTCGCCATTCCGGTCTGGAACCGCATCCCGTACGGCAAGTACTTCCTGCCCGTCGCAGTGCTCGGGATCTTCCTCTGCTACCCGTGGTACGGCGCGTCGCTCCCGCAGCTGCCGATCTTCGGCCCGTTCCCGGCGCAGTCGACGGTCGTCGTGATGTTGATCTTCTCGATCATGGCCCTCGGCCTGAACTTCGTCGTGGGCTATGCGGGCCTGCTCGATCTCGGCTACGTCGCGTTCTACGCGATGGGCGCGTACATGGTGGCGTGGTTCGCGTCCAACCAGTTCGCGAACCAGCACGTCAACATCGGAGCGATCGGGCTCTTCCAGGGGTGGAGCGGCTTCCACTTCTCGATCTGGCTCATCCTGTTGATGGCCGGTGTCGCGACGGCGATCATCGGCGTGATCATCGGGCTGCCGACACTGCGGCTGCGCGGCGACTACCTCGCGATCGTGACGCTCGGCTTCGGCGAGATCATGCCGCAGATCGCGCGCAACGGCGACAACCTGTTCGGCACCGGGTTCAACCTCACGAACGGCACGGGCGGCATCACGCCGATCGACTATCCGGGCTTCGGCAACTGGGCGCAGCAGAACCTGCACCTGCCGGCGAACTTCGGGAACGCCGCCAACTTCGACAGTCTCTTCCTCTGGACGGGCATCGGGCTCCTGGCGATCACCGTCTTCGTCTCGATGCGCCTGCGCGACTCGCGTCTCGGTCGCGCCTGGATCGCGATCAGGGAGGACGAGACCGCCGCCGCGGCGATGGGAATCCCGCTGATGCGCACGAAGACGTGGGCATACGCGACGGGCGCGTTCTTCGGCGGCGTCGCCGGTGCGTACTACGCGAGCTACAAGAGCGGCGCGTTCCCCGACGACTTCTTCTTCAACATCTCGGTCTTCATCCTCTGCATGGTGATCCTCGGCGGGATGGGCAACATCTGGGGCGTCATCTTCGGCGCGTGCTTCCTCGCGTATCTCGACCGCGAGGGCCTCGCCAACGTCGGGGCGTGGTTCAACAGCCACTTCCACACGAACCTGAACGTGCCGCTGTACGAGTTCGGTATCTACGGCGTGATCATCGTGCTCGTCATGCTGTTCCGGCCCGAGGGGCTGATCCCGTCGCAACGACGGGCGGCCGAGTTCCGCGAAGGCGTGCACGACGAGCCCCTCTACGACGTGCAGGCGTGATGGCTGACGGGCCGCTTCTCCAGACGTCGCACCTGCGGAAGGAGTTCGGCGGCCTCGTCGCCAACGCCGACGTCGACTTCACCGTCCCGCGCAACTCGATCGTCTCGTTGATCGGGCCGAACGGCGCGGGCAAGACGACGTTCTTCAACATGCTCACCGGCGTCTACAAGCCGACCGCCGGACGGGTGTTCTTCGACGACGAGGACATGACGGGCAAGCCGCCGCATGCGTTCACGCAGCGCGGCATCGGCCGTACCTTCCAGAACATCCGCCTCTTCCAGAACATGACCGCGCTCGAGAACGTCCTCGTCGGCATGCACGTCCGGATGAAGGGAAACCTGTTCGAGGCGATCGTCCGGACGCCGCGCGTGCGGAACGAGGAGTCCGACGCGCGTGATCGGGCGCGCGAGCTGCTCGCGCTGTGCTCGCTCAGAGGCCGGGACTCGGTGATCGGCCGCAACCTCTCCTACGGCGACCAGCGGCGCCTCGAGGTGGCGCGCGCGCTCGCGACGCAGCCGAAGCTCCTGCTGCTCGACGAGCCGACAGCCGGCATGAACCCGCAGGAGACGGGGGAGTTCACGGCCTTCGTCGCACGCCTGCGCGAGGAGCGCGGGCTGACCGTGCTGCTGATCGAGCACGACATGCGCGTCGTCATGGGCGTGTCGGACCGGGTGACGGTGCTCGACTACGGCGAGAAGATCGCCGAGGGCACGCCGGGCGAGATCCAGAAGAACGAGCGCGTGATCGAGGCGTACCTCGGGGCGGCGGCGGTGCAGTCCTCATGAGCGCGCTGCTCGAGCTCGAAGGCGTCCAGACGTTCTACGGGTCGATCCAGGCGCTCAAGGGGATCTCGATCGAGGTCAACGAGGGCGAGATCGTGACGCTGATCGGCGCGAACGGGGCCGGCAAGTCGACGACGCTCCGCTCGATCAACGGCCTCAACCACCCGCGGCACGGAACGATCCGCTTCCGAGGCAAGGACATCACGAACACGCCCGCGCACCAGATCGTGAAGCTGGGGATCGCGCAGTCGCCCGAGGGGCGGAAGCTCTTCCCGCGGATGACGGTCGTCGAGAACCTCGAGATGGGCGCGTTCCAGCGCACCGACCGCCACGCGCTGGCGGAGGACATGGAGCGGGTGTTCACCCTGTTCCCGCGCCTCCAGGAGCGGCGGTCGCAGAAGGCGGGGACGCTCTCGGGCGGCGAGCAGCAGATGTGCGCGATCGGCCGCGCGTTGATGGCGCGCCCGACGCTGCTCATGCTCGACGAGCCCTCGCTCGGGCTTGCGCCGATCTTCGTCCAGCGCATCTTCGACACGATCGTCGAGGTCAACCGGCAGGGCACGTCGATCCTCCTGGTCGAGCAGAACGCCCTCATGGCGCTCGACGTCGCGAACCGCGGCTACGTGCTGGAGACCGGCCTCGTCGCCCTCGCCGACGACGCAAAGAAGCTCGCCCAGAACGAAGACGTGAAGCGCACGTATCTGGGCGAGATGTAGCTGCTGCACAAGCGGGGCCAGGCCCGGGCCAGGCCCCGGTACGAAACCGTCACGACTCCTCGACGAAGCCGCGCAGGCCTCCGACCGCCAGCTCGTGCGTGCCGCCGAAGAGCTCGAGCACGCACGACGCGTCGACGAACGGGATCGGATCGGCGAGGCCGACGGTCGCTGCGTAGCTGCTCGACGGCCACTCCTGCGGCGTCGCACACATCTTTGCCGCCACCGGATTGCGCGCGACATAGCGGTATGCCGCCAGTAGATGCGCGTCGGACGTGATCCGACCTGCGCTGTAGCGCCGCTCCAGGACGTGTCCGCGCGTGCCGTGGCGGGCGTTGAACGCGCATGCGTACCGGCAGTTGATTCGCTGCATCACGACCGGCAGGACACCGGTACCGACCGTGACGATGAGATGAAAGTGCGTCGTCATGAGGCAGTACCCGATGCACGTCCAACCTTCGTGCGTGCCTGCGGCGACAAGCTCGGTGAGGAACCGTGTTCGGTCGAGGTCGTCGCGGAAGAGCGGTGTGTCGCGCACCGAGTGGCAGATGACGTGGAACGTCCCCGGTTCGATGTCGCGCGGCGGGCGAGCCATTGCAATCGAAGGCTGCCGAGCCGCCGTGCACGTGTCCGTGCCGAGTTCGTGACACTTCTGAAACGGGGCCTGGCCCGGGCCAGGCCCCAGCTGTTACAAGCTGCGCCGGGACGCCGCGGCCGGCGCGTCACGGCCGAGCCATTTGCCGCGCAGTGCGCGGGCACGCCGGTCGAGCACGGCGAGGTCGGCGCGGAGGTCGTCGAGCTCCACACGCAGCAGCTCGACGCGGCGCAGCTCGGCGGCGAGCTCGGAGACCGCGGAGGCGGGATCGGCGGACAGATCCGTCAGCCGCGCCTCGCTCGACCGAATCGACGCCGCGAGCGCCCGCGCGAGCGCCTGGCCGCCCTCGGCGAGCGTCCGCAACTCGGCCTCGGTCGGCTCTGCGCCTGCCACGACCGCCGCCAGGCGCTCGGTCAGCGCATCGTCGAGCTGGGCGTTCGGAAACCTGGGCGGCTCGTCCACGTCGTCGTCCTTGCGCCCGCAGCGCGCGGCGACACCCTAATCGATCGCAGGAGCGTGCGCCTCGACGGCGTACTAGGAACACTCGACTGCGGCACGTCGACATCGAGACAAGGGGGGTCCGCGTGCGTGCAGCAATCCCGTTCCACGGTGGCGAGCTCGAAGCCCGACTGTCGGGCGAAATCTGGATCGTGCGGCTGGGCGACCTCGAGGCTCGGTCGAAGTGGCTCGACTTTGCGCTTTCGCGGCTGTTGGACGACGACACGCAGAAGGCGCACGAGCTCGCCGCGAAGTTGGAGGAGCAGCTGCTTCCGGATCAAGAAGCGCCGACGCGCAGCGGGAAGTAGGGCGGCGCGAGGACGAAGCCGATGCGTGCGTGGCCCTGGCCGCGCACCATCTCGAGCGCGGCGCCGACGCCGTGCACCGGGACGAAGCCGAGCTGCCGGACGGCGGTCGCGTCGGCCGCTCCCGCGACGAGGACGCTGCCGAGGCGGCCGAGCGCAGGCTGGCAGCTGTTCCAGTCGCGGAACGGCAGGAGCGGGTGGACGGCTCGTCCCTCGCGGTACGCGGCGATCGCCCGCGGATCGGCCGCCACGCTGCGCTCGGCCTCGGCCAGCACCTGTGGGTCGCGCCCGCCGCGCATCGTCGCGTGAAAGAACGTTCGGTACGGCTGCTGCGTCGGATGCGCGAAGTGCCGTGCAAACGAGCCGACGAGGATCGCTGCACCGCCGTCGACCACAGGGAACGCGTCGCGCCACATCCGTAGCCCGAGACCGAGCCCGAGGTAGGCGGCGAGGAGCGGGTTCGGCCGTTCGCGCGGCAGGTAGGGCGTCGCCGACGGGACGCCGAGGACGATCGCGTCCAACGGCTCGTCGAGCGAGGTCCGC
Source organism: Gaiellaceae bacterium (assembly GCA_036562845.1). Lineage (GTDB taxonomy): Bacteria > Actinomycetota > Thermoleophilia > Gaiellales > Gaiellaceae > Palsa-739. The sequence continues at coordinate 25,936 of DATCJJ010000164.1, read as the reverse complement.
CGGAGCTCGACCGCGCGGAGGAGCGCTTCCGCGTGCGCGACGGACGGCGGGCCGGCGATGGCGGTCGCGGCCGAGTACGTCGCGCGCAGGGACTGGAGGACGAGCGTGCGCCGCAGCTTCTCCGGCATCGCTGCGTACGCGTACCGGAGTGGCGAGCGGCCGATGCGGTCGGCCGCCTTCTCGTCGTACGGGTAGCCGAGAAACGCCCCGGACAGATCGGGATGGTTCAGCACGAGCGAGACGCCGAGCAGCGGCACGCGCCGCGCGAGCGCGCGCTCGAGCGTCAGCGCGAGATGCCATCCCTGTGACGCCGTCGTCTCGAGCAGCGAGTATGCACCCGCTGCGCGCACGGTGTCCGCGCCCGCCGCGTTGACCAACGCGGCCGGCCCGCCGTGCAGAACCGTCTCCGCGGCGGTGACGACGACGACGAGATCGGTCTCGACGAGTGCGCGGTTGACGCGCAGCGGGGGCCGCGATCCCTCGTCGAGCCGGACGAGGTCCGGGTCCTCGACATCGTGGACGACGACGTTGCCGTGGAAGCGACGCGCGAGCTCCGGCGTCACGAGGCTCTCGAGGTCGCGCTGCGCGGTCCGGCGCGACAGCCCGCCGGCGACGAGGAAGGTCTGGTAGCCGGTCGGGATGCCGAGACGTTCGAGCTCGTCGACGACGGCGGCGATCGCGATGCGGCGCGGGTCGGTCAGGCTGCTCGGGATCGGCAGCGCCGGCGGCTCGACGACGATCGTTGCGCGCGCCCCGGGCTGCGCGAGCGCCTCGATCCCGTCGCCGTCGAGGGGGTAGCGGAGCGCATCGCGGACGGCCGCCGCCGGGTCGGCGACGCCGGGCCTCGGCCACGGTGGCCGGAGGATGACGGCGTCGGCCGGAGCGTGCGCGAGCACGAGCCGCGTCCCGGAGAGGAGGGGCACTCTGGGCATCGCCGCCGGACTCTAGAGTGATGCCGGATGTCCCCGAAGACGCTCACCGGCGTCGAGCTCGATCTCGACGACGGCCCCGCGCGCGACTCGGAGCTGTTCCTCGTCGACGGCAACAACCTCGCGTACCGCGCGTTCTTCGCGCTCCCCGAGGAGCTCGCGACGAGCGACGGCTTCCCCACGAACGCGCTGCTCGGCTTCACGAACATGCTCTTCAAGCTGCTCAGCGACTACCGCCCGAAGGGCGTGGCCGTCGCCTGGGACACGCGGCCGGTCCACCGCCACGCGATCGCGGAAGAGGCGGACGTCGTCTACAAGGAAGGGCGCCGGCCGATGGCCGATCTCCTCGCCGAGCAGTTCCCCTATTTCCGTCCGATCGTCGAGGCGTTCGGATACCGCAACCTCGAGTTCGAGGGGTGGGAGGCGGACGACGTGATCGCGACGCTCGCGACACGCGCCGACGAGGCCGCGATCAAGACAACCGTCGTCTCGACCGACCGCGACGCGTTCCAGCTCGTCACGGAGAACATCGCACTCATGATGACGCCGCGCGGTGTCTCCGACGTGCACGTCTACACGCCGGACCGTGTCGAGGCGCGCTACGGCATCCGCCCGGATCAGATCCCGGACTTCATCGGCCTCAAGGGAGACACGAGCGACAACATCCCCGGCATCCCCGGGATCGGCGACAAGACCGCGGGGCAGCTCGTCGCGCAGTACGGATCCGTCGACGAGGTGATCGCGCACGCCGACGAGCTCTCGCCGGCACGGCGCAAGAACATCACGGAGTTCGCCGACCAGGCGCGGCTCGCGAAGGAGCTCGCGACGATGAAGCGCGACCTCGACATCGCGTGCGATCCCGCCGAGCTCGTCCTCAATCCGCCCGACCGCTCGCAGCTCCGCGAGATGTTCCGTCGCTTCGAGTTTCGCAACCTGCTCAACCGCATCGACGAGCTCGACGCCGCCGTCCCGGCACGCGAGCGGATCGTCGCCGGCACGTCGGTGCCGTGGCGCGAGGGCGAGCTTCCGGAGACGATCGCCGGCCGGGTCGGGCTCGCGATCGCGGGCGGCCGGTTCGCGCTCGCACAGGGCGACGGCGTCATCGTCGGCGCCTGGGACGACGCATTCGTCCCTCGGCTGCGCGACGCGGAGATCGTCGCGCACGACTACAAGGCGCTCCCCCGGCTCACCCAGCTGCCGGCCGACGACACGATGATCGCGTCCTACCTGATCGAGCCCGGCCGCCCCGCGTACGAGCTCGACGACCTCGCGGCCGAGTACGGCGTCGAGGCGCTGCCGGAGCCCGCGACCGAGGACGAGACGGCGGCCCTGATCCGCGCAGCAGAGGTCCCGCGCCGGCTCGCGGCACCGATCCGCGCGCGCCTCGTCGAGCGAGGGAGCGAGCGACTCTACGACGAGATCGAGCTGCCGCTCACGGCCGTCCTCGCATCGATGGAGGACGCGGGCGTGAAGATCGACGACTACCGGATGGGCGAGATCACGGCACGCCTGTCCGACCGCGTCGAGGAGCTCGAGTCGCACGCGTACGAGCTCGCAGGCGAGGAGTTCATGCTCGGCTCGACGCAGCAGGTCGCGCGCATCCTCTTCGAGAAGCTCGAGCTCACGCCGGGCCGCAAGGGCAAGACGGGCTACTCGACCGACACGCGTGTGCTGCGCACGATCCGGCACGAGCACGCGATCGTCGAGGTGCTCGAGGAGTGGCGCGAGCTGACGAAGCTCGTCAACACGTACCTCGGCCCCCTGCCCACGCTGCTCGGCGAGGACGGCCGCCTGCACACGCACTTCAACCAGGCGGTTGCGGCGACAGGCCGGCTCTCGACCTCGAACCCGAACCTCCAGGCGATCCCGATTCGCACCGACCTCGGCCGCGAGATCCGCAGCGCGTTCGTCGCCGAGCCGAGCCACCGGCTCGTGAGCGCCGACTACTCGCAGGTCGAGCTGCGCATCCTCGCCCATGTCAGCGGCGAGCCGAAGCTGCGCGAGGCCTTCGCGCGCGACGAGGACATCCACGCGGCGACCGCGGCGGAGGTGCTCGGGAAGGAGCAGGCGTCGCTGACGAAGGACGAGCGCAACGTCGCGAAGATGGTCAACTTCGGGATCATCTACGGCATCTCCGCGTTCGGGCTCTCGGAGAACCTCGAGATTCCGCGCGAGGACGCGCAGGAGTACATCGTCGCGTATCTCGCGCGCTTCCCGCTCGTGCAGGACTTCATCCAGCGAACGATCGAGCAGGCGAAGGAGGACGGCTACGTGACGACGCTGCTCGGCCGGCGCCGGCCGGTGCCCGAGATCCGAGCGTCGAACCGGCAGACGCGGTCGCTCGGCGAGCGGCTCGCGGTCAACTCCGTGATGCAGGGAACGGCCGCGGACGTGATCAAGGTCGCGATGGTGCGGATCCACAACCGCCTTCGCGAGGAAGGCCGCGGCTCGCGCCTCGTGCTGCAGGTCCACGACGAGCTGCTCGTCGAGGCGCCGGACGCAGAGGTGTCGCTCGTGAAGGAGCTCGTGCGCGAGGAGATGTGCAACGCGTACCCGCTCGACCCGCCGCTCGCGGTCGACGTCGGCGCCGGCGACGACTGGAACGAGGCGAAGTCGTAGGACCTCGCGCGACGGCGCGATCGTAGTTCAGGGGCATGGACCGCCGCGACTTCCTCGCCGGCGCCGCCGCGCTCGCGCTCGCGCCGCGCGAGCTGCTCGCCGCGGCGCCGCCGAGGCGCATCGCACTCGCCACCGCCGACCTCGAGGCGCACGTCGTCGCCGTCGACCTTGCCACCGGCGCCGTCGTCGAGCGCATCCATACCCACGCCTATCCGCGCAGCATCGAGACCGTCGGCGCGTGCGCCGTCGTCTGCCATTCCGAGCTCGGGATCGTGAGCGTGCTCGACGCCCGCTCGCTCCACGTCGTCCACGTGCTGCGCGGCTTCGACGAGCCGCGCTACACCGCTGCGCATCCCGACGGCCGCCACGCCTACGTCACCGACGCCGAGCGCGGCGAGGTGGTGCTCCTCGACGTTCTCGCGGGACGCGTGCTCGCGCGCGAGCGCGTCGGCCACCTCGCCCGGCACATCGCGATCGACCGCGCCGCGCGCCACCTCTGGATCGCGCTCGGCTCGAAGGCGCGCGAGATCACGCTCGTCGCGCTCGACGGCACGAGGCCGCACGCGAAGCACACGTTCTCGCCCCCGTCACGCGGCCACGACGTCGGCTTCGCACCCGACGGCCGGCATGCCTGGATCAGCTCGGGCGAGGGCCGGGAGCTCGCCGTCTACGACCTGCCGACCCGTCGCGTCGTCGCGCGCCCTCCGGCCGGCTTGCCGCCGCAGCACGTGACCTTCTCGAACGACCGCGCCTTCGTCACGAGCGGCTGGAGCGGGAGCCTGCAGGTGCACACGCTCGGCGGCCGTGCGCTCGCGTCGGTGCCGGTGCCGGTCGGCTCCTACAACGTCCAGCACGCGGACGGCATCGTCGTCACACCCGCACTCGGGCACGGGCAGCTGACTACCGTCACGCTCGGCGGCCACGTCATCCGCTCGGAGAAGGTCGCGCGCTCGTCGCACGACGCCTGCGTGGCCGAGGCAGCAGCGCGGGCACCCGCCGCCGATACGCCGGGTAGTCGACCGGGAACGTCGCGAGCATCAGCCGTTCCTCCTGCCGCAGCTTGATCCCGAGCACGACGAGACCGACGGGCACGAGCACGATCCACCGGCCCACACCGTCGAGGAGCGTGCCGCCGAGCAGGACGGGGTCGAAGGTCCACATCGTCCCCAGCGCGAGCCGCGCCCAGATCGTGAACGCCGTCGACACGGCGAGGATCGCAAGCCCGACCGCGCGCAGCCACTCGAGGCGCACTGTCAGGTCGTGCAGCGGCGCGTGCGCGGCCGTCACGGCGAGCGCGACGACGACGATCGCCGCCGGGTGCCGGGCGCGGCGGCCCCTTGCGCAGTGTGTGGACGGCCCCGACGATCCAGACCGCGACGACGAGCCCCCAGCACACCGCGCTGCCGAGGGTGGTGGGCGTCACACCTCGTCGGGAATGACGTCGGGCACGAGCCCGAGCCCTTGGCGCAGCTCCTCGATCAAGGCCTGCGCCTCGCTGAGCACGTCGGCGAGCGATTGCAGCTCGTCGCGCGGCACCTCGATCGACACGCGCACCGGCGAGCGCGGGGTGGAGGAGAGCGCGAGCGTCTCTTCGCCGCCGCGGACGAGCGCCGTCAGGTCGAGGAACTCGTCCCGCCCTGCCGGGAGCTTCGCGCCCGGTGCGAAGCGGTCGTCGGCCTGGCGCAGCCGCAGCGCCAGCACGCCGGGGTAGTGCCCGGGCACGTGCACGGTCGCCTCGCCGCCGCTCGTCGTGAGCGCCACCGACCACTGCGGATAGCCGGGATCCCGCGCCTCGTGCCGGAGCACGGCGACGGCGATCGACTCCGTCTCCCCGATCGGATACCGCTCGTTCATCGAGCCAGCGTATCGGGCATGCTCCACTCGATGATCGCGGCGGCGTCGAGCACGGCAACCGCGCCCGCGACGTCGTCACCGTCGAGACGCGACGCGCATGATCGACGGGGCGCCGTGCCGCGCCGAGGGCCGCGCCGAGGACCGGGCGGTCTCGACCACAAGGACAGCGCGCCGTCCTCGTCTCACGCACTCACGCGTAGCCGAGCTCGGCGAGCAGCTCGCCCGCCTCGTCCACGACGTCGCGGACCTGCTCGCTCGTCAGATCGGTGCGCCACCGGCCGAGCGACGTGTCGTGCGCGCGGCCGAATGCCGCAGCGAGCGCGTCGGCGTCTCCGCCGAGCGAGGCGGAGAGCCGCTGGGCCTCGGTGTCGGGCTGCGTGACGAGCGACTCGTACCGAAGGTCGACGACCCGCTCGCGCACGCCGCGCACTGCGCTCACGTAGCGTCGCCATGCCCACGCGGCTCGTCGCGCCTCCGAGACGCGCGAGAACTCGTCCGTCCGCTCCGGCTCGACCCAGAATCGCGGATGCGGCCCGTAGGCGCCGCGCGCGTCGTCGAAGCCGCCGCGGTCGGCGCGGAACCAACCGCGCTCGAGCAGCGAGCAGACGACGTCGCGGCCGTCGCGAACGACGTGCACCGCCTGCGCCTGGGGGAATGCCTGCAGCGCGGCGGCGAGGACGAACGCCGTCTCGGGCGTCTGCTCGACGCCGCGCAGGCCGCGGGCGAGCCCGAGCGTCCGGACGCGCTGGATGATCCGCCGCACCCGGCCGCTCTGCTCCGCGGCGGGCCGGCCGACGAGCTCCGGGATCGCCGCCTTCAACAGCGGCACCTCGCCGAGGTCGACCCAGCCCGGCTGCGCCGCGAGCGACCCCGCGGTGAACGTCGTCCCGGAGCGCGGCGCCCCGACCACGAACGTGAGCCGCTCCTCTCCCGCCCGGCGCCGTGCGCCGCGGCCGCGGCGCGCGATCCGGACGGCGGTGACGCCGTACGCGCCTGCGGACCACGCCATTCGTGTCGCCTGCCCGACCAAACGGGGCGGATTGTGCCCAATCCGAGTCGGTGCCCCGCGCCTATTGCTTCTAACCCCTCATCCTCAAAGGCGTCTGAATCCCCAGGGCTATACTCACCCGCTCATATGACCAACGAGACAATCAACGATCCCCGGCTCGAGGAGGGCGTCTGGACAGAAGGTCCTGACGGCGAGCTGATTCCCGACTACGAGTCGACCTTCCCGACGATCAACGAGGGCGAGGTCGTGCACGGCACCGTCGTCCGGGTGGACAAGGACGAGGTGCTCGTCGACATCGGTTACAAGTCGGAAGGGGTCATCCCCGTCTCCGAGCTGTCGATTCGCCGCTCCGTGAACCCGCAGGACGAGGTCACCCTGGGCGACGAGATCGACGCGCTCGTGATGACGAAGGAGGACGCCGAGGGTCGGTTGATCCTCTCGAAGAAGCGCGCCCGGTTCGAGATCGCCTGGAAGGCGATCGAGGGGGCGTACGAGCAGAGCGAGCCGGTCAACGGCCGCGTCATCGAGGTCGTCAAGGGCGGTCTCATCCTCGACCTCGGCGTGCGCGGGTTCCTGCCGGCGTCGCTCGTCGACATCCGCCGCGTGCAGGACCTCGACGAGTACCTCGGGCAGGAGCTGCGCTGCAAGGTGATCGAGCTCAACCGCTCGCGCAACAACGTCGTGCTGTCGCGCCGCGCCGTCCTCGAGGACGAGCGCAAGGAGCAGCGCCAGCAGATCCTCGACCGGCTCAGCCCGGGCGACGTCGTCGAAGGGACGATCTCGAACATCGTCGACTTCGGCGCGTTCGTCGACCTCGACGGGATGGACGGCCTCATCCACATCTCGGAGCTGTCGTGGTCGCACGTCAACCATCCGTCCGAGGTCCTCGAGATCGGGCAGAAGGTGAACGTCAAGGTGCTCGACATCGACCGCGACCGCCAGCGCATCTCGCTCGGCCTGAAGCAGACGCAGACGGATCCGTGGCAGCAGGTGCTCGAGAGCTACTCGGAGGGCGACGTCGTGCAGGGCAAGGTGACGAAGGTCGTCACGTTCGGCGCATTCGTCGAGATCCTCCCGGGTGTCGAAGGGCTCGTGCATATCTCGGAGCTCGCCCAGCACCACGTCGAGAATCCGCGCGAGGTCGTCTCGCAGGCCGACACGGTCAACGTGCGCATCCTCGAGGTCGACGCCGAGCGGCGCCGCCTCTCGCTCTCGCTCAAGCGCGTCGAGGACGGCATGCCCGTCCAGCCGGCGCCGGGCGAGGACGCTCCGCCGCCCGCACTCGATCTCTCGGAGGACGTGTTCTCCGACGAGACGCTGCCGGATCCGGAGAGCTCGGCGGCGGTCGAGGTGCCGACGACGGACGAGCCCGCCGAGGGCCCGGACGACGCCGCACCCGCTCCCGACGAGGAGTAGCAATGCCGCCCGTCAGGGTCGCGATCACCGGGGGGATCGCGGCCGGGAAGAGCGAGGCGCTCGCCGCGTTCGCACGGCACGGTGCCGCGACGGCGTCGAGCGACGACGTCGTGCACGACCTGCTCGCCCACGACGGCGACGTGCGCGACGCGATCCGCGCGCGCTGGGGCGACGCCGCCGTCGGGAACCGCCCGCGGATCGGCGAGATCGTCTTCCACGACCGCGATGAGCTCACGTGGCTCGAGCAACTGCTCCATCCGAAGACGCGCGCCGCGATCGACGAGTGGCTCGCGCACGTCGACGCGCCGCTCGCGGTCGTCGAGGTGCCGCTCCTCTACGAGACGGGCGGGGAGACGCGATTCGACAAGGTCGTCGTCGTCACGGCGCCGCCGGCCGCGCGCGCGGCGCGCCGCGCAGCGGTCGACGACCGGCAAGGCCGCTTGATCCCAGACGAAGAAAAGCTGCAACGAGCGGATTTTTCGTACGTGAACGACGGGTCGCTCGAGGCGCTCGACGGCTTCGTCGCAGGCGTGGTAGAGAACCTCCTATCGTCCTCCGCCGGCTGACAGTCCTCGTCGCGCTGGTCGTCGTCGCGGCCGGAGCAGTCGTCTATCTCCAGCGCACCGAGCCGCCGTGGTACGCGCGGCTCTGGTATCCGCTCCGCTACGCGGAGATCGTGCGCGTCCACGCGGCGAACTACGACCTCGACCCGGCGCTGCTCGCGGCGGTGATCGAGCAGGAGTCGAAGTTCAACGCGACCGCGCAGTCGAGCGCCGGCGCAGTCGGACTGATGCAGCTGCAGCCCGCGACCGCGAAGGGAATCGCGAGGTACACGGGCGGCTCGAAGTTCGTCGTCTCCGACCTCGAGAACCCGGAGATCAACGTCCGCTACGGCGCGTGGTACCTCCACCACCTGATGCAGAAGTACCACGACGAGCGGCTCGCGCTCGCCGCGTACAACGCCGGCCAGCAGAACGTCGACCGCTGGCTCGCCGCGGACGAAGGCGTGCAGTTCGCGGAGACGCGCGCCTACGTGAACCGCGTCGAGCGGCTCAAGGACATCTACCGCCGCGCGTACGGGAAGGAGCTAGGGCTGTCCGGCTGACCGGGGCCGCGAGACAGGGCAGGCGCCGCTCTTCGCGTTGAGGATCGAGATCCGTTCGGTGCGCGTGGAGTGGTTGCCGCGGACGTCCGCGACGCGAACGGAGACGACGTAGGTCCCGTTCGGCAGCTTCGTCGTGTCGAAGCCCCCGGCGAGGAGGAAGAGGTAGCGGCCCGGCATCCCGGTGTACTGCTGTGCGCCGAACCGTGGGCTGTTCTCGTACGTCCCCTTCGCGTAGATCGCGAAAAACCGACGGTTTCTCGGCAACCTCCGGCGGAAGTCCGCGGTCGTCGTGCGGGGCACGACCGTCTTGCCGCCGACGCGCGTCATCCACCACTGCACGAGCGCGGGCGCGACCGGCAGGCCGCGATAGGCGCCGGGCACGGGCACCGGCTGCGGGTCGTACGCGTCGACGTCGAGCTCGACGCGCCCGCAGAGCCCGACCGCTGCCTGCGCGTCGCCGGCGAGGTTGCGGACGACGATGCCGCGCACGCGCGGGATGGTGCGGTCGCGGTACGGCGTCAGGTGCCCCTGCTGCAGCGGGTTCACTGCGTGGCTGCCGTCGATCTCGGTGATGTGCACGTGCCCGTACGGCGGCTGGACGTACCCGAGCACCGTCTCCTTCGCAATCGCACGCTCACCCTCGCCGGCGACGGGCGTGATGTGGAAGTACTGGAACGTCACCTCGTGGTCGGTGATGAGGTTGATCGTCGCGGCGCCGACGTAGTGGACGATTCCGTCCTCCACGGGATAGACGGGCGTGCCGTTCGGTGCCGCGATGTCGACGCCTTGGTGGAACGAGATGGAGGACGGGCCGTCGAAGGCGCCGGCGAGGATGCCGTTCTCGTAGACCGTGCGCGGGTCGCCGAAGAAGCCGCGGATCGGGTGCTGTCTGTCGAACGGCTTGAGCGGCCACGGATATGCCGAGGCCGTGCCGGCGCACGCGAGCGCAACCACGATGACAAGCACGAGACGACGCATCCCGAGGTTGATTTGACGCCCGCGCGTCGCTCCCTGTTAGTTCACGACCAGACGCTGTTCGCGCGAGCCGTGGTTGCCGCGGATGTCGACCGCGGTCACGATCACCCGGTACGTCCCGGGGCGGAGCGTCACCTCGCCCAGGCGGAAGAGGTAGACACCCGGCTGACGGTACGCGTAGAAGTGCGTGAACGTCGTCATGTTCTGGTGCGTGCCACGAGCGTAGACCGACCAGAACGTGCTCTGCGCCGGCAGGTGCTCGCGGACGTCGTAGACGACGCGAGTCGGCACGACGGCCCGGCCCGCGGCGTCGACGAGCCGCCACTCGAGCAGCGCCGGCGTGACGGGCAGGTCGTGCCACGCGCCGCGGACCCGGGTGCTCGGCATGTCCTGCGCGGTCGCCTCGAGGTCGACGGTGGCGCCGTCGCGGTGGACGTCGATCGCGGTGACGGTGGGGGCGGTCCGGTCGGTGTACGGGGTGAGGTGGCCGGGCTGGAGCGGGTTGACGATCACGCCGTGGTCGAGCTCCGTCAGGTGGACGTGGCCGCACGGCTTCATGATCCGGCCGAGCACGGTGGCGTACGCGGTGACGCGGTCGCCGCTGCGGACGGCCGCGCGAAGGTGCCAGTACTCGAAGGCGAGCCCGCCGGCGCCGGCGACGTCGATCTCCTCGTCCGTGACGCGGGTCACGACGCCGGACTGGACCGGATAGACGGGTGTGCCGTTCGGCGCCGAGATGTCGACGCCGAAGTGGAACTGGAAGTCGCCTTCGCCGTGGAGCAGCGTGTCCCGGGTCGGCGGTCCGAAGAAGAGCGTCCGCGGGTCGCCGAAGCTGCCGCGGATCGGATGCTCGCGGTCGAAGGGCTTCACCGGCCAGTGGTAGGCGGCCTGCGCGGGCGCCGAGAAGGCGGCGGCGACGACGAGGACGACGAGCGCGAAGCTGCTGCGGGTGGGGGCTGAGGTGGTCATGCCCCGACCGTCCGGGGAGGCCCAAATCAGCCCCTCACCCGCGTCTCACCGCCCGCTAACGGCTCAACCGAGGAGGCCGAGGCCGGCGAGCATCTGCGGCAGCTCGCGGTCGTAGCGCAGGACGTGCGTGTGCCGCCAACGGCCGCAGACGACCGTCAGCCGGGCGCGCGGGTGGAGCCGGCGGAGCTGGGCGACGAGCCGGCCGGACTGGAGCCACGACTGCCGGATCACGCGGTCGGTGCGGCTCCACCAGACCTGGATCGGGACGCCGGAGGCTGCGATCCGCGCCGCGTAGGTGAGCGGGCTGCGCCGGGCGAAGGCGGCGCGGGCCGTCTCGGGCGTGCCGCCGACCTCCCGCCGCGCGAGCCGCTGCAGCGTCTGGCCGAGGTCGCCGCCCCAGTTGCGCCGGCAGCTCGCGCTGCGGCAGTGGAGCTGGGCGAAGTTGCGGTACTGGCGGCCGAAGTCGGTGGCCGCGTCGACCGCGACCGCGCCTGCGAGAAGCCTCGGATAGCGGGCGACGAGGAGCAGCGTCTCCTGCGCGCCCATCGACCCGCCGACCGCGTACACGCGGCGACGGTCGATCCGGACGCCGAGCGACCGCTCGACGAGCTGCGGCATCCGGGCGAGGTCGGCGATGTCCCCCGGAGCGCCCCAGGCGAAGCGGCCGCTGAGGTGCCGGCCGCTGCCGTCCGGGTTCACCACGGCGAAGCCGCCGACGCCCGGGAGGTCGCCCCAGAGCCGGGCGTTGCCGTCGCCGTCGACGCCGCGCCCGTGCGGCGCGATGACGAGCGGCAGGGCGGGGCCGCGCCGCGGGTCGTAGGACCCGGGGAGGAGGACGGTGGCGTGGCTGATGCGGCCGCCGGCGGCGCGGTAGGTCAGGTGCTCGACCCGCACCGAGGGGGGCAGCGGGAGACGGGTGTCGGCGGCCCGGCCGGTCGACGGCGTGCCGGCGAGGCAGGCGACGCTCGGGACGGCGAGGGCGAGGAGCGCGAGGCTCGTGCGGATGTGGGCTGCGCTGGTCATGCGCCGACCGTCCGGCGACGCCCAAACCCGCCCCTCACCCCGGCCTCACCGCGCGCTAACCGCAGGCAGCGCGGCCCTCGCATTCGACCGCCGGACGAGTTACAACGGGGGCATGGCAGGGTTTCGGCTGCTAGGGCCGCTCGAGGCCGTCGGCGACGACGGCGAGCCGCTCGCGCTCGGCGGGCAGAAGCAGCGCGCGGTGCTCGCGCTGCTGCTGCTGCGGGCGAACCACGTCGTCTCGAAGGACTTCCTGATCGACGCCGTGTGGGGCGAGGAGCCGCCGCCGGCGGCGGTGCCGTCGCTTCAAAACTTCATCTCGAGCTTCCGGAGGCTCCTCGGTCAGGACGCCGTCGTCAGGCGGGAGCCCGGCTACATGCTCGTCCTCGACGACGAGCAGCTCGACCTGGCGCGCTTCGAGCGCCTCGTCGCCGAGGCGCGGGCGCTCGAGCCGGAGGAGCGCGCCGCGAAGCTCCGCGAGGCACTCGAGCTCTGGCGCGGCGACCCGCTGTCCGACGCCGGCTTCGAACCGGCCGTCGAGGCCGAGATCCGCCGGCTCGACGAGCTGCGCATGACGACGATCGAGGAACGCCTCGACGCCGAGCTCGCGTGCGAGCGCTTCGGCGAGGTCGTCCCCGAGCTCGTCGCGCTCGTCACGGCGCACCCGCTCCGGGAGCGGCTGCGCGCGCAGCTGATGCTCGCGCACTACCACGCGGGCCGCCAGGACGACGCGCTCCGCGTCTACCACGACCTGCGGCAGGCGCTCGACGAGCTCGGCCTCGAGCCGAGCCCGCAGCTCCAGGAGCTGCACCGGAAGATCCTCCGCCACGAGGTGCCGCGACCGCGCACGGCGCAGGTCGAGGCGGACGAGGTGCACTTCGAGGAGGTCGCCGCCGCGGTGCTCGCAGCTCGCCTCGTGCCGGTGCTCGGCGCCGACACGAGCTTCCTCGGAGAGCAGCTCGCCACGCGGTTCGCATATCCGGACGGTGCGCACGATCTCGCGCGCGTCGCGCAGTTCGTCGCCTTGACGAAAGGCTCGGGCCCGCTCCACGAGGAGCTGCGGACACTGCTGGACGCAACGGCCGGGCCGACGGCCCTCCACCGCTGCTTCGCGGCGCTGCCGCGGCTACTCCGCGAGCGCGGGCTGCCGCACCAGCTGCTCGTGACGACGAGCTACGACCTCGCGCTCGAAGAGGCGCTGCTCGAGGCGGGCGAGCAGTTCGATGTCGTCGCCTACATCGCCGGCGGCCGCGACCGCGGCCGCTTCTGCCATCGCGCGCCCGACGGCTCGACGACGGTGATCGACGTGCCGAACACCTACGCAACCGAGCTGTCGCTGACGGAGCGGACGGTCGTGCTCAAGCTGCACGGCGGTCTCGAGGCGGAGGACGAGGTGGTCGTCACCGAGGACGACTACATCGGCTACCTCGCGCACGGGGACGTGGCGAGCGCGATCCCGGTCGCGCTCGCGGCGAAGCTGCGGCGCAGCCACTTCCTGTTCCTCGGCTACGGCATGCGCGAATGGAGCCTCCGCCTCGTGCTCGATCGGATGTGGGGCGGCGAGGCACCGTCCTTCCGCTCGTGGGCCGTCGTGCCGGAGGCGCACCCGCTCGAGCGGTCGTTCTGGCGCGCCCGCGACATCGACCTGCTCGAGCTGCCGCTGCCGGACTACGGCGCGGCGCTCGCGCGCTATCTGGGCGTCGAGGAAGAGGTGCCGGCGGCATGAGCGCGACCGCGACCGAGCTCTCGTCCCCGTACAAGGGCCTCGCGCCGTTCGAGGACTCCGAGCTCGACGCGCTCCTCTTCTTCGGGCGCGAGCGCGAGACCGAGATCATCGTCTCGAACCTGCTCGCCTCGAAGCTGACCGTGCTCTACGGGCCGAGCGGCGTCGGCAAGAGCTCGGTCCTCGGCGCTGCCGTCGTGCGCCGGCTGCGTGAGCTCGAGCCGGGGGCGTCGGTCACGGTGGTCGACGACTGGACCGGGGAGGTCGAGGTTCCGGACGTGGACTTCCTCATCCTCGATCAGTTCGAGGAGTACTTCCTCTACCACGACGCGGGCGACGGCTTCGCCGAGGCGCTCGCCGTCTCGCCCGCGCACGTGCTGATCGCCCTGCGCGAGGATCAGCTCGCACATCTCGACGCGTTCCAGGCCGACCTGCCGAACGTCTTCGCGAATCGGCTCCGACTCGACCATCTCGACCGGTCCGCGGCCCGCGCCGCGATCGTCGGACCGCTCGACCGCTGGAACGCCGCCGTCGACGAGGGCGCGCGCGTCGGCATCGAGACGGCGCTCGTCGACGAGGTCCTCGACCAGGTGGCGACCGGTCCGGATCAGGTCGAGGCCCCGTACCTCCAGCTCGTGCTCGAGCGTGTCTGGGACGAGGAGCAGGAGTCCGGGTCGCACGTCCTCCGGCGCTCGGCCCTCGAGCGGCTCGGTGGAGCGCAGGCGATCGTCGGCGCCCATCTCGAGCGCGCGTTGTCGGCGCTGCCGCCGCGAGACGCGGACATCGCCACGAACGCGCTCCGCTTCCTCGTGACGCCTTCGCGGACGAAGATCGCGCACACGCTCGACGACCTCGTCGGCTACACGAACGAGTCGCCCGTGGTGCTGCAGGGCGTGCTCGAACGGCTCGCGGCGCAGCGGGTGCTTCGCGCCGGCGACGGCGGCCGCTACGAGATCTTCCACGACGTCCTCGCCGAGCCGCTGCTCGCGTGGCGGCGCGAGCGCGAGGCGCGTGCGGCGCTCGCCGCGGCGCACCGCCGCCACCGCCGGCTCGCGGTCCTCGCCGGCGTGTCGCTTGCACTCGCGGCAGCGATGATCGCGCTGGCCTTCTTTGCGTTCTCGCAGCGGAGCGAGGCGTCGAAGCAGAAGCGGGTCGCGCTTGCACAGCGCGCCGCCGCGATCAAGCAGGAGCACATCGCACGCGCGCAAAAGAAGGCGGCCGACGCGGCGAAGCAGACGGCAGTCGTAGAGAAGGAGCGGGCTGACACGGCCGCGGCGAGGGCGAAGCGGAACGCCGAGCAATCACGGCTGAACGCCGCGCGAGCGAAGCGCAACGAGAACACGGCTCGTGCGAACGCCGCGGCTGCGCGGAAGGAGAAGGCGACGGCCGACCACAACGCGGCGGTGGCAAAGTCGCAGAAGCTCCGGGCCGAGCGGGCCAAGCGGTTCGCGATCGTGCAGAGAAACAACGCGACCAAGCAGGCACTGATCGCGCGCATCGGGCGGGACGTCGCCACCGCCAAGGCCGACCTGACGGTCGACCCGGCGCTGAGCCTGCAGGCCGCGGTCGCCGCGTCGAGGCTCGGCCCAAAGGAGGACGCCGTCGAGGACGCGCTCCGCGACAGCCTGCTCGCCGCGCGCATTCGCGCGGTCTTCGCCGGCGGCGGCGGGGCAGCGAACTCGGCGACGTTCAGCCATGACGGACGCTTCGTCGCGCTCGGCGCGCAGCGCGGCCTCGTGCGGCTGTATTCGACGCGCACGCATGCGCTGATCCATTCGTTCGACGCAGGCGGTGCGGCAACCGTCGTTCGCTTCAACCCCGACGACGCGATGCTTGCCGTCGGCACCGCCCGCCACGGGCTGCTCCTGTACGACGTCGGAGCAGGGAAGGTGACGCAGACGCTCGATCACGGCGGAACCGTGCTCGACGAGGCGTTCGCCGGGCAGTACCTCGTCACGGGAAGCTCCGACCAGCAGACGCGCGTCTGGGACGTCGCGAGCGGAACCCTCCTGCACGCGATGGCCGGGCCTGCGTCGGCGGCGCAAGTCGCCGTTTCGCCGGACAACTCGCTCGTCGCGGTGCTGTCGCGCGGCGTCGCGGCCGCGCGCATCTACGACATCGCGAGCGGCACGCAGGTCGGCATCGTGTCGCCGCCCGGCGAGGTGACGAGCCTCGCCTTCTCGCCCAACGGCGCGTATCTCGTCACGACGGGCCGCCGGAACGGCTTCGTGTGGGACACGCGCAGCTGGACGCTCCTGAATACGTTGACCGGCCACTCGGCGGCGATCACAGACGTGTCGTTCGCGCCGGACGGGCGCGTGATCACGTCGAGCATCGACAGCTCGGCGCGCGTGTGGGATCCCGCGACCGGCGACGAGCTGTTCACGATGATCGGGCAGCACGAGCAGAAGGTCACCGCGGTTGCAGCGAGCCCGGACGACCGGACGATCGTCACCGCGAGCGCCGATGCGACTGCGCGCCTGTGGTTCCCGCCGCTTGGTTCGGTCCCGGTCGTCCTGGCGGGCCACACCGACTCCGTGACGGGCGCGGCGTTCGACCGGACGAGCTCGCAGCTGCTCACGTGGAGCACGGACGGAACGGCACGGCTCTGGGACGCGCATCTGCCGCAACTGACGATCATCGGGCAACAGGCCGCGGCGGTCACCGGCGTCTCGTACAGCCCGGACGGAAAGACGTTGCTGAGCGCGGCGGGCGACGGGACCGCGAAGCTCTGGCACGGAGCGGCGTCCGTGACGCTCCAGCACGGCGGCAAGGTCGTCCGCGCGAGGTTCGTCGATCACGGCGCCGACGTGCTCACGGCCGGCGACGACGGGACGGCGAAGCTGTGGCGCGCATCCGACGGAACGCTCCTGCAGACGTACCGGCACGGCGGGGCCGTCACGGTCGCGGTGCCCGTGGCGGGCGGGGTCCTCACGGCCGGCGCCGACGGCGCGCTCAAGGCCTGGACGACCGGCGGCGCGCTCCGTTGGGCGGAGCAGCAAGGCTCGCCGATCACCGCCGCCGCGGTCTCGGCCGACGGGACGATCGCGACCGGCGCCGGCGACGGCACGATCCACCTCTGGCGCGCCGACGGGCATCAGCTCGCAGTCGTGCACGCGGGGGCCGGGAGCGTGAACACATTGTCGTTCGACCACAGCGGGACGCTGCTCGCGAGCGGCGGGGCCGACCCGCAGACGTCCGTCTGGAACGTCCCGACTGCGAAGCTCCGGTACATCGTCGGCGGGCATCCGCTCGGCATCACGACGGTCGCGTTCTCTCCCGACGGAACACGTTTCGTCACCGCAGGCATCGACGGGGACGTCCGCCTCTGGCTCGCGAAAAACGGACATCAGCTCCACCGGCTCGGCTTCCACGTGTCGACGGTGAGCCAGGCGTCGTTCAGCCCGGACGGTCGCTGGATCGTCAGCGCCGGCCCGACGGCGGCCGGCGTCTGGCAGGCGCGCACCGGGAAGCTCGTCTACCAGCTGCACGGTGCCAAGGGGCAGCTCCTCGCCGCCACCTGGGCACCCGACTCGCGTCACATCGTCGTCGGCGACGCGGGCGGCGGTGTGAGCACGTTCGACTGCGGCGTGTGCGGCACGACGCCGGAGCTGCGTGCGCAGGCGGTCGCGGTGCTCGCAGGCCTCAAGTAGCGCGCTGCTCGAGCTCGTTGCTCTTGTTCGCGAGCGCGGCGAACCCGGCCTGGAGGAAGTCGTTCGCGCCGGCGGCGGCGAGCGTCCATGTCACGAGGCGGCCGAAGCGCGGCGCGACGACCTGCGTCGCCGTGAGTCCCGCCGCGACCCAGGTCCCGATGCAGCGCGTGCACGTCACGAGCTCGCCGATCGCCTGGCGGAGGTCCCCCGTCTCGACCGGGTCCTCGCCGCCCTCGTGCGCCTCCCCGACCACGAACGGGTCGCGGAGGAAGCTCGTCACCTCGTCGCGCGCGAGCGTGCGCGCCCCCTTGAACGTCGCGAGACCGAGCATCGCGAGATCGATCGGCCGGTGCTCCTCGGGATCGCGGCCGAGCAGCCGCGCGAGCAGCCCCGCTCCGGCGAGGCCGGCGAGAAACGTGCCCATGATCGCGGCGTAGGCGCTGTGCGGTGCCCGGGTCTGCGTTGCCATCCCGGATACCCTGTCTCGTGTGCCGACGCTGAAAACATCCGATGCGTATCGCCCGACCGGCGACCAGCCGCGCGCGATCGAGCTGCTCGCGGAGGGGCTCGACCAGGGCGAGCGGTTCCAGACGCTGATCGGCGCGACCGGCACGGGCAAGACGGCCACGATGGCGTGGGCGATCGAGAAGGTCGGCCGCCCGGCGCTCGTGATCGCCCACAACAAGACGCTCGCCGCGCAGCTCTGCAACGAGTTCCGCGAGTTCTTCCCGGGCAACGCGGTCGAGTACTTCGTCTCGTACTACGACTACTACCAGCCCGAGGCGTACGTCCCGCAGGCCGACCTCTACATCGAGAAGGACTCCTCGCGCAACGACGACATCGACCGTCTGCGCCACAGCGCGTCGTCGAACCTGCTCTCGCGGCGCGACGTGATCGTCGTCGCGTCCGTGTCGTGCATCTACGGCCTCGGCTCGCCGGAGGAGTACAAGGAGCGCGTCGTATACCTCGAGGTCGGGACGGAGCACGACCGCGACCTGATGCTCCGCAAGCTGATCGACATCCAGTACGTCCGCAACGACACGCTGCTCGGCCGCGGCCGGTTCCGCGTCAAGGGCGACGTCGTCGAGGTGCAGCCCGCGTACAGCGAGACGGCGTACCGCATCTCGTTCTTCGGCGACGAGGTCGAGGCGATCACGCATTTCGACCCGCTGACGGGTGAGGTGCTGTCGAAGTACGACCAAATCACGGTCTTCCCGGCGACGCAGTACGTGACGTCGAAGCCGACGATCGAGCGCGCGATCGACGAGATCCGCCACGAGCTCGAGGAGCAGGTCAAGCAGTTCGAGGCCGAGGGAAAGATGCTCGAGGCGCACCGCATCCGTCAGCGCACCGAGTACGACATGGAGATGATGCGCGAGCTCGGCTTCTGCAACGGCATCGAGAACTACTCGCGCATCCTCGACGGCCGGCCGCCCGGCAGCGCGCCGCACACGCTGCTCGACTACTTCCCCAAGGACTTCGTCGTCTTCATCGACGAGTCGCACCAGACCGTGCCGCAGATCGGCGGCATGTACGAGGGCGACCGGTCGCGGAAGCAGACGCTCGTCGAGTTCGGGTTCCGGCTGCCGAGCGCGCTCGACAACCGCCCGCTCCGCTTCGACGAGTTCCTCGGCAAGGTGCCGCAGATGGTGTTCGTCTCGGCGACTCCGGGCCCGTACGAGCTGCGCCACTCGAGCCGCGTCGCCGAGCAGCTGATCCGGCCGACCGGCCTCGTCGACCCCGAGGTCGATCTACGGCCGACGAAGAACCAGATCGACGACCTGCTCGGCGAGATCCGCAAGCGCGAGCAGGCCGGCGAGCGCACGCTCGTCACGACGCTGACGAAGAAGATGGCCGAGGACTTGACCGACTACCTGCTCGAGTCGGGGGTCAAGGCGCGCTACCTGCACTCGGAGATCGACACGCTCGAGCGGATCCAGATCATCCGCGAGCTGCGACTCGGGGAGTACGACGTGCTCGTCGGCGTCAACCTCCTGCGCGAGGGGCTCGACCTGCCGGAGGTGTCCCTCGTCGCGATCCTCGACGCCGACAAGGAGGGCTTCCTCCGCGGCCGCACGTCGCTGATCCAGACGATCGGCCGCGCCGCGCGGAACGTGAACGGCAGGGTGCTGATGTACGCGGACAAGCAGACCGAGGCGATCAAGGATGCGCTCGACGAGACGAACCGGCGCCGCGCGATCCAGATCGCGTACAACGAGGAGCACGGGATCACGCCGGCGTCGATCTCGAAGGGCGTCTCCGACATCGCGGAGTTCCTCGCGCTCGAGGCGCCGCACGTGCCGGCGCGCCGGCGCCGCGGCCAGTCGAAGGTCGAAGGGATGTCGCGCGAGGAGCTGGAGAAGCTCGTCGTCACGCTCGAGGAGGAGATGTACGTCGCCGCGGAGGAGCTGCGGTTCGAGTACGCGGCGAAGCTGCGGGACGAGATCAAGGATCTGCGGCGCGAGCTGCAGGCGCTCGCGCCCGCTTGACAGACATAGCAATTGTGCTATATGCACGAGTGCATGTGGAGCGACCTCGTCGAGGACGCACGCCGGGCGCCGTCGCCGCACAACACGCAGGCGTGGCTCGTCGAGGTCGAAGACGACCGCCGCGCCCGGGTCACCTCGCGCGTCGAGCGGCTGCTGCCCGTCGAAGATCCCGACTACCGCTTCCTGACCGGCGCGATCGGCATCTTCGTCGAGGCGCTGCGGATCGCCGCGGCGGCGCGCGGGCACGACCTGCGCCACACCTTTGTCGGCCCGGCCGGGCCGGACGCGCTCGTCGCGCGGCTCGAGCTCGTCGACGGCGAGCGCCGCGCCGACGAGCTCCCGCTTCTCCTGCGTCGCCGAACCTCGCGGCTCGCCTACGACGGCCGGCCGGCGCCGACGGCGGCGCTCGACGAGCTCGCGCGGATCGCCGCGGGCTTCGGCCACCGGTTCCAGGCGTCGAGTGATCCTGCGTTCGTGCGCTGGGTCGTGGGCCTGAACGCCGCGACGCTCTTCTACGACCTCGCGGAGGACGAGCGTCGCGCCGAGATCCGGCACTGGACGCGCACGAGCGAACGCGAGGCTCGGGCGAAGGCGGACGGCTTCTCGCCGCGCTGCATGGGCTTCCCGGGCTGGCTGATCCGGGCGTTCTTCGACCATCACGGCGCGATCCGGCCCGTCGAGCCGCTCCTGCGCCGCCTCTACCTGCGGCAGGTGCGCGGCACGGCGACCGTGGGCTGGATCGCGGGCCCGTGGACGACGCCGCACGAGTGGTTCGACGCGGGGCGAATGCTCCTTCGCTTCTGGCTCGCCGCGACGTCGCACGGGCTCGTGCTGCAGCCGTTCGGCTCCGTGATCACGAACCCGACGGCGCACGCGCGCCTCGACGAGCGGATCGAGCGCGCCGACGACCCGGTCTGGCTCCTGCTGCGCCTCGGCTACAGCGCCGAGCCGCCGGCGAGCGCCCGCCTGCCCGTCGGCGAGGTGCTGCGATGAGACGCCTGCAGCGCACGTTGATCTTCGCGCTGCTGTACGCGACGCGTTCCGTGCGCCGGCTGATCGTCGGCTCGCCGTGGCTCGCCGCGAAGCTCCTGCGGCCGGGCCGCGCCGACATCCTCTGGCGGATCGGCGAATGGCGCGCTTGGCTCGCGTTCGAGCGTGCAGTCGAGGAGGTGCCGGCGTACCGCGAGCTCGTGCACGAGCACCGCGGTGAGGTGACCGTCCGGCGCTGGAGGCCCGACTTCTCCCGCGTGCCCGTGACGACGAAGGAGAACTACGTCCGCCGCTTTCCCGTCGAAGCGCGCTGCGTCGGCGGCCGGCTGCCCGAGCGCGGCGTCGTCATCGACGAGTCGTCGGGGACGAGCGGCGAGCCGAGTAACTGGGTGCGCGGGCCGGAGGAGCGGCAGGACACGCGCAAGCTCCTGCATCTCGGCGTTCACCGGCTGCTCGGCGACACCCCGTACTTCGTGATCAACGCGTTCGCGCTCGGCCCGTGGGCGACCGGCATGAATCTCTCGATGTCGATCGTCGACGTCGCGGTCCTGAAGTCGACCGGCCCGGACGTCGCGAAGATCGAGAACACGCTGCGCCTGTTCGGCCCGCGTTACCGCTACTTGATCTGCGGCTACCCGCCGTTCCTGAAGACGCTCGTCGACAGCGCGGCCGTCGACTGGAGCGCGTACGACTGCACGGCGGCCGTCGGCGGCGAGGGGATGAGCGAGGCGCTGCGCGACTACCTGCGCCGCTCCTTCACGGAGGTGTACAGCTCGTTCGGCGCGTCCGACCTCGAGATCAACATCGCGACCGAGAACGACTTCACGATCGCGTTCCGCCGGCTATTGCTCGAGCGCGACGACCTGCGCGAGTCGCTCCGCCTGCCCGACCACGGCAGCTCGCCGATGGTCTTCCAGTACAACCCGCTCGACTACCTGATCGAGACGAACGACGACGGCGAGCTGCTCGTGACCATCTGCCGGCTCGACACGACCGCGCCGAAGTTGCGCTACTGCATCCACGACGTGGGCTGCGTGCGTCGCTTCGACGAGGTGCGGCGGGCACTCGACGCCGTGGGGGTGACGCCCGCCTCGCTGAGCGACGACTGGATCGACTTGCCGCTGCTCTTCCACTTCGGCCGCTCCGACGCGACCGTCGCGTTCTACGGCGCGAACCTCCCCGTCGCCGACGTCGAGGAGGCGGTGTTCTCCGTGCCGGAGCTGTCCGAGCGGGTCGCCTCGTTCACGCTGCTCGAGGCGGAGGACGCGCAGGCGAACAAGACGCTCGAGCTCGCGTTCGAGCTCCGCGGCGGCGCCGATCCCCCGGCCGGCGTCCGCGAGCCGCTGCTGGCGCAGCTGGCACGGCTGAATCAGGACTGGCGGGAGGCATCGCGGTTCATGCCCGCCGAGCAGCCGAGGCTGAGCTTCCACGCCCCCGGCACGGGCCCGTTCGCCGGCTACGACCCGCGGCTGAAGCGGAAGTACGTCGGCCGCTAGTCTCGGAGCATGTGCAGAAGCATCCACACGCTCTACAACGTCGAGCCGGCCGCGTCGCGCGAGGAAGCCCGGGCGGCGGCGCTGCAATTCGTGCGCAAGGTCAGCGGCTACCGCAAGCCGTCGGCGGTGAACACCGAGGCGTTCGACCGCGCCGTCAAGGAGATCGCCGACATCACCTGGCGGCTGCTCGGCGAGCTCGAGACGCACGCCGCGCCGCGCGTCCGCGAGCACGTGCACGCGTAGCTACGCGTCGGCGAAGAGATAGTGCAGGAAACGGCCGCGGTCGGCGAGGAACGACCGCGTCAGCTCGACGACCTCGGTCTCCTCGTACGGCGTCTCCGTGATGCCGTGCTCGTCGAGGACGAAGATCCGCGCTCCGGGATAGGCGAGGAGGATCGGCGAGTGCGTGGAGACGAGGAACTGCGAGCCGCGCGCCGCCAGCTCGTGCATCCGCCGAATCAGTGCGAGCACGCCGCGCACGGACAGCGCTGCCTCTGGCTCGTCGAGGATGTAGAGGCCGCGGTCGCCGAACCGCTCGAGCACGAGGGAGAGGAACGACTCGCCGTGCGACTGCTCGTGGAGCGAGGCGTCGCCGTAGCCGCTGACCTCGAGCTGCTCGATGTGCGTTGCGATGTTGTAGAAGCTCTCGGCGCGCAGGAACCAGCCGTCGCGCGTCGGCCGTGCGTCCCGGACGATGTGGAGCCGCTCGTGGAGGTCCGAGTGCGACGGACGTGTGACGTAGCGCATGGTGCGGCTGCCGCCTTCCGGGTTGAAGCCGGCGGCAACGGCAATTGCCTCGATCAGCGTCGACTTGCCGCTCCCGTTCTCGCCGGCGAGGAGCGTCACCTGCGGGTGGAGCTCGAGCGTCGTGAGCGAGCCGATCGCCGGGATCGAGAACGGGTAGCTCCCGGCGTCGATCCGCTCGCGGTCGAGCGAGACGGAGCGGATCATGCGAGCAGCTCGCGGAAGAACCGGTCCGGATTGTCGAGGAACGCCCGCGTCAGCTCGACCTGCGGCGCGGCGTCGTACCCGATCTCGCGGATCCCGTTGTCGTCGAGGAAGGAGATGCGCGCGTCGGGGAAGCCGAGCAGGATCGGCGAGTGCGTGGCGATGACGAACTGGCAGTCGTGCGCGAGGAGCTCGTGCATGCGCTGCATCAGCGCGAGCTGGCCTCGGAGCGACAGCGCCGCCTCCGGCTCGTCGAAGAGGTAGAGCCCGTTGGGCGCGAGCCGGTTGACGGCGACGTCGAGGAACGACTCGCCGTGCGACTGCTCGTGGAGCGGCCGGTGGAAGACGTCCTGCATGCCGCCGGCGTGGGTGGCGAAGTTGAACATGCTCTCGGCGCGGAGGAAGAAGGAGTTGCGCGGCGGCAGGCCGGCCCAGTCGAGCTCGAGCCGGCGGTGGAGCTCCGAGTGCGACTTCCGGGTCGTGAAGGCGAGCTGATAGGTCCGGCCGCCGCCCTCGACATTCAGCTTGAGGGCCGCCGCCAGCGCCTCGAGCAGCGTCGACTTGCCGCTGCCGTTCTCGCCGACGAAGAACGTCACCTGCGGGTCGAGCTCGACCAGCTCGACCTCGCGCAGCGACGGCAGCTCGTCCGTGTAGTCCTCGACCGCCCTGTCGCGGAGCCGGAAGCCGTGCAAGAACGGGGCGGTCGGCGTGCTCCCCGGCATCGGCTCAACGTTACGCTGCTCGGATGGCGGGCCTCGTCGTCTCGGCGCTCATCACCGGCCTGGTCACGGGGATGCTCGCGCGCTTCGCCATCCCGGGGCCGGATCCGATGCCCCTGTGGCTGACGATTCTCGTCGGGCTGGCCGGGACGGCGATCGGCGGCGCGGTCGTCGTCGCGATCGGCAGCCGCGACCCGTCCTGGGTGGCGATCGGCGGCTTCATCGCCGCGGTCGTGCTCGTCGGCCTCTACCGGCGGTTCGTGCAGCGCCGGCCGCTCTGGGGGCCCGACGCGTACCGCTTCCCGGAGCGCGGCGTGGGCGTCCCCGAGTACCGCGAGCGGCTGGAGCGGGCCGGCATCGACCCGGACGCGCTCGGCAATCCGTTCGCGCCGCCGACCGATGCACGGCAGCAGCAGCCGCAGCCGCGGCCGGGCGCGGCGGAGGATCCGACCGAGAATCCCGCGCACTTCCTCGGGCGGCTCGCCGAGCTGCACGATGCGGGCGTCCTCACCGACGACGAGTACGACGCGGCGCGACTGCGTCTGCTCGAGCGGCTGCGTGCCTAGGGCCGACCGATGCTGACGCTGATCGTCTTCCTCGCGATCTGGGGGCTCGTCGTCGGCGCGCTGGCGCGGCTCGCGCTCCCAGGCCCCGATCCGATGAGCATCTGGATGACGATGGCGCTCGGCCTCGCCGGCTCGTTCCTCGGCGGCCTCGTCACCGGGCTGCTCTGGCACCGCTCGGCCGGCTTCGTCTTCTCGGTGCTCGCGTCGACGCTCCTCCTCTATCTGTACCGGCGGTACGTGCAGCATCGCGGGTTGACCCGTTCCTAAAGCGCACGCTCGTTCGTTAACCGGGCATGCACTGGCTCTGGTTCATCCTCGCGGGGCTGATCGTCGGCGCGCTCGGGCGGCTCTTGCACCCGGGCCACGACCCGATCGGGCTCCTCATGACGATGGCGGTCGGCGTCGTCGCCATGCTCATCGCCGCTGCGATCTCGAGCGGCTGGTTGGCGTTCATCATCGGCGTGATCATCGCGGCGCTGCTCGTTGCGCTGATCAGCCGCTTCAGCGGCGGCTACAGGCGGTCCGGCGTTCTCAGGTGACGGCGAGGGGGCCGATCCCGCGCGGGAAGAGCCTGCGTGCGGTGAGGCCCCAGTCGCCGCCGCGCCAGATGTACGTGTCCGCCGTGAGCGTCGCGTCGCCGATCTCGTAGACGTGGAGGCCGCGCGCCTCGCCGAGCCTGTTCGGCCGCGGTTGGCCGAGCCCCGGTGCGATCGAGACGACGGCCGCACGCACGTCGCCGCCGACCACCTCGAACTCCTGGCGCTCGCTCAGGGCGGCCTGATGGATGTGGCCGGCGAGGATCAGGTCGGCGCCCGATTCGACGAGCGCCCGCAACACGCGGTTTCGGTGCGACACCGGCCGCTTGCGCGCAGCGCGCCACGGCGCGCCGATCATGTGGTGGTGGAGCACGACGACTCGGTACGCGCCGTCCGGCGCAGCCTGCAGCCGGCGCCGCGCACTGTCGAGCTGCTCGCGGTGGAGGGCCCCGCCCTGGTGGCGGAAGCGCCGCGACGAGTTGAGCCCGATCACGTGCAGGCCGGGGGAGGAGTGCGTCTGCTCGAGCTCCCCCCACAACCGGGTGAACTCGCGGTACGTGCTCGTCAGGCGCGCCGGAAGGGTGTACGGCATGTCGTGGTTTCCCGGCACGGTCAGCACCGGAACGCCGAACGCCGTGAGGAACCGGTGCGCGCGCTCGTGCTGGTCGCGGCGGCCGCGGTGCGTCAAATCCCCCGAAGCGACGATCAGCTCCGCGTCGATTCGGCCGATCAACCCTTGCAGAGCGGCCTCGACCTGCGGGTCCTCGCGTGTACCCGTGTGGAGATCGGATACATGCAGGATGCGAGCCGCCACGACCGAATGAGGCTATAGATTCGACATGAACGCAATGGCCGACGACTCCGCGGAGATCTTCGACGACCTGTACCTCGGGTTGCGCGCCGGCGGTGCGCTGCGGAAG
>DATCJJ010000143.1:0-13577 GCA_036562845.1 Gaiellaceae bacterium | reverse complement strand
GGTGTGCCGCCGCATGCGCGCGTACTCGAAGGTGCCGATCGTCATGCTCACCGCGCGGGACGAAGAGCCGGATCGCGTCGCCGGCCTCGAGCTCGGCGCGGACGACTACGTCGCGAAGCCGTTCTCGCCGCGCGAGCTCGCCGCGCGGATCAAGGCGATCCTGCGCCGCACGGAGCAGCGCTCGAGCGACGAGGTGCTGACGGCGAAGGACATCGTGCTGCGCCGCGACTCGATGGACGTCACGGTCGCCGGCAGCCAGATCGAGCTGACGAGCAAGGAGTTCGACCTGCTCGCCTGCTTCCTCGAGCATCCCGGGATCGTGCTCTCGCGCGAGAAGCTCCTCGACCTCGTGTGGGGCATGACGTATCCGGGCGGCACGCGCACCGTCGACGTGCACGTGGCGCAGCTGCGCCGCAAGATCGGCGACCCCGAGACGATTCGCACGGTGCGCGGCGCGGGCTACAAGCTCGTCGCGACGTGAACAGCCTGCGCACGCGGCTGTTCGGAGCGATCGCCCTCACGGTCGCGATCTGCGTCGCGCTGACCGTCTCCGTCGGGATCGTGCTCACGCGGCGCGCCGTCGACCGGAGCGCGCTGCTCGACCTCTCGCACCAGGCCGACCTGATCGCCGGGCAGCAGTCGACGTCGTTCTCCCCGTTCACCCACCTTCCCGACCTGCAGCCTTACCTCCACCGGCAGAACGAGTCGTACCAGGTGTCCACCGAGGGATTGCCCGCCGACGCCGTGCTCGCACTGCACAAGCGCGGCCGTGCGAACGGCACGGTCGACGGTCAGTTCTTCGCCGCGCGGCTCGTGAAGGGCAGGCCGCTCGTCCTGTTCCGGCCGGTCAACGCGACGGCGGACCGCTCGACCCCGTACGTCTACGCGCTGCTGATCGCCGCGCTCGCCGGCGGCGGTCTCGCAGCACTCGCGGCTTACCTGCTCGCTCGCCGCATCGTCCGTCCGGTGGGCCGCGTCGCCGCCGCGTCGCGCCGCCTGGCCCGCGGGGAGCGTCCCGAGCCTGTGCCCGTGGAGGGCGGCACCGAGCTGCGGACCCTCGCGGAGTCGTTCAACTACCTCGCGGTGCAGCTGGCGAAGGCGCGCGAGGCGGAGCAGTCGTTCCTGCTCTCGGTCAGCCACGAGCTCAAGACACCGCTGACGGCGATCCGCGGCTATGCGGAGGCGGTCGAGGACGGCGCCGTCGACGCCCGCGAGGCGGCGGCGACCGTCGCGGTCGAGGCCGCGAGGCTCGAGCGGCTCGTCCGCGACCTCCTCGATCTCGCGCGGATGAACAAGACCGACTTCAGCGTCCACAACAGCGAGATCGATCTCGCCGAGGTCGCCGACGACGCCGTCAGGCGCTACCAGCCGCAGGCCGACGCGTTCGGCGTCGCGCTGACCACGGTGACGGACGGCCCGAGCCCGGCGACGGCCGACGCCGACCGTGTGCTCCAGGTCGCGTCGAACCTCGTCGAGAACGCGCTGCGCCTGACGCCCGCCGGCGGCGAGGTCCGGGTCGTCGCGCGGCCGGGCGAGCTGCGCGTCGAGGACACCGGCCCCGGCCTCGGCGACGAGGAGCGCGCGCACGCGTTCGAGCGGTTCTATCTGCACGAGCGATACGGCCGCGAGCGCCCTGTCGGCACCGGCCTCGGTCTCGCGATCGTGAAGGAGCTAACGGAGGCGATGGGCGGGACGGTCCGCGTCGAGAGCACGCCGGGCGAGCGGACGGTCTTCACGGTCAAGCTGCAGCCCGCTCGTCTACCGTCCCGCGTGTGATCGAGCTCGACGACGTCGAGCGCGCCGCGCGCACGATCGCGGGACGCGTCCACCGCACGCCGCTCCTCTACTCGACGACGCTCGGCGCACACCTGAAGGCGGAGCTCTTCCAGAAGACCGGCGCGTTCAAGGTGCGCGGCGCGCTCAACAAGATCGCGTCGCTGACGAAGGACGAGCGGAAGCGCGGCGTCGCAACGGTGTCCGCCGGGAACGCCGGGCAGGCCGTGGCATGGGCGGCGCGTGAAGCGGGCGTCGATGCATTGATCGTCACGTGGCGGACGGCGGATGCCCTGAAGGTGGCGGCGATGCGCGGCTACGGCGCGACCGTCGACCTCGAGGCCGACGGCCCGACGACGGCGTTCGACCGCCTGAGCGAGGTTCTCATCGAGACTGGGAGGACGCTCGTCCACCCGTTCGACGATCCCCTCGTGATCGCGGGACAGGGCACGGTCGGGCTCGAGATCCTCGAGGACGGGCCGGTCCCCGACGTCGTGCTCGCGGGCTGCGGCGGCGGCGGGCTGATCAGCGGCGTCGCCGTCGCGGTCAAGTCGCGCAACAGCAGCGCGCGCGTGATCGCGGTCGAGCCGGAGGGGTCGACCGCGCTGCACAGCGCCTTCGAGGCCGGGCAGCCGGTCCCGGTGACGCCGCACACCGCCGCCGACGCCCTCACCGGCCCGTTCGCCGGCGACCACTGCTTCGAGATCTGCCGCGAGCTCGGCGTCGAGTCGGTGCTCGTCTCGGAGGACGAATTGTTCGAGGCCTTCCGCTGGGCCTACGCCCGTACGAAGCTCGCGTGCGAGCTGGGCGGAGCTGCGCCCGTGGCCGCGCTGCTCGCCGGGAAAGCGGGCGTTCAAAAGGGGGAAACGGTCGTCGCCGTCGTCTCGGGAGGCAACATTGCGCCCCAACAGGCCGCTGCTATCCTGGCTCAGTCATGAAGACCGACATCCATCCCGAGTACGTCCTCGCGACCGTGACCTGCAGCTGTGGGAACACGTTCCAGACGCGGTCGACGAAGTCCGAGCTGCACGTCGAGATCTGCTCGAACTGCCATCCCTTCTACACGGGCAAGCAGAAGCTCATGGACACCGGCGGCCGGGTGGAGCGCTTCCAGCGGAAGCTCGAGCGCGCCGAGCGCGCCCGGCGCGGCTCGCGCTGACCGGCGTATGAGCAGCATCGGCGGACAGGCCGTCCTCGAGGGCGTGATGATGCGTGGCCCGGGGAACTGGGCCGTCGCCGTCCGCACGCCGAAGGGCGACATCGCCCACGTCGCGCAGAAGGTCGAGTCGAAGATGGCGAAGCACCGCCTCTTCCGTCTGCCGATCATCCGCGGCGTGATGGCGCTCGGCGAGTCGCTCGCGATCGGCTTTCGCGCGCTCGCGATCTCGGCGAACTACGCGGCGCAGGAGGAAGGCGACGAGGACGGGAAGGAAGTCTCGACCGAGCTCTCGCGCGGCGCGCTGATCTTCGCGTTCGCGGTGGCGATCGTCTTCGCGCTGCTGCTGTTCAAGGTCGGGCCGGCCCTGATCGTCGACAAGCTCATCCCGGTTCACTCCGGCGGCTGGTTCGTGATCGTCGAGGGACTCGTGCGAGTGACGATCTTCATCCTCTATCTGTTCCTGATCTCGCTCCTCCCCGACCTGCGGCGCGTGTTCGAGTACCACGCCGCCGAGCACAAGGCGATCAACGCCTACGAGGCCGGCGAGCCGCTCGAGCCCGAGATCGTGCAGCGCTACTCGCTCATCCACCCGCGCTGCGGGACGGCGTTCCTGCTCTGGGTGATGGTGATCGCCGTCTTCGTGTTCGCGTTCTTCGGGCGGCCGGCGTGGTACTGGCTGATCGTCACGCGCATCGCGTTCCTGCCGCTGATCGCGGGCATCGCCTACGAGCTCATCCGCTTCGCCGGCAAGCACCAGAACCGCATCGTGATGACGATTCTCGCGCCGGGCCTCTGGCTGCAGCGGCTGACGACGCGCGAGCCGACGCTCGACCAGCTCGAGGTGAGCATCCGCGCGCTGCGCGAGGTGCTGCAGCTCGAGGAGTCGGCCGTCGGCGACAATCGCGTCGAAGTCATGGCCTAGAGCGAAGGGGGAACGGTGGCAACGGATCGTCGTGCAGAAGTGACGTGGCAGGGCAGCCTGCTCGAGGGGAGCGGGACGATCCGCTCGACGACGAGCGGGAAGCTCGGCGAGCAGCCGGTGAGCTGGGCGAACCGTTCGGAGGACAATCCCGACGCGACGAGCCCCGA
This sequence comes from Gaiellaceae bacterium, assembly GCA_036562845.1. Classification (GTDB taxonomy): domain Bacteria; phylum Actinomycetota; class Thermoleophilia; order Gaiellales; family Gaiellaceae; genus Palsa-739. The sequence continues at coordinate 9,556 of DATCJJ010000143.1, read as the reverse complement.
GGAGCTGATCGCGGCCGCGCACGCCGCGTGCTTCTCGATGGCCCTGTCGTCGAGCCTCGCGAAGGGCGGGACGCCGGCGGACGAGCTGAACACGTCGGCGACCGTCACCTTCCAGCCCGGCGACGGGATCACGAAGATCGCGCTCACGGTCGAGGGCCGCGTGCCCGGGATCGACGCTCAGGCGTTCGAGGCGGCGGCGCAGGGGGCGAAGGAGAACTGCCCGGTCTCGAAGGCGCTCGCGAGTGTGCCCGAGATCACGCTCGACGCGCGGCTGGCGAGCTAGCCAGCTCACGCATCAGCTCGAGCTCCGGCTCGTAGACGTGCGCCGTCTTCACGTGCAGCACGATACGCCCGGGGCTCGAGCGCAGCTCCCGTGCGACGTGCGACTGCAGCGCCGCGAGCTCGACGAGGTTGCCGTACGCCTTCTTCCCGAAGTCGAGCCCGTGTGCGTAGACGACGAGCTCGACGGATCCGTCGCGAAGCCAGAAGTCGAGCAGCGACACGCACGGGATGTACGTCGTGTCGGTGTGCGGCTGGAACGTCGTGATCGTCGCGTCGCGGCACTCGGGATCGGCGCGCAGCCGGTCGACGACCCACGCGAGCTGGTCACGGCCGCTGTGCTCGTAGTCGAACAGCCGCGTCGCGTAGCTGTCCGCGCCGCCGAGCTCCGCCACGGGTCGGGTCTCGAAGAAGTTCGCGTGCATCCACCGCAGCCACTCAGGGTCGCCGAGCTCCGCGATCAGCGCGTCGGCAGGGTCGGGCTCCTCGACGACGATCGCCAGGTGCGCGGCCTCGCGCGTCGGTGCGCCGCCCCACGTGGCCTCGTCGCCGGAGTCGAGGATGCGTCGCGCGACCTCGAGCCAGGCGTCTCCGAGCGTCCGTGCCTCGACGAGGTCCACGAAACCGCAACGCTACCCTTGCCACGCCATGGCCGGCGACTTCGACAGCCTGATCGACGAGCTCGCGCGCTCCTACAAGGAGGTGCAGGAGCGGATGTCCGACCCGTCCGTCTACAACGACCACCGGGAGGCGGCCGAGGTCGGCCGGCGGCTGAAGGAGCTCGAAGGGCCGTTCAAGCTCGCGCAGGAGTGGCGCGGCGCGCGCGACGACCTCGCCGCCGCGCGCGACGACGCGGACTTGAAGGAGCTCGTCCCCGAGCTCGAGGAGCGGACGGCCAGGCTCGAAGAGGAGCTGCGGCTCGCGCTCGTCCCGAGCGACCCAGCCGACCGTAAGGACGTGATCCTCGAGGTACGGCAGGGCGTCGGCGGCGACGAGGCCGCGCTCTGGGCCGGCGACCTCTACCGGATGCTCGCGCGGTACGCCGAGCGCCGCGGCTTCAAGGTCGAGGAGCTCGAGGCGAGCCCGAACGAGGGCGGCGGCTACAAGGAGGTGACCTTCGCCGTGAAGGGCGACGGCGCGTATTCGGTGTTCAAGTGGGAGGGCGGCACGCACCGCGTGCAGCGCGTCCCGGAGACCGAGGCGCAGGGCCGCATCCACACGTCCACGGCGACCGTCGCGGTCATGCCGGAGGCCGAGGAGGTCGAGGTGAACATCGACCCGAACGACCTGAAGATCGACGTGTACCGCTCGACCGGCCCGGGCGGACAGTCGGTGAACACAACGGACTCGGCCGTGCGGATCACCCACCTGCCGACGGGCGTCGTCGTCTCGATGCAGGACGAGAAGTCGCAGCTCCAGAACAAGGACAAGGCGATGCGCGTTCTCCGCGCGCGCCTGTACGAGCGCGAGCTCGGGCGGCAGCGCGCCGAGCTCGACGCGACGCGGCGCTCGCAGATCGGCACCGGCGAGCGCGCCGAGAAGATCCGCACCTACAACTTCCCCGAGAACCGTCTCACCGACCACCGAATCAAGCTGACCGTGCACCAGCTCGACCGGATCCTGCAGGGCGAGCTCGACCCCTTCACCGAGGCGCTGACGACCGACGACCGCAGGCGCGCGCTCGGCGAGTGAACGTTCGCGACGCGCTCCGGGAGGCGGAGGAGCGGCTCGCCGCCGCCGGCGTCGACACGCCGCGCGTGGACGCCGAGTGGCTCGTCGCCCACGTGCTCGGGACGACGCGGAGCGGCGTCTACGGGCGGCTCGACGAGGACGTGGAGCTCGACGGGCTGGTCACGCGCCGGGAGCGCCGTGAGCCGCTCGCGTATGTGCTCGGGGAGTGGGGCTTCCGGCGACTGACGCTGAAGACGGATGCGCGCGCTCTCGTGCCGCGGCCCGAGACGGAGATCGTCGTCGAACGTGCGCTCACGCTGCTCGAAGGCGTCGAGGCGCCGCGGGTCCTCGACATCGGCGTCGGCTCCGGTGCGATTGCGCTCTCGCTCAAGGACGAGCGTCCGGACGCACACGTCGTCGGCGTCGACGTGTCGCGGGATGCGCTCGCGCTCGCGCGCGAGAACGCCGAGCGGCTGCAGCTCGACGTCGAGCTGCACGAGGGCGACGAGACGGCGGCCGAGGAGGGCTGGGACCTCGTCATCTCGAACCCGCCGTACGTCGAGTCGCTGATCGGGCTGCAGCCGGAGCTCGGGCACGAGCCCGAGCTCGCGTTGCTCGGCAGCGGCTTCCACGAGCGCATCGCGCGGATCGCACGCACGCGCGCCCTCGTGCTCGAGGTCGCGGACGGGCAAGCCGGCGAGATTGCCGAGGCCCTGCGTTCGACCGGCTACGCCGCCGTCCGCGTGAGTGCCGACCTCGCCGGCGTCGAGCGCGTCGTCGAGGGGACGCGTGACTGACGCCGTCGCCGCGCTGCGGCGCGGCGATCCGGTCATCCTGCCGACCGACACCGTCTACGGCCTCTGCTGCGACGCCGCGACGCGTGCGCCGACCGAGCGCCTGTACGCGCTGAAGCGACGCGACCTCGCGCAGCCGTCGGCGCTCCTCGCGGCGAGCGTCGACGACCTGCTGGCGGTCGTGCCGGAGCTCGACCGCGGACAGATCCTCACAGGCCCGTACACGCTCATCCTCCCGAATCCGGCGAACCGCTTCCCCTGGATCTGCGGGGAGACGCCGGACAAGATCGGCGTCCGGGTCCCCGACCTCCCGGCGGCGGCCGCCGAGGTCGTGCGTGCGCTCGGCGTCGTCGTCGCGACGAGCGCGAACCTGCACGGCGAGCCCGATCCGAGGAGCGTCGACGCCCTCGCCCCCGAGCTGCGCAGGCTCGTCGTCGTCGACGCGGGCGACCTGCTCGGGACGCCCTCGACCGTGATCGACTTCACCGGCGAGGAGCCGCGCGTCCTCCGCCAGGGCGCCGGCGCGTTCAGCCCTGCCAGCTGAGCGGCAGCGACGAGACCTTCAGCCGATACACGCTGCCGCGCCTGGCGGTGAAGCGGCGCACGACGCCCGATGCTCGGAAGGTCACCGGCCCCGTCTTCGGCGCACGCCACGCGAACGAGCCGCTCGCATCGCGCGGGCCGACGGCGGCGACCGCCGCGCCGAAGTTCCCTGCCGCGTCGACCGCGCGCGCCTCGACGACGTACCTGCGCTTCTTCGGCGGACGCCACGCGAAGCGGTACGGCGCGACGTAGTCGACACCGACGATCCGGTCGTCGACGAGCAGCTGCACCGCGCCGACGCCTGTGTTGTCGCTCGCACTCGCCGTGATGGAGCCGTCTCCGACCTGCAGCGACACCGTCGGTGCAATTCCGTCGGGGCAGCTCGCGAGCGTGCCGGCGCGCGCGGCCGCGATCGCCGCGTGAACGAACCACATCGACGACTTCGGCGTCCCATCCGCGTAGAAGAGGCCGGACTGCCAGCCGGCGAGATCCGGCTCGTCCGTGACGTGGAACATCGTCAGCCCGATCACGTTCGGTGCGCAGAGCGCGAGCTTCAGCGTCTCGGCGTAGTACCGCGCCTGGGTCGCCTCGTCGACCGCCGGGGCCGACTGCGTCCCGTGGTACAGCGGCGCCTTCGACGCCGGGATCGCCGACTCGACCCCAAACTCGCCGTAGAGGATCGGCAGCGTCGACCCCTTCTGCGCCGTCCCGTCGAACGCCTTCCCCAGCGCGGCCACGAGCTTCGCGTAGTCCCCTGCTGCGATTCCGGTGCCGGCGTGCGGCATGCTCGGCGGCAGCGCCGAGTTGTCCGCGTACACATGCTCGTCGAAGACGTCCATGATCGGCGCCCTCCGGCCGCTCGCGCGGTACGCGGCCCCCAGGTCGCGGATGAACGCCGTCGGCGAATGCGACTGCTTCTTCGACCTCGCGTCGTCCGTGCCGCGCGAGTCGAGCGCGCCACCGACGATCGTGACGTTCGGCCGCACCGCCTTGATCGCGTCGTACGTCACCGCGAGCAGCTGCTCGTAGGCGGCCGCTGCGGCGTCGCCGCCCTTCGGATCGAACTGCGGCCGCCAGTACACGTTCGAGTTCGGCTCGTTGCCGACGAAGAACGTCGTCACCCAAGGCAGCTCGCGCACCACGGAGACCGCGAAGCTCACGAACTGCGCGCGGGAGGTCGGCTCGGACGGCGTGAACGTCTCCGCCCGGTTGTAGATCGAGACGACGGGTCGGATGCCGCGCCGCGTCGCCGCCGTCGCGGCGCGCTGGAGGCGCCCCATCAACAACCCGGGGATGGCGGTCTGCCCGGCGGTCCACTGCGCCGTCAGGCGGATCGTGTCGTAGCCCGCCTGCTTCGCCAGCTCCATCTCCGTGTCCGGGTCGCCCCAGATCGCGGCATCCTCGGCGACCCCGACCTGGAGCCCTCGGCCCGCGACTGCCGACGGCGCGGCGAGGGCCGCGGCCGCAGCGGCGATTGCGACGGCTTTCAGCATCTTCAACCTCGACAGCCCTGGCGATCCGGCAGTCCGAGGGTATCGGCAGATCGACCGAGTAGCATCCAGGCGTGTCCACGGTGGAGCAGGGCTTTCACCAGCTCGTCACGACCGGCCTGAGCGAGGTCGATCCGGAGATCGCCGGCCTGCTCGGCCAGGAGCTCGAGCGCCAGCGGGGCCAGCTCGAGCTGATCGCCTCCGAGAACTTCACCTGGCCGTCCGTGCTCGAGGCAGTCGGGTCGGTGCCGACGAACAAGTACGCCGAGGGATATCCGGGCAAGCGCTACTACGGCGGCTGTGAGGTCGTCGACCAGATCGAGCAGCTCGCGATCGACCGTGCGAAGGAGCTCTTCGGCGCCGAGCACGCGAACGTCCAGCCGCACGCCGGCGCGCAGACGAACATGGCGGTCTACATGTCGGTGCTGCAGCCGGGGGACACGATTCTCGGCTTGCGCCTCGACCACGGCGGCCATCTCACGCACGGGCTGAAGGTCAACTTCAGCGGGCGCCTCTACACGATCGTCTCGTACGGCGTGTCGCGCGAGACGATGACCGTCGACTACGACGAGGTGCTGCAGCTCGCGAAGGAGGCGAAGCCGCGGTTGATCGTCTGCGGCGGCTCCGCGTACCCGCGGACGGTCGAGACCGACAAGTTCCGCGAGATCGCCGACGCGGTCGGCGCGTATCTCCTCTGCGACATGGCGCACTTCGCCGGTCTCGTCGCCGCCGGCCTCCACCCGAGCCCGGTCGAGCACTGCGACTTCGTCACCTCGACCACGCACAAGACGCTGGCCGGCCCGCGCGCGGGGTTCATCCTGTGCAAGGAGGAGCATCGCGCCGCCGTCGACCGTGCCGTCTTCCCGGGAATGCAGGGCGGCCCGCTCGAGCACACGATCGCCGCGAAGGCGACGTGCTTCAAGATCGCGATGAGCGAGGCGTTCCGCGACTACCAGCGGCAGATCCGCGCGAACGCCGACACGCTCGCGCAGACGTTGATCGACGGCGGGCTCGAGCTCGTCACGGGCGGCACGGACACGCATCTGATGCAGCTCGACCTGCGCAACTCGGAGTGGACGGGGAAGGCGGCCGAAGACCGGCTGCACGAGGTGAACGTGACCGTCAACCGGAACACCGTGCCGTTCGACGAGCGTCCGCCCACGGTCGCGTCGGGCGTGCGAATCGGGACGCCGGCGATGACGATGCGCGGCTTCGACGAGGACGACTTCCGCGAGACGGGCAACGTCATCGTCGATGCCCTGACCGAGTCGCCGGAGATCGAGAGCCTGCGTGCCCGCGTCGCGGCGCTCTGCGAGAAGCGGCCGCTCTACCCGGGGTTCCGCGGCTTCACCACGTACGAAGCTTGATGCTCCAGACGAAACGCCTGACGGTCGTCGAGCATCCGCTCGTCCAGCACAAGCTGTCGTATCTCCGCGACGCCGAGACGCCGACCGTCCACTTCCGGAAGCTCTGCAACGAGATCACGCTGCTGCTGACGTACGAGGCGACGAAGGACTTCCAGACCGAGGACTACGAGATCGAGACGCCGCTCGAGCGCATGACGTCGAAACGGATCTCCGGCAAGAAGGTGGCGGTCTGCCCGGTCCTGCGCGCCGGTGTCGGAATGCTCGACGGCGTCCTGTCGCTCGTCTCGAGCGCCCGCGTCGGCTTCATCGGCATGTATCGCGACGAAGAGACGCTCGAGCCGGTGCAGTACTACTCGAAGCTGCCGACCGACCTCGAGGACCGCGATGCGCTCGTCCTCGATCCGATGCTCGCGACCGGCCATTCCAGCGCAGCCGCGATCGAGGCCGTGAAGGAGGCCGGCGCGCAGTCGGTGACGCTCGTCTGCATCGTCGCCGCGCCGCCCGGGATCGACTACATCCACGAGCACCATCCCGACGTGCACATCGTCTGCGCCGCGGTCGACCGCGGGCTCGACGAGCGCGGCTTCATCGTCCCGGGCCTCGGCGACGCAGGCGACCGTCTCTATGGAACGAAGTGACGCCGGCGCGCTGCGTGCAGGACACGGCCACGCCGAGCGGTAACGTGACGCCATGAGCGTCGTCGCGATCGCGCGAGACGTCGGCTCGGCCCATCACAACGTCCTCCACGTCCTCGGCGAGCACCTCCAGGTCGTGTGGGGGGCGCTCGTCGCGCTCGCCGTCGTCGTCCTGCTGACGCCCGCCGTGGGCGGAATGGCGCGCCTGTTGGGCGTCGTCGACGCGCCGGGCGGCCGGCGGCTCAACCGGAGCCCGGTCCCGCGGCTCGGCGGGCTCGCGCTCTTTCTCGGCATCTTCGTGCCGGCGCTCGCATTCCTTCCGTTCGGCCGGGAGACGCGCGGACTGCTCCTCGGCGCCGCCGTCGCCGTCACGGTCGGCGCGGTCGACGACTTCCGCGGGCTGCGCTGGTTCGAGAAGCTGGGCGGCCAGCTCGTCGCGGCTGGCATTCCGGTCTGGTTCGGCATCTGGGTCGACCGCTTCACGTTCCCGCTGCTCGGCGTGCACCGGCTGCCGGAGTGGGCGGGAGCGCCGCTGACGATCCTCTGGATCGTCGCGATCATGAACATGGTCAACTTCCTCGACGGGCTCGACGGGCTCGCCGCGGGCGTGTCGGGCATCGCCGGCCTGACCTTCTCGGTGATCGCGCTCTCGCTCGCGAAGCCCGATGCGGCGATCCTCTCCGCGATCGTCTTCGGCGCCTGCGTCGGCTTCCTCCGGCACAACTTCTATCCGGCGCGGATCTTCATGGGCGACTCGGGAGCACTGCTGCTCGGCTTCGTGCTCGCGACGATCGCGATCCAGGGCCTGTTGAAGACGGCGGCGACCGTCGCCCTGTTCTTCCCGTTGCTCGTGCTCGCGGTCCCCATCGTCGACACGACGTTCGTCGTCATGCGGCGTATCAAGCACGGGGAGCGGGTCTTCGAGGGCGACCAGGCGCATCTGCATCACCGCTTTCTCCGGCGCGGCTTCTCGCAGCGCCGCGCCGCCGTCACGATCTGGGCGTGGTGCCTCTCGCTCGCCGGCGCGGCGCTCGCGACGCGCTTCATCCCGTTCCGCGCGCACGGCGTCTGGCACCTCTGGTCGACCGTCGGCGCCGCCGCGATCGGCCTCCTCGCCGTCGCGATCTCGGTCTACGTCGTCTACGTCCTTGAGATCGTCAAGCTCGCGAATCCGATCCAGCGGCGGCGCGCCGCGCAGGACCCGCTCAAGAAGATCGCGTGACGAAGTCGGCCAGCACGTCGTTGAACGGCTGACCCACCCGCGGAACGGAGTGGCCCGCACCCGGGAGGACGGCCCGCTCGGCGCCGAGCTTCGCCTCGAGCACGTCGCAGACGGCGTCGAACCCCGGGTGATGCGCGCCGCTCACGACGAGCTTCGGGAACGGCGTCGCGGCGAGCTCGTCGAGCGGCGGTTCGGCCGTCCAGGGGCCGCGCTCGACCATCAGCGTCCGCGCGCCCTGCAGCAGCGCGGGCGTGAAGCTGTCCGGCGGGATCGAGGAGCCGACGGCGGCGAGGAACGAGCGCAGGAACTCCGCCGGATCGGACGGCCCGTGCTCCCAGAGCTCCGCCGCGTTCGCCGCGAACTCGTCCGCCGCGGCGTTGCCGCGGGCGATTCCGAACGCCGGCGGCTCGACGAGGGTCAGCGAGCGGAGTCGATCGGCATACCGCACCGCCGCGAACAACGAGATCACCCCGCCGTACGAGTGGCCGACGAGGTGCGTGCCCGGTTCGACGAGCTCCCCGAGCCAGACGGCCTCGTCCTCGAAGTCGACGTGACCGACGTCGGGGCCGGGGGGAAAGCCACGCCGGTTCGGGATCACGAGCTCGAAGCGGTCGGCGAGCGGCCCCTGGGCGCCCCAGGTGGCGTCGCCGTTGACGACGCTGCCGTGGACGAAGAGGATCTTCGGGCGGCGCAACGAGGACGATTGTACAAAGTTGCGTCAAACCCCGTCTTCTACAAGAAAAAGGCTGTTACAATCCTCCTGCCGATGCAGGCCGCTTCTCCCTCTTCCTTCGACCCCGCAGGGGCCGGAGGCGTGTTACTTGCCGCCCTCGTTCTCTGCATCGGCCTCGGTGCGCTGATCGGCTGGGCCGTCGGTTCGGCCGGCATCGGGGCCCTCGTCGGCGCGATCATCGGGATCCTCGCCGGCATCGTCGCTGTCTACCGGCGCTACCGGAACGCCTTCTGACATGAAGACGGCCCTGTTCTCCACGCCCCGGCCGGAGCCGGGACACCTCATTCCCGCGCTCGGAAGCGGCCTCGTCGTCCTGCTCGCCCTCCCGGTCTTCCTCGTCGCCGGCTGGCGGATCGGCGGCTGGGCGCTCGCCGCGGTGATCTGGGTCGCAGTCCACGCGATCGACGCCTTGCTGCGCCGCGCCCGGGGGGATGCCGCTAATGTCGCCGCCTCTGGTGTGCAGGCGTTCGGACTCTTCTTCAAGGCGGTCGGGCTGCTCGTCGTGCTCGTGGCGGCGGCGGTCGCCAGCCCCGATCTCGCCGTCGCGGCCGCGGTGACGTATGCGCTCGCGTACACATTCGAGCTCGGCCTCTCCCTGGCGACGTACTTCGGCGTGACGCGGTGAGCTACCGCCTGCTCACGGTTGTCCTGCTCGCGCTCGCGGCGCCGGGCGCCGCCTCGGCGCGCGGCGAGTTCGACCCGTCGAAGGAGTTCGAGCAGCATGACTGGCTCCCGATTCACCTCGGCCCGCTGAATCTCTCGATCACGAAGGCCGTTGCGTATCTGCTGATCGGGAGCGGCCTGACGATCCTCCTCGGCCTC
>DATCJJ010000139.1:0-13026 GCA_036562845.1 Gaiellaceae bacterium | reverse complement strand
CTTGATCAGGTCCTGCTTGGCTTCCTTGGTGAGGGCCATGTGTGCCTCCTTGATTGTCGTCCCCCGAGCCCCCGCCCGCGTGAAGGAAGGACACGTCGAGCCGAGACTGGGTCGCCAGTAGGGTAGCGAACCGATGTTTTCGATGCGGGCATCGGTCGCCGCGGCGCAGGAACGGACGGGCATCGCCGAGGTCGCCGCGGCGCTCCACGTCGACGGGAAGACCGAGTCGGCGGGCGCCGCGGAGCGGCCGTTCCGCATCGCCTCGATCACGAAGTCGTTCACGGCGACGCTCCTCTGGGAGACCGGCCGCTTCGACGAGCGCACCCGCGCGCTCCTCTCGCACACGGCCGGCTACCGGCCCGAGTCGGCGGAGCCGCTGCCGCCCGAGTGCACGGGCCTCTGGTCGTACTCGAACGCCGGGTACTGGGAAGCGGGCTCCGGCTTCCCCGACTACTCCGCCGCGCTGCGCGAGACGGTGCTCGAGCCGCTCGGGCTGGCGTCGACGGGCTTCGAGCCGCCGCCGGACGCCGTCCTCGGCACGCTCCCCGACGGGTCGACCGCCGATCCCGCGTATCCGGAGGCGCGCCGGCCCGGCGGCGGGCTCTGGTCGACGGTCGACGACCTCGTCACCTACGGCCTCGCCCACTGCCGCGGCTATTCCCAGCTGCACGAGCCCGTCGCGGACGCGCTCGGCGCGAAGTACGCGTGCGGCTGGTGGGCTCGCGACGGCGGCATCCTCGACCACGAGGGCTCGATCGGCGGGTTCCAGTCGCTGCTCCTGCTCGTCCCCGAGCGTGAGCTCGTCCTCGCCGTCCTCACGAACTCGTGGCGGGGCTCCGCGCTGATTCGCCACGTGGTGGAGGACCTAGGACTGGTGCCTGCTTCAAAGCAGGCACCGGTCGCTCCGGTCGAGGGCCGCTACGCGCTCGACGACCTCGAGGCCGTCGTGGCCGACGGCCGCGTCACCGAGCGCGAGACGGATCCCGTCACCGGCACGCGGATCGAGCGGCGCTATCCGTTCAGCACGGACGCGACGTTGATGTCCTGGCGCGCAGACTTCCCGCGCGACGGCGTCGCGCGCATCGGCTGGACTGCACTGCCGCGCGTCGGATGATCGCGGGCGTCGCAGCGGGCCATCCGGCGACCGCCGGCGCCGGTGTCGAGATCCTGCGCGAGGGCGGCAGCGCCGCCGACGCGGCGGTCGCTGCGTCGCTCGCGTCCTGCGTCGCCGAGACGGTGATGACCGGGCTCCTCGGCGGCGGGCACGCGATCCACTGGGACGCGGCGACGCGCACGGCGGAGAACGTCGACGGCTTCTGCGCCGTCCCGAGCGGCACGGGCGCGGAGCTCGTGCACCTCGAAGTCCCGTTCGGGGCCGAGCTCGTGCACTACGCGATCGGGCCGGCGTCGTGCGCGGTGCCCGGCGTCCCCGGACTGCTCGGCGAGCTCCACGCCCGTCACGGCCGCCTGCCATGGAGCCGGCTGTGCGAGCCGGCGCTCCGCCTCGCGCGCACCGGCGTGCCGATGCCGCCCGCACACGTGGCGTGCCTCGTGATGCTCGAGCCGGTGATGACGCTCCGCGAGGGCGCACGGCTGTATGCGCCGAACGGCCATCTCCTCGAGCCGGGCGAGCTCTTGCAGCAGCCCGGCCTCGTACGCGCGCTGGAGGCGCTCGCCGCGGAGGGTGCGGCGAGCGCATACACGGGCACCCTGGCCGACGCGCTGCTCGCGCTGTCGGACGAGCGCGGCGGGTTGCTCACACACGCCGATCTCGAGTCCTACCGCGCCGAGTGGCTCGCGCCGCTGTCGGTGCGCTGGCGCGGCCGCGACGTCCTGACGCGCGGCGGCCTCGCCGGCATCCGCGACGCTCTGGAGCGCTTCGATTCGCCGGGCTCGCTCGCGCTCGTGGACGCGCTCGACGAGGCGCACGCGCCCGAGACGCACACGACGAATCTCGTTGCCGTCGACGCCGACGGCAACGCCTGTGTGATCACGACGAGCCTCGGCCTCGGCTCGGGCGACTGGCTCCCCGGCTTCGACCTCCATCTCAACTCGATGCTCGGGGAGGCCGACCTCCTGCGGGGCGACCTGCAGCCCGGCGCACGGATGCACTCGATGATGGCGCCGACGCTCGTCGTAGCCGGCGACGGCCTCGAGCTCGCGGTCGGCGCAGCGGGAGGAACCCGGCTCCGGACCGCGCTCCTCACGGTGCTGGCCGGCATCGTGGACGACGGGCTCGAGGCCCAGGCGGCCGTCGAGGTGCCCCGGATCCACCCGGCCGGCGACGTCGTGAACGCCGAGCCTGGGGCCGACGAGTCGACGCTCGCCGTCCTCGAGTCGCGCGGCCGGACGGTGCGCCGCTGGCTCGAGCGGCACCACTACTTCGGCGGGGTCAGCGGGATCGGGAGTGCCGGACTCGCGGCAGATCCGCGGCGGAGCGGTGCAGCGCTTCGAGCGGCACGCTGACCGGGATCCAGCCCACGTAGCCGCAGGACGGGCAGCCCGGGTTCTTCTGGACGGTGCCGCCGGCGCTCGGCTTCGCGTACACCTCGCCGCACTCGAGGCAGCGGACGCTTTCGAGGACGAGGGGCCGGAAGGCGACGTGGGCGGCTTCCATACAAGGAAGGACGCCCTGCGCGAAAAAAACTTGCGCTCAGAGCGGACTTTTCGTCTGGCGGGTCCGGGCGCAGTCGGCGGCGATCGCCTCGACGAGCTCGGCCTCCGAGGAGAACTTGGCCTCGTCCCGGAGGTGCTCCCAGAGCTCGACCACGAGCCGCCGGCCGTAGAGGTCGTCGTCGAAGTCGAGCAGGTGCGCCTCCGCCCGGCGCTCCGTCCCGCCGTACGTCGGGTTCGTCCCGATCGAGACGGCCGCCCGGTGGCCGAGGGTCGCGCCCGCATAGATGCCGAGCTTCGGCACGAGGACGTCGGACGGCGTCTCGAGGTTCGCCGTCGGAAACCCAAGCAGGCGGCCGCGATGGTCCCCGTGGACGACGATCCCTTCCACCTCCGTCGGCCGGCCGAGCAGCCGGGCCGCGGTCGTGACGTCGCCCGCCTGCAGGAGCTTGCGGATGTGACTCGACGAGATGTTCTCGACGAGCGGCACGTGGCGAACGTCGAAGCCGAGCGTGGCCAGCAGGCCGAGATCGCCCGCGCGCCCGCGCCCGAAGCGGAAGCCGTCGCCCGCCGCGACGGTTTCGACGCCGGCGGCGCGAAGCACGTCGTCCGCGAACTGCTCGGGCGTGAGCGCCGCGAGCTCCTCGTCGAAGCGGAGGACGAGAACGTCGTCCACCCCGGCCTCCTCCAGCAGCTCGATCCGGCGCTGCAGCGGCACGAGCAGCTCGACGCGCGCACCGAACGTCGTGCGTGGATGCGGGTCGAAGGTGACCACCAGGGAGCGCAGGCCGGCGGCGCGTGCGGCGTCGATCACGCGGCGGTGGCCGAGGTGGACCCCGTCGAACGTCCCGATCGCCGCGGCTCGGCCGGCCGGTTCGAGCTCGTGGACGCTGCGGGCGACGCTCACAGCCGCGCGAGGACCTCGGCCTCGCCCAGCAGCGTGAACTCGTCCGGCGGCGTCGCCTCGTCGATCGTGAACGGCCCGACCGCGGTTCGGCGGAGCGTCCGGCAGTGGCCGCCGAGCGCGTGCGCGATCGAGCGGATGTACGTCCCGCTCGAGACGCGGAGGTCGAGCGTGACGGACGTCGCGTCGCGGGAGAGCACGTCGAGCTCGTACACGGTCGAGCGCCGCACCGGCATCTCGACGTCGATGCCGCGGCGGTGGAGCTTGTACGCGCGCTCGCCGTCGATCTTGACCGCGGACGCGGCGGGCACGCGGAGCTCGATCTCACCGCGCAGCCGGTCGAGCTCGAGCGGCCCCGGCGCCTCGTGCCGCTCGACGACCTCGCCCTCCGGATCGCCGGTCGTCGTCGTCGCGGTCAGGTCGATCTCCGTGACGTAGCGCTTGTCGAGTCCGACGAGCGACTGCTGCAGCCGGGTCGCGCGGCCCGAGAGGATGAGCAGCAGCCCGGTCGCGAACGGGTCGAGCGTCCCTGCGTGGCCGGTTCTCGCGCCCGTCATGCGGCGGATCTGCGCGACGATCGCGAACGACGACGGCCCCGCAGGCTTGTCGACGAGCGCGACGCCGGCCGGCTCAAGCGCTCGCGGCCGCACGTTGCGCGAGGAACCCCTGCCGGACGAGCTCGGTGATCTCGTCAACCGACTTTTCGCTCGAGAAGCCTGCCGCCTGCGGATGGCCTCCACCTTCGAAGCTCCGCGCAATCTGCGAGACGTCGAGCTCGTCGATGCTCGCCCGCAGCGAGACGCGGTGCGTCGGCCCGCTGTCCCGGGGCGGCTCGCGGATGAGGACCGCCAGCTCGGCGCCCTCCACGGCGCGGAGGTAGTCGATGATCCCCTCCGAGTACGGCTCGGCCGCGCCGACCTCGGAGAAGTCGGTCCGGAGGAGATACGAGACGACGATGCGGCCGCCCTCGAGCACCTTCGCGCGCTCGAGCGCGCGCGCGAGCAGCTTCAGCTTCGCGAACTGCACCGACTCGTAGACCTCCTGGAACACGGCGTGCACGTCCGCGCCCGACTCGACGAGCTCGGCGGCGAGGCGGAGCGCCTTCGGCGTCGTGTTCGAATACTGGAAGCGGCCGGTGTCGGTGACGAGCGCGACGTAGAGCGGCTCCGCGATCTCCGGCGTGAGCTCGACCCCCAGCTCGCCGAAGATGTCCCGCAGCACCTCGCCGGTCGACGACGCCTTCGCGACGATCAGGTTGACGGTGCCGAAGCGCGTGTTGTCGTGGTGGTGGTCGATGTCGAGGACGAGCGGCACCTGCGCGAGCAGCTCGACATAGCCGTGGCCGATGCGGTCGGCCTTCGCGCAGTCGACGGCGACGAGCACGCGTGCGCCCGCGTCGGACGGCGGCTCGCGCAGCAGCCCGTCGAGCTGCAGGAAGTGGTACTCGCCCGGGAGCGGCGCCTCGCCCATCAGCAGCATCGCGGCGTCCTTGCCGATCCGTCGCAGCGCGAGCGTCGTCGCGAGCATCGAGCCGAGCGCGTCGCCGTCCGGATTCTCGTGCGTGACGACGAGGAACCGGTCGTGGTCGCGAAGCGCGGCGACTATTGCTTCAAGGTCACTCATCTTCGGATGCGAGCTCGTCGATCAACCGGCTCATCCGTACGCCGCGTTCGACCGACGGATCGTATTCAAAGGTCAGTTGTGGCGTTCGCTTCATTCTCAGCTGGCGCGCGAGCCGCGACTGCAGCACGCCGTGCGCGGCCTCGAGGCCGCGGAGCGTCGCCGCGCGCTTCTTCTCGTTGCCGAGAACGCTGACGTAGACGACCGCGTGGCGGAGATCCGGTGCGGTCTCGACCGCCGTGACTGTCACGAGGCCGATGCGCGGGTCCTTCAGCTCGGGCAGCGCCTCCGCCAGCACCTGGCGCAGCGATTCGTTCACACGTCTCATCCGCCCTGTCATCGGGTCTTATTCAAGCGATGCACGCACTGCTGCTGGTCGGGGTGGGCGTCTGGTGCTTCGTCGTCGCCGTCGCGGGCGGCCTCGCCGGGCTCGTTCTCGGCAACATCCGGCTCCCCGTCCTCCTGTTCGCCGCCGTCTCCCCCGCGGCGGCGGGCGGCGCGAATATCGCCGTCTCGGGCCTCGCGGCCGCCGCGGCGGCCCAGGCCCACGTCCGGACGGGCCGGACGGGCCGCGTCGACTGGCGCCTCGTCCGCTGGATGCTCCCGCCGTCGGTCGCCGGCGCCGTCGCGGGCGGCGTCGCAGCCTCCTACGTCCCTGCCGACGCCCTGCGGATCGTGATCGGCGCCGCGCTGCTCGCGTTCGGCATCGACCTGCTGAGGCCGAAGGCGCCGGTCGAGCAGCGGGCGGAGCTCTCGCTCCGCGCGGCGGCCGTCAGCGGCCTCCTGATCGGCGTCCTCGGCGGGCTGATCGGCCTGATCCTCGGCTCGCTCCGACTGCCGGCTCTGATCCGCTGGGTCGGCGAGGAGCCGAGCCGGGCGATCAAGACGAACCTCGTGGTCGGCGTTGCGGTCGGGGCAGCGGGGCTGATCGGGCACCTGCCGGGCGGCATCGACTGGACGCTGCTCGCGGTCGGCGCGGCCGGCTCCGTCCCGGGCGCGCTGCTCGGCGCGCGGCTCACCGGCCGCCTCTCGACACGCGGGCTGCTCCTCGCCGTCGGCCTCATCCTCCTCGCCGCCGGCACGGCGGCGATCTTGCAGGGAGTCGTCTAGTCGTCCGGGTCGACGACGAAGCGGTCGACCAGGCCGACCTCCCACTCTTGGCCCCGCAGCCAGCGCTCCGCGTCGTCGAGCAGCCGCTCGAGCTCGTGATGCTCGCGCGCCACGCACGCGACGGTCAGCTTGGCCCGCTGCCAGACCTCGTGATGGTCGACCTCCGCGACGGACGCGCCGACGCGGTTCTGGAGCTGTGCCTTGGCCGACCGGAGATAGTGCCGCTTCTCCTTGAGCGAATGCGCGCCGGGGAAGTGCAGCTCACAGGTCAGGACGCCGACATAGCCCGAGCTCACAGGACAAGTCTGTCCACGATCTCCGCCGCCCGGCGGACGATCTCGCGTTCGCGGTCGCTCAGACCGCCGAAGAGCGAGTCGAGGTACTCGGTCCGCTTCGCCCGGCCGCGCTCCAGGAGGCGCCGCGCCCGCGGTGTCGGGTGGAGGCGGACGGCACGCGCGTCGGCCGGGTCGGGCTCCCGCCGTACGAGCCCCTCCCCCTCCATCGCGCTCACGAGCTTGCTCATCGTCGCGGCGGTCACCCGCTCCGCCCGCGCCAGCTCCGAGAGCGTCCGCGGCCCGCCGAAGACGAGCACCGACAGCGCCGACGCCCGCGCAGGCGTGATGCCCATTACGCCGTCGACCTCCCGGACGCGCCGTACCAGGTGGATCGCGGCCGAATGCATGCGATCCGCAGCGGCACTTGACATTGTTAGTTAGGCTAACGAATAATCCGGGCCGTGGCAACCATCTTCGAGCTGATCGACGCCGGTGACGCGGCCGGCATCCGCACACTCCTCGCCGACGACCCGGCCGCGGCCGCCGCCCACGACGAGCACGGGCTCAGCGCCGTCATGCGCGCCGCCTACCGCGGCGGCGACGTCTTCGCGGCGGTGCGCGAGGCCGATCCCCCACTCGGGCCGTTCGACCGGATCGTCGTCGGCGAGCACGAGGGCCTCCCGGGCCCGCACGACTGGACGCCGGACGGCTTCACGGGCCTGCACATGGCGGCGTTCGCCGACAACGCGCACGCCGCACGCGCGCTGCTCGACGCGGGCGCGGATCCGAACGCCGTGTCGACCGCGAGCTTCGCGCGCGTCACGCCGCTCGGCACCTGTGCGTTCGCGAACGCGCTCGGCGTCGCGCGCGTCCTGCTCGAGCATGGAGCCGACCCGGCAATCGCAGAGGACGACCGCGCGACACCGCTCGCCGTCGCACGGGCGAACGGCTTCGACGAGCTCGCGGAGCTTCTTACGCCGTAGCGGTCGGCGCTTCGTCGAGCGACGTGCGCTCGACTTCCTTCGTCTCGAACACCTCGAGCACGTCGCCGACCTTCACGTCGTCGAAGTTCGCGAGATGGAGGCCGCACTCGAAGCCCTCGGCGACTTCGCGCGCGTCGTCCTGGAAGCGCTTGAGCGAGTCGATCGTCGTCGTGTAGATGACGGTGCCGTCGCGGACGACGCGCACCTGCGCGTTGCGGCGAATGACGCCGTTCGTGACCATGCAGCCCGCGATCGTGCCGATGCGCGACGCGCGGAAGGTCTCCCGCACTTCCGCCTCGCCGACCGACTCCTCGGTCGTGACCGCGGCGAGCAAGCCGACGAGCGCCTGCTCGATGTCCTCGGTGAGCTTGTAGATGACGTTGTACGTCCGGATCTCGACGCCCTCGCGCTCGGCGAGCGACCGCGTCTCGGCGTTCGGGCGGACGTTGAAGCCGATCACCATGCCGCTCGACGCGGATGCAAGCATCACGTCGTTGTCGGTGATCCCGCCGACGCCCTGGTGGATGACGTTGACGCGCACCTCGGCGTGCTGGATCTTGCCGAGCTCGGAGACGATCGCCTCGACCGAGCCCTGCACGTCGCCCTTGATGACGAGGTTGAGGTCCTGCACCTGCCCGGCCTGCATCTGCTCGAACAGGTTCTCGAGCGAGACGCCGGTCGGCCGCTGCTGCGCGAGCTGCTCGCGGCGGAGGCGCTCGGCCCGCTTCTGCGCGGCGTCGCGTGCGGCGCGCTCGTTCTCGACGACGCGTGCGACCTCGCCGGCGGGCGGCGGGCGGTCGAAGCCCAGCACCTCGACCGGATCGCCCGGCTTGGCGGCCTGCAGCTTCTCGCCCTTGTAGTTGAAGAGCGCCTTGACGCGGCCCCAGGCGTCGCCGGCGACGACCGAGTCGCCGACCTTGAGCGTGCCGCGCTGCACGAGCATCGTCGCGACCGCGCCCCGGCCGACGTCGAGTCGCGACTCGATGATCGGGCCGGACGCCTCCGCATTCGGGTTCGCGCGCAAGTCGAGCTCGGCGTCGGCAACGAGCAGAATCCGCTCGAGTAGGTCGTCGAGGCCGGTCTGCTGCTTCGCGGAGACCTGTGCGACCTGCGTCGTCCCGCCCCACTCCTCGGGCTGCAGGCCCTCGGTCGCGAGGTCGGCGAGCACGCGCTGCGCGTTCGCATCCGGGAGGTCGACCTTGTTGACCGCGACGACGATCGGCACCTCGGCCGCGCGCGCGTGCGAGATGGACTCGCGCGTCTGCGGCATGACGGAGTCGTCGGCGGCGACGACGAGGACGGCGATGTCCGTCACCTTCGCGCCGCGCGCGCGCATCGCCGTGAACGCCTCGTGGCCCGGTGTGTCGAGGAACGTCACGGCGCGGCCGCTGACCGGCACCTGGTAGGCGCCGATGTGCTGGGTGATGCCGCCCGCCTCGGTCGCGACGACCTTCGCGTTGCGGATCGCGTCGAGGAGCGAGGTCTTGCCGTGGTCGACGTGGCCCATGATCGTCACGACCGGCGGCCTCGCCTGCAGCGCCTCTTCCGGATCCTCGAACGTCTCGGGCGCCTCGTCCTCGTCGGACGCATGCTTGATCGTCACCTCGCGCTCCAGCTCGGCTGCGATCAGCTCGACCTCCTCGTCGGAGAGCGACTGCGTGGCGGTCTTCATGACGCCGAGCGTCATGAGCGACTTGATGATGTTCTGCATCGGGACGCCGAGCGCCTGCGAGAAGTCGCGGACGCTGACGCCCGACTCGACGGAGACGGGCCCGGTCGGCGGCGCCGCAGGCTGGCGCGCCTCGCGGCGCGGCCCGTCCTGCTGCCCACCGCGAGCCTGCCGCCCGTCCTGGCGGGGACGGGCTGCGCCCGTGTCGATGACGACGCGGCGCCGGCGGTTGCCGGGGCCGGCGCCGCCGCGCGGGCGGAGCGGACGATTGGGCTTGTTGTTACCGCCGTTGTTGGCCATCGAATTCCTCAGTGTAAAGCGTCATGGCAATTCGGACGTTCTGGCGTAGCACGCGGGGGAAGGCCCGCCGAGCGACCGCACGGTCGAAACACGCGGGATTCCGGCAGGTCCACGCGCCGCGGCCGTGCGCCGTCCGGCTCGCGACGAGGACGCCGCCCTCGGCCGCGAACCGCACGAGCTCCGACTGAGGCGCGACCCGCCCGCAGCCGACGCAGCGACGCAGTATCGGCTTTCTCGAGGGCCCTGCTACTCCGACGCCTCCTCGTGCTCCACGGGAATCCCCGCAGGCACCTCTTCGGGCGGCGCCACCTCGGCCGCCGTCGCGGCCGCCACCGGCGGCTCCGCTTCCTCGGCCTCGGGGAGCGACTCAGGCCCGACCGACTCCGCGTCCGGCGGCAGCTGGTCTGCGAGCGCCTCGAGCTCCGGCTCCGACTCCGCCACGACCGGCTCGGCGTCGTCGCTGTCGTGGAGCGCGAGCTCCTGGTGCGCCGGGACGCCGCAGTATTTCGAGCTGGGCAGCGCGGCGTTCGGGCACCGCTTGCCGTTCGCGAGGATCGCGGCGCAGCGGCCGGAGAAGTCCTCGCCCGCGCCGTCCTCGCCCGCGCCGCCGAAGGCCGCCTCGGCCTCGGCCTGCGCGAACTCGGTGTCGCTCTGGATGTCGATCTTCCAGCCGGTCAGGCGCGCGGCGAGCCGGGCGTTCATGCCCTCCTTGCCGATCGCGAGCGCGAGCTGGTCGTCCGGCACGACGACGGTCGCCTCCTTCGCGTCGTCGTCGAGATACACCTCGCGGACGCGCGCGGGCGACAGTGCCTTCGCGACGAAGCGCGCCGGCTCGGGGTTCCACGGGATGATGTCGATCTTCTCGCCGCGCAGCTCCGACACGACCATGCGCACGCGCGAGCCGCGCGGGCCGACGCACGCGCCGACGGGATCGACGCCCTGTGCGTGCGACTCGACCGCGATCTTCGAGCGGTAGCCCGGCTCGCGTGCGACGCCGCGGATCTCGACCAGCCCGTCGGCGATCTCCGGCACCTCGAGCTCGAACAGCGTCTTGATCAGCTCGGGGTCGCGGCGCGACAGGATGACCTGCGGTCCCTTCGTCCCGCTGCGCACCTCGGTGATGACGGCCTTGATGCGCGAGCCCTGCTCGTAGCGCTCGCCGTCGACCTGCTCGGACCGCGGCAGCAGCGCCTCCACCTTGCCGAGGTCGACGAGCACGTTGTTGCGGTCGCCTGCCTGCTGGACGATGCCGGTCACGACCTCGCTGACGCGATCGATGTACTCGTCGTACATCATGCGGCGCTCTTCCTCGCGGATGCGCTGGAGGATGACCTGCTTCGCGGTCTGCGCGGCGATGCGGCCGAAGCCCTCCGGCGTCACATCCTCGCGCTTGACGTCCTCGTCCGGCACGTCGGACCAGTCGATCTCGAGATCGTCGTCGGAGATGAGCGTGTGCTGGCGCTCGCCCGTCTCCTCCTCGAGGCGCTCGAGCTCCTCGAGCTTGCGCTCGCGCGCCTCGTCGAGCAGGCGTTCCTCGATGTCGCCCGGCAGCTCGATCGAATAGACGCGGAAGTCTCCCCGCTCGTCCATCTCGACGGTCGCATGCCGGGTCGCGCCGGGCGTCTTCTTGTATGCCGCGAGCAGCGCATCCTCGAGCGCCATGACGAGCGCGCCCTCTTCGATTCCCTTGTCGCGCTCGATCTCGCGAACGGCGTCGATGATCTCCTGGCTCATGGCCTACCTCTCGTCGATCAGATTGGCCCGCACGATCTCGTCGTACGGGACGTGATTCTCGGCGATCGTCACGTGCGTCTCGTCGGCGGCGACGACTTCTCCCGCCAACCGGTCGCCACGGGTGCGGAGCTTGACGCGGCGGCCGACCACGCGCGCGAAGTGCGCGGGCTTGCGTAGCGGCCGCTCGACTCCCGGCGACGAGACGTCGACGGTGTACTCGCGCAGGTAGTCGCGCAGCACGTCGGTGACGCGCACGCAGAGCGCGTGGTCGACGCCTTCCGGGTGGTCGACGTACACGACGAAGCGGTCGGGGCTCGCAAGCTCGACCGCGAGCACCTCGACGCCGGGCAGGTCGTGCTCGACGCGCGGTGCGATGTCGCTCTGCAATTTCTTTTCTCTCTCGTATGTGGTCGCCATGTCGAAAAAAAATGGGCCCGCAGGGCCCATTTCGCCGAACTGCCGGTGAAATGTGGTGTCAGGAGGATAGCAGCGCGCAGGCCCGGGAGGAGTCGAGCGCGACGTTCCTCGCACGCCCGGGCGGCGTCGGACGGCCCTTGACGGGGCCGCCGCGAAGGCGGGCCGCAAAGTCGTGCCGGGAAAGCGCCTCCGGGCCTGCGATATGGAGGATTCCGCTCGCGTCGGTGAGGCGCAGGAGCGCCGCCGCGAGGTCGCGGACGCGAATCGGCGTGCGGATCTCGTCGGTGTGGAAGGCGACGTCGTCCCGGCGCGCGAGCGCTTCCTGCGGCCCGTCGGGCGGCCCGTACAGGAGCGACGTCCGGACGATCAACGCCTCCGGCTGGAGCCGCCGGACGAGCTGCTCGGCCTCGAGCTTCTGCTGTCCGTACTCCATGACGGGCCGCGGCTCGTCGTCCTCGGTATACGGCGCGCCGTGCTCACCGTCGAAGACGAGATCGGTCGAGAGCTGGACGAGGCGCGCGCCGGCGCGGTGCGCGGCGAGCGCGACGTTGTGGCTGCCGCGAACCGTCGTGTCGGCATCTCCCAGCACGTACGCGGTGTGGATGACGACGTCGGG
Organism: Gaiellaceae bacterium; assembly: GCA_036562845.1. Classification (GTDB taxonomy): domain Bacteria; phylum Actinomycetota; class Thermoleophilia; order Gaiellales; family Gaiellaceae; genus Palsa-739. The sequence continues at coordinate 785 of DATCJJ010000139.1, read as the reverse complement.
GCCGTGCTTCAGGAAGCAGCGCATCGTCGCGTCGGCGTCGCGGACGTCGAGCCGGACTCCATCCGGCACCGGCGTGCGATGCCACGTCGGGAGCGCATCGGGCGCCTGCCGGCGCAACTCCCTTCCGAGGTAGCCGGCACCGCCCGTGATCAGTAGCTTCATCGCCGTATCTTGGCCACTTGGGTCGCATTGCTCCGCGCCGTCAATCTCGGCAGCCGCAACAAGGTGCCGATGGCGCAGCTCCGCCGCGCGATGGAAGACGCGGGCTACGACGACGTGCGCACGGTGATCGCGAGCGGCAACGTCGTCTTCTCACGCGGCGCGAAGCCGTCGTCGCGGGCGCTCGAGTCGCTCATCGCCGATGCGTTCGGCGTGCGAACGACCGTGATCATCCGGAGCGCGGCGCAGATACGGAAGCTGCGCGCGGCGAAGCCGTTCCCCGGCGCCGCGTATGTCGCATTCCTCGCGACGCGGCCGCGGTCGACGAAGTCGATCGAGGGGATCGACGAGTTCGCGGTGGTCGGCGGCGACATCGTCCTGCACTTTCCGAACGGGTCCGCCGCTGCGCAGCTGACGGGCGCCGTACTCGAGAAGAAGCTCGGCATCGACGCGACCGTGCGGAACTGGAACACGGTCGAAAGGCTGGCCGACCTGGTCTAACGTGAGCGTATGGACGAGCGCGACTCCTTCAACGCGACGAACCCGTGCCTTGCCCGCCCCGACCCACATCGCCGTGCGAGCCTGCACCGCGAAGCGCTCGTCGTCAGGCGGAACCCGCTGCGCCG
>DATCJJ010000115.1:0-8874 GCA_036562845.1 Gaiellaceae bacterium | reverse complement strand
AAAGACGAGCTCTGTCATGACGCCGTTGGCTCCCATCGGAACTTCAACGCGGCAAGCGCGAGTCCGGCTACGCCCCAGGCTGCGAGGACGCCGATCGCACCGGGTTTCGACCAAAACGCGTGGTGATGGAGATAGACCGCGTTCGTCAGGTCGACCATGTATTTCAGCGGCAGGATTTTCCCGATGTCCCGGAGGAAGGCGGGGTAGTGCTGCGTCGGGCCGAATGCGCCGGACAGAAACGCGGCCGGCAGGACGATCAGATTCACGACGGCCGACGACCCCTCGGCCGAGCGCACGATGCCCGAGAGGCCGACGCCGAGCGCTGCGAAGCACGCGACTCCGAGAACGACGATCAGGATGAGCGACCCGACGCGGTGCGGGAACGGCGTGCCGAACACCGCTCGGCCGAGCAGGAACATCGCGACGACCTGGATCGCGAACACGGCAAGCGTCGACACGACGAGGGCTGCGACGAACGTCGCCGGCGGCAGCGGCGTCGCCCGCAGACGCTTGAGCAACGCGTTCTCGCGGCGGATCACCAGCGTGATCGCGAGCCCCGCGAACGCGACCATCACGCAGCCGTATGCGAGCAGCGCCGCGAGGAGCGCCTGCGACGCCGGCACGCCGTAGATGCGCCCGGAGTACACCGAGCCGAGCAGCACGAACAGCAGCAGCGGGAAGATGAACGTGAACACGGCGGATTCGCGGGAACGCCAGTAGAGCCGCTGCTCGGTCTGCAGCTGGTGAACGAACAGCTTCACTCCGGCTCCTCCGCGTTCTCGACGAGTGCGAGGTAGACCTCCTCGAGCGTCGGCCGGCGGACCTCGAGCCGCTCGAGCTCCTCGCCCCGCCCGACGGCCTCCGACGTCAGCTCGTGCAGCACGCGCGTCGGCTCGCTCGTGCGCAGCAGGATCTCCTCGCCGTCGCGACGGTAGCGGATCTCGACGTCGATCTCCGCGCTCGTCAGCTCGCGCGGTGTGCCCACGCGGACGATCCGTCCCTCGCGCATGACCGCGACGCGGTCGGCGAGCTGCTCCGCCTCGTCGAGGTAGTGCGTCGTGAGCAGCACCGTCTTGCCGAGTGAACGCAGCGACCGGATCATCTCCCATGCCGCGCGGCGCGCTGCCGGGTCGAAGCCGGTCGTCGGCTCGTCGAGGAAGACGAGATCGGGGTCGCCGACGAGCGCGACGCCGAGGTCGAGCCGGCGCTTCTGCCCGCCCGACAGGTGCTTGACGCGCGTGCCGCGCTTCTCGTCGAGGCCGACGAGCTCGATCACCTCGTCCACGTCGCGCGGCCGGCGGTAGTAGCCGGCAAACGTCCGGTGCACCTCACGCACTGTGAGATTCGGGAAGAGCTCCGACTGCTGCAGCACGACGCCGATCCGCTGACGGAAGTCGGGACCCGGCTTCTGCGGGTCGTTCCCGAGCACGGCGACGTCGCCGCCGTCGCGCTCCCGGTAGCCCTCGAGGATCTCCACCGTCGTCGTCTTGCCTGCGCCGTTCGGGCCGAGCAGCCCGAAGACCTCACCGGACTCGATGTCGAAGTCGACGCCGCGCACGGCCTCGAGCGCGCCGTACGACTTGCGCAGGCCGCGGACGGTGATCGCCGTCACAGCTCGACCGTCGCGTGCCCTGCGGGCGGGAACTGGGGCTCCGCGCCGCCGCCGAGCACAGCCGCGGCCCGGCCGCAGTCCGGCTGGTGGCCGACGACCACGACGGTCGCGCCGCGTCCGTCGGCAGCGGTGCGAATGTCGTCCGGCGACGCACCGGGCGCGAGGCGCTCGTCGACCTCCGGCCGGCCGAGCCCGAGCGCGCTCGCCGTCTCGCGTGCGCGCAGCAGCGGGCTGCAGACCACCGCGTCCGGGGCGATCCCGTCGGCCCGCAGCTGCTCGCCGAGCCGGCGGGCCTGCTCGCGCCCGACGGACGTCAGCGGGCGCAGCTCGTCGGGATGTCCCGCCGCAGCCTCGGCGTGTCGGACGATCACGAGGCGCATCGTTCGGCCAGGATAATCTCGCGCCCGTGGACGACATGTGGGAGCGGTATCTCCTGCTCGGCCTCCGGCTCGGTCGGCACGTCGACGGGCTCGTCGACGCGTACTTCGGACCGCCCACGCTGAAGGAGCGAGTCGACGGCGAGCGGCTGGTCGGGCCGGCCGAGCTCGCGGACGAGGCGGGGGCGCTCGCTCGGCGTGCGCCGTCCGGGTGGCTGCGCGCCCAGCTTCTCGGGTGCGAGACGACCGCCCGCCGCCTCGACGGCGAGTCGATCGCGTGGTCCGACGAAGTCGAGCGCTGCTACGGCGTCCGTCCCGAGCACACGGACGAATCGCGCTTCGAGGCCGCTCACGAGCAGCTCGACACGGCGCTGCCCGGCGCGGCCGAGCTCGGCGAGCGGTACCGCGCGTGGATGGAGGCGCAGACGCTGCCGGCCGACGCGCTGTTGCAGGCTGCGACGCGATTCGCCGACGCGCTGCGCACGCGTACGAACGAGCTCTTCGGCCTGCCGCGCGACGAGGAGGCGCGAATCGAGCTCGTCACCGACGAGCCGTGGTCGGCGTTCAACTACTACCTCGGCGGGCGGCGAAGTCGCGTCGTCGTCAACACCGACCTCCCGGTCTACTCGTTCCGCCTGCCCGAGCTCGTCGCGCACGAGATCTACCCCGGCCACCACACGGAGCACGCGTGGAAGGAGTCGCTGCTCGTCGAGGGCGAGGGGAACTGGGGCGAGGCGATCTTCCTCGTCGGGACGCCGCAGTCGACGGTGAGCGAAGGGATCGCGTCTCTCGCGGCCGAGATCGTCGGGGCCTACGAGGTCGCGAGCGCGGTCTACGCGGATCTCGGAGTGCCGTACGACGCAGCGACGGCCGACGCCGTGCGCGAGGCCCGCGAGGCACTCGACACCGTCGGCGTCAACGCAGCGTTGCTCCTCTACGAAGGTGGCGCGTCGCGCGACGACGCAGTGTCCTATCTCGAGCGCTGGAATCTCTCGCCGCGCGAGCACGCCGAGAAGAGCGTCGAGTTCCTCATGCATCCGACGTGGCGCGCATATGTCAGCTGTTACTCGTCCGGGTATGCGCTGTGCAGACGATGGGTGAACGGCGACGCGCAGCGCTTCAGGCGGCTCTTGACCGAGCAGGTCTCGACCGCGGACTTGGCGGCCTAGTCGTCGCAGCGGTCATCGTCGGCCTCGCAGCCGACGACGGCGGTTTTCGTGCGGTTGCGTGGGACCGTGCGGTGGTCGGGCTGGCGGTCGTCGTCGTGCTCTGGACGCTGCTCGCGGACGCGCGGCGGCCGGGGCGAGACGGCGCAGTCCTCCTCGCCGCGCTCGCTGCACTGACGGGCTGGACGGCGCTCTCGTGGCTCTGGTCGGCCTCCCCGGCGCGCGCACTCGAGGAGGCGCAGCGCGTCGCGTTGTACGGAGTGCTCGCGTCCGCCGTTCTGCTCTGCTGGCGGCGCACCCCGTCGTGGGTCGTTCCCGTGTCGGTCTGCGTCGTCGCAGCGTGGAACCTCGTCGCGTCCGGCGGCACCGGCACGGGTGCGGGGTCGCAACCCGTCGGTTACGCGAACGGGCTCGCCCTGCTCTGCGTCGTCGGCATCGTCGCGGCGCTCGCGCTTCCCGTGCCGGCGTTGGCGGTCGCCGTGCCGCCGGCGGTCGTGCTCGTCGAGCAGCACAGCGACGGCGCCTGGGTCGCATTCGCCGTCGGCGTCGTCGTCTTTCTGCTCCGCAGCCCGAGGTTGCGGCTCGCCGTGGTCGCGCTCGCGATCGCCGGCGTGCTCGCAGCGCCGTTTGTCTTCGCCGGGCACGAGCGGGAGCACTACTGGCGCGTCGCGGCGCGCGAGGCCGCTGCTCACCCCGTGCTGGGCTCGGGTGCGGGAACGTTCGTCGACTGGTGGGTGCGCGAGCGCACGGTCCCGCTGCAGACGGAGGAGGCGCACTCGCTGTACGTCGAGACGCTCGCGGAGCTCGGCCCCATCGGGCTCGCGCTCGTCCTCGTCGCGTTCGCGGTTCCGATCGCGCGCGCACGGCGCCCGGAGCTGGCGGCGGGCGTTGCGGCGTTCGCCGTCGGTGCCGCCGTCGACTTCGACTGGGAGCTCGCCGGCGTGACCGCGCCCGCGGTCGTGCTCGCCGCACTCGCGCTCGCCGACCGGGCGCCCGCGCGCGCGCCGCTGCGGGCGGTCGTGCCGGTCGCAGCCGCCCTCGCCGCGGCGGCGCTGCTCGCGTATGCGGGCAATTCGCGACTCGCCGCAGCGCAGGACGCCGCGCAGGCGGGCCGCTTCGGGCAGGCGGCGGACGATGCGCGTGCGGCGCATCGCTTCCTCCCCTACTCACCCGATCCATGGGTCGTCCTCGGCGACGTGACGCACGACCCGGCGTATTACCGTCGCGCCGTCGCGCTCGATCCGGCCGACTGGAGCCTCTGGCAGCGGCTCGCCGGCGTGTCGGACGGAAAGCTGCGCCGCCTCGCCGAGGCGAAGGCGGCGCAGCTGAATCCGCTCGGTGCTAGCGGATCGTGACCTGCACGAGCCGGCGAGTCGACGAGCCGGCGAGGAGCGACTGCCCCTCGATCCGGGCGCGCACGAACATCACCAGCGCCGTCCCGCGGCGCACCGGGAAGTTCCGCGTCGGCGTGATCGTGACGCTCGCCCAGCCGTCGACGTCCGTGCGGGCCTCGCCCGTCGAGCGCGCCCACGAGTAGGGCAGGCCCGTAATGTGGACGAGCGCGTCGCGGACGACGAAGCCGCGCGTGTCGACGACGTGCACGCGCTCGACGAACGCCTGCCGTCCGCTGATGTGCGCGGGGCCGACGCCGTTGATGATCAGGCGCTCGGGCAGCGTGACGCTCGACGCCGGAATCGACGTCAGGCCCTGCGTCGTCTTGATCGCGCCGGCGGGACCGGGCTGGCCGACGGTCGCGGTCTGAGCGGACGTCGCACTGCCGGAGCCGCTCGAGTTCGTCGCCTTCACGACGACGCGCAGCGTCGAATTGACGTCGGCGTTCTGAACAGCGTACGTCTGCGAGGTCGCGCCCGCGACCGCCCCGCAGTTGTTGCCGGCCGTGTCGCAGCGCTGCCACTGGTACGTGAACGTCGGCGCCGTCTGGCTGTTCCAGGTGCCGTTGTTCGCGGTCAGCGTCTGGCCGACCTGCGGTGTCCCGCTGATCGTCGGCGCGGCCGAGCTCGTCGGCGCGTAGTTCTCCTGCGCAGCGGTCGTCTGCGCCAGGCCGGTGCCGGCGATCGCCGTCAGCGCCGCGACGAGCGCGACGACGGTGCCGGCGGCGCCGAGCAGGCGCAGCAGTCTCTTCCGGGTCATCGGACCTCCCTCGGTGGTGGTTTCGAGAGAGACGAATACCCGCCGAAAAATAGATAGGAACCCGTACTTACAGGGTTTTTACGGACGCGGATAGAGTCGGGTGGGGATGGGCCGCTTCCGCTACGTCGTCGTCGACGTCTTCACGGACGTCCCGCTCCAGGGGAACCAGGTCGCCGTGTTCACGGACGCACGGGAGATCCCGGACGATCGCCTGCAGCAGCTCGCCCGCGAGACGAATCTCTCGGAGACGACGTTCGTCTACCCGGCCGAGGCCGACGGGCACGTGCGGATGCGTATCTTCACGCCGTCGACCGAGCTGCCCTTCGCCGGCCACCCGACGCTCGGGACGGCGTTCGCGCTGGCCGGGCCGCTGCAGCTCGTCGAGATCCGGATCGAGACCGCCGCAGGGACGATCCCCGTCGTCCTCGAGCGGGAGGGTGCGCGGATCGCCTTCGGACGGATGCAGCAGCCCGCGCCGACGGTCGAGCCATTCGCGCACACCGAGGCGCTGCGAGCGGCGCTCGGCGGCGTCGAGCCGGAGCTGCCGGTCGAGCTGTACGACAACGGGGTGCCGCACGTGCTCGTCACGCTCGGCTCGGGGGAGCAGGTCGCGGCGCTGCAGCCGGACATCGGCGCACTCGAGCGACTCGGCCGCTACGGGGTCAACTGCTTCGCGGCTGACGGTGCGCGCGTGAAGACGCGGATGTTCGGCCCGGGCATCGGGATGAACGAGGATCCTGCGACGGGATCCGCCGCCGGGCCGATCGCGCTCCATCTCGCGCGCCACGGCCGCATCCCGTTCGGCACCGAGCTCGAGATCGTCCAGGGAGAGGAGATCCGCCGTCGCTCGGTGCTGTACGCGACGGCGCACTCTGCCGAGCAGATCGAGGTCGGCGGGTCGGCTCTCGTCGTCGCGCGCGGCGAGTTCCAGTTCTAGGCGACGAGGCGAAGGCCGTGGCGCCGGTCGCCGTGGTGCGCGTGCGACCGGGCGATCGCGCGGAGCACCGCCTCGACGTCGACCGCCTGGCCGGCGTCGAGGCACTCCTCGAGCCATGACGAGGCCGGCGCGTCCGCGCGCCGGTGATTGCACGACGCGCACGACAGCACGAGGTTGTCGAGTGCGTCGGCGCCGCCGTGGGAGCGGCAGCGGATGTGGTCGAGCGTCGCGTGCACGCTCCGGTACGAGAGGGTCGCACGGCACCAGACGCAGTGCTCGCCGTCGCGCTCACCGAGCCGCAGCATCTTGCGCCGCGTCGTCGTCAGCGCCGACTCGAGCCGCTCGCGCTCGCTCGGTGCAGGAAGCAGCACGAGCTTGCGGCGCGCGGTTGCGACGACGGTCAGGTCGTCGGCGTCGCCGAGCCAGTCCAGGAGCGTGCGCCGCACCGGCCGGCGGAGCGCGCGCAGCTCGATGCGGCCCTCCCGTCCCCACGGCCGGAGCAGCCAGCACGCCTCCCGGACGATCCGCGTCGCGGGGCCCTGGCGGACGGAGTCGAGGTCGCCGAAGCCGATCGAGATCACGCGCTCGCCGCGGTACGACGCGGACAGCGCCAGGGCGGCGTTGTCTCCTTCTTCGGCGCGGGCGAGACGCCTCACGCGCCAGGCAGGCTCGAAGCGAAGGGTGGCGGCGTGTGCCCCGTCAGGCACTGGCCTGCCAAGAACCAACGGGTCGCACTACGAGTGCTTTTCTAGTCGAGCCAGCCGACTCCTTCGATGTCGGGCAGCTCGAACGGCAGCGACCGCCAGAAGACGCCGCCGTTCGTCGAGACGAAGAGGCGGTTGCGTGCCGCGTAGAGCATCCGGTCCGGGTCGTCCTCCGCGATTGCGACCGCGAACCCCGCCGGGAGCCCGCCGCCTGCCTCGCTCCACGTCGAGCCGCCGTCGCGCGAGATTGCGAGCGGCGGCCGTCGCTCGACGACGCAGACGATCGTCGCGCCTGCGCGCGCCGCCGCGACGACGCGCGGCAGGTCGACCTGCGGGATGTCGGCTTCCGGCACCTCCGCGCCCGGGCCGAGCGGCTCGTCATTCTCGACGTCGACGAGGACGACGCCGTCGACGGTGCCGACAGCGGCGATCACCGCACCCTCCCCGTCAGCAACGCGGCGACGACGGCGGTGGCGCGGCGTGCCGCAGACGCGGGGTTGTTCCCTTCCGCGCGTGAGGCCATGTAGGCCGCCGAGAACGCGTCGCCGGCGCCGGTCGGATCGGTGTCGATCGCGCGCGCAGGGACGTCGATCGTCTGGTCGCGGAGGACGATCGTCGAACCGACTGGGCCGCGCGTCACGAGGACCTCCGGGACGCCGAGCTCGCGTACGTCGCCGACCGCCGCCGCCTCCTCCTCGGCCAGCTTGAGCACCGACACGTGCTTCAAGACGCTGCGGTCGAGCGCACCGCTCAACGCCAGCGGGCCGACCCGGCGCGTCCGGACGAGGCCTTGACCGTCGTAGAGGATGCGGCGATCACGCGCCAGCCATGCGAATGCATCGGCGTCGAAGTCGCCGTGCAGCAGCGCGGGGACGTGCAGCCACCACACGCTGCGCAGGAGCGCCTGCGGGACGTCGCGGACGTGCCAGGGATCGCCGACGGCGTCGACGCGCATCGTGCGGACCCCCTCGACGTCGTACGAGAACGAGAACGCGGTCGTCTCGCCCGCGGCTCTCAGCGCGACGGGGATGCCGAATGCCGCGAGACGGCGGCCGAACGACTCGCGCTCCGGCTCGCCGCACTTCGCGACGATGATCGCCCGGTGGCTCAGGACATGGAGCGCGCGGGCGGCGTGAAACGGACCGCCGCCGATGCGAGGCGGCGTGCCGGCGACGACGTCACGCGCCAGATGGCCGATCACGCAGAGCGAGGGCACGGCCGGGAAGCGTAAGGCCCAGTGACACCACGAACGCGGCGGCAAAGCTCGGGAGCGAGCCGCCGATCGCCGGATGCGTGACCGAGACGAGGCTCGTCCACCAGTGCGGGCCGACCGGGGAGAGCCACTGATAGACGCAGAAACCGAATAGCCAGGCCGCGATCTGGCCGGCTCGCACCTCGCTCGCGGCGAACGGGTCGCGGAAGCCGGCGAGCCATTGCGCGAGCAGGACGCCGAACAGCGGCACGAAGAACGAGCCGAGCAGCAGGAGGAAGCTCGCGTACTGCTGGAGGTCGATCACGAACGTGCCGGCCGTCGCCACCCCGCCGACGACGCAGACGAGCAAATGCTGCGGCACGCGCGGGAACACGTTCTGCAGCGAGACCGCGGCCGAGTAGACGTTCGCGAACGGCTCCTTTGTCTCGTCGACGCCGAGCGCGAGGAGCGCGACCGCTGCGGCCGCCCCACCGGATGCGATCGCCGTCAGCACCGAGGGCGCGTCGCTGAGCCCGCGTGTCAGGAGCAGGAAGCTCGCGTACTGCTGGAGGTCGATGACGAACGTGCCGGCGGCTGCGACGCCGCCGACGACGCAGATGAGCAAACGCTGCGGCGCGCCCGGGAAGACGTTCTGCAGCGAGACCGCCGCCGAGTAGACGTTCGCGAACGGCTCCTTGGTCTCGTCGACGCCGAGCGCGAGAAGCGCGACCGCCG
>DATCJJ010000108.1:0-38733 GCA_036562845.1 Gaiellaceae bacterium | reverse complement strand
CTCGACGACCTGCGCCCGTTCGACGCGACCGACTTCGCGCGGGCCCTCGTTGCCGGTTAGCCGTGCGGGGTGAGCGAGACGCAGTAGTTCTGGATCGTCCCGGGATTCGTCACCACGATCTCGGCCCAGAACTCGACGGTCACCTCGTGCTCGCCCAGCGGGAACACCTCGCTCGCGTTGAGTAGTGCATTCTCGAGGGCCGTGTTGAACCCGGCGACGTGATCGGGCGGGACGCGCGACGCCGGCACCTTCGCGGTCAGTGATCTCTCTTCGTTCTCCATCGCCCACTCCTTCCGGTGTCGTCAATCCCCGTCGTGCGACCTTACCGCGGTCGGCACCCGATCGGAAACGAGCGCACGCGCCGACGCGTTTCCCTTCTGCTCGTAGAGCTCGAGCGCGCGGACGAGAAGATCGTCGGCACCATCGGAGACGATGGCCAGGTCGACCAGCGCATCGGCGACGAGGTTCGGCGCGTCGGTGCGCTCGGCGAGCGCGAGTGCCTCGCGCGCGATGCTCTCCGAGTGGTCGAGCTTTGCGCGGACGGAGCGCCACATCACCTGACTGAGGACGACGCCCTCTGCATCCTTCGCCGCGGCGGCCGCGACGCAGCCGGCGGCCTCGTCGTACCGCGCCTGGCGGTAGAGCGTCTCCGCGAGGAGCGCCTGCTGGTAGCCGTCCGACCCGCGCGGCTCGAGGATCTCGAGCCCCCGCCGGAGCTCGCGCTCCGCCGCGGCCGGGTCGCCCGCGAGCAACTCGACCGGCGCCGTCACCTGGGTCAGGCCGGCGAATGCGAGCTGGAGGCCGAGCTCGAGGAAGATCGTCTCGGCGAGGCTCGCGTGCCGTCGCGCCGCCGCGAAGTCGCCGCGCATCCCCTGCAGCCCGGCGAGCGAAGCTGCGACGTTCGCCGTCATCACCGGATTCCCCTCGCCCTCGGCGAGCATCCGCTCGCAGCGCTCGACCGCCGCGTCGGCCGGCGTCGGCCCGTACAGGAGGCTCGTGCAGAGCAGGTCGACCACCCGGGACTGCTCGAAGTGGTCGTCGGCGGCGCGAGCGTGCGCGAGCGCACGTTCGGCCGCTTCGCCGGACAGTCCGTACCGTCCGTGCAGGAACTGCGCATGCGCGACGCGGCGCCAGGCGCGCGCCAGCGCGCCGTCGTCCTCGGGGGCGAGCGCTTCGATCGCCGCCTCGGCCACGCTCAGCAGCGCGTCGGCGTCGCCGTGGCCGACGACGAGGTCGCTCGCGGCGAGGTCGAGACGCGCCGACCACTCCTCCGAGGTGTCGCCTGCGGCGGCGGCCGTGCGAATCGCCTCTTCGAGGAGTGTGTGCGCTTCGTCGACGCTGCCGGTCCAGAACAGCGCGTGGCTTGCGTGGCGCAGCACGGAAGTGCGGCGCGGGTCGCCCTCCGGCAGGAGCTCGCAGGCACGCGTGAAGAGCTTCGCGGCCGCGCTCGCGTCGTCGCGCGCAAAGGCACGCTCGCCCGCCTCGGCGAGGACCGCGCCGGCGCGTTGTGCGAGCGCGTCGTCGAGCTCACCGAGCTGGGCGCGACAGCGATATGCCTGGTCGAGGTGGTAGCCGACGAGCTCAGGCGGACCGGGGAGCCATTCGGCAAATTGCTCGTGCAGGTCGGCGGCGACCCGCTTCGGAATCTCCGCGTACGCCGCGTCGCGGATCAGCACGTGGCGGAAGCGGAAGCCGTCGTCGCCGGCGTGCGGCGAGTCCGAGGGCTCGACCAGCTCCTTGCGCACGAGCGCGAGAAGCGCCGCCGCGAGCTCGGGGCGCTCCTCGTCCGGCGAGAGCTCCGCGACCTCGCCGCGGGTGAAGTCGCGGCCGACGACCGACGCTCGCTCGAGGACGGCGCGCTCGCCACGGTCGAGCGTGTCGAGCCGTGCGGCGAGCAGCGCCTGCACCGTCGGCGGAACGGCGCGCGTCGCGCTGCCGTCGGCGAGCATCGCGACCATCTGCTCGAGGAAGAGCGGGTTGCCCTCCGCCGCACGCACGACGTGCTCGCGCGCCTCCTCGTCGACCGGCCATTCGGCGGCGAGCGACTCGAGCAACGAGCGCGCCTCCGGCTCCGTAAGCGGTGCGAGCGTCAGCGACGCACCGGCCCAGCGCGGACGCGCGTCGAGCAGTTCGGGCCGCGCGAGGCAGAGCAGCAGGATCGGCGCGCGGCTCCAGCCGGCCACGTACTCGAGCAGGTCGAGAAACGCCGGCTCCGCCCAATGGACGTCCTCGATGCAGACGACCAGCGGGCGGTCGCGCGCGAGCGCCTCGAGCAGCCGGCGGAGCGCCCACTGCAGCTCCTCCGCGGTCGTCGCCTCGCCGCAGAGCCGGTTCGCGATCAGCTCGCCGTCCGGCTCCGCCGCGACCGCTGCCTGCACCGCCTCGTCGCCGCCGAGCCCGCGAACGAGGTCGTCGATCGGCAGGAAGCTGATCCCGTCCCCGTACGGCAGGCAGCGGCCGGTGTGCACGTGCGCGCGCTCGGCGACCTCGAGCAGCAGCTCGCGGGCGAGCCGCGACTTCCCGACACCTGCCGTTCCGAAGACGGTGACGAGGGCGCACGCGCGGTCGCGTTCCACTGCGTCGAGCTGTGCGCGCAGGAACGCGAGCTCGGTGACGCGCCCGACGAGCGCCGCGTCGAGGCGACGGGCGAACGGCGCCGCGCCGGGGATCGTCCCGACGACGCGCCACGCCTCGACCGGCGCCTGCTTCCCCTTCGCCGCGACGGCCCCGACGTCGTCGAGCTCCACTGCGTTCGCGACGAGCTGGCGAGTCGCCGCGCCGATCAGGATCTCGCCCGCCCCTGCCGCCTCCTCGAGCCGCTTCGCGGTGTTGACCGCGTCGCCGCTCACGAGCGACGACGCCTCCCCCGTGACGACCTCGCCCGTGTTGATCCCGATGCGCATCCGGAGGGGCGGCTCGACCGCCGCGGCCATCTCGACCGCCGCGAGGACTGCGCGGAGCGCGTCGTCCTCGTGCACATGTGGGATCCCGAACACGGCCATCACCGCGTCCCCGATGAACTTCTCCACCGTCCCGCCGTGCCGCTCGATCGGCTCGCGCATCTGCTCGTACCAGCGCGCGAGCAGCTCGCGGAGGCGCTCGGGATCGACCTGCTCGCCGAGGCCCGTCGAGTCGACGAGGTCGCAGAAGAGGACCGTGACCGTCTTCCGCAGGGCGGACGACATGCGGACAGTGTGACGCACCGAATCGCGCCAGTACACTGGCCCGCTGATGTTCGACGCCCTTTCCGAGAAGCTTCAGAGCGCGCTCGGCGATCTTCGCGGCCGCGGCGTTCTCGACGAAGAGGCGATTTCCCGCGCGATGCGCGAGGTCCGCCTGGCGCTGCTCGAGGCGGACGTCAACTTCGGCGTCGTCAAGGACTTCGTCGCGCGCGTGCGCGAGCTGGCGCTCGGCGAGGAGGTCACGAAGAGCCTCACGCCCGGGCAGCAGGTCGTGAAGATCGTCCACGACGAGCTCGCGCGGCTGCTCGGCGAGGGCACGTCGCAGATCGCGTTCGCGCAGCGGCCGCCGACCACGATCCTTCTCGCGGGCCTCCAGGGCTCCGGCAAGACGACCGCTGCCGGCAAGCTCGCGCTCCTCCTCGAGAAGGAGGGGCGCAAGCCCGCGCTCGTCGCCGCCGACCTCCAGCGGCCCGCGGCGATCGACCAGCTGATCCAGCTCGGGCAGCAGGTCGGCGTTCCCGTCTACGCGGACGAGCGGAGCGACCCGGTCAAGGCGGTGCACGACGGCATCGAGCGCGCGCGCGAGGACGGGCGCGACGTCGTGATCCTCGACACCGCCGGCCGCCTGCACGTCGACGAGCCGCTGATGGAGGAGCTCGCCGCCGTCCGCAAGGAGGCGAAGCCGACGAACGTCCTGCTCGTCCTCGATGCGATGACCGGCCAGGAGGCGGTGAACGTCGCGCAGGCGTTCCAGGAGCGCATCGAGTTCGACGGCGTCGTCATGACGAAGCTCGACGGCGACGCACGCGGCGGCGCCGCGCTCTCCGTCAAGGCGGTCACCGGCAAGCCGATCAAGCTCGCGTCCGTCGGCGAGAAGCTCGACCAGCTCGAATGGTTCCACCCCGACCGCATGGCCGGGCGCATCCTCGGCATGGGCGACGTGCTCACCCTGGTCGAGCGGGCCGAGGCTGCGGTCGAGGAGGACGAGAAGGAGGAGCTCGAGCGCCGGATGATGGCGGGTGAGTTCAGCTTCGACGACTTCCTGAAGAGCTACAAGATGCTCCGGCGGATGGGCCCGCTCCAGGGCGTGCTGAAGCTGATCCCCGGCCTCGGGAAGCAGCTCGACGGGCTCGACCAGGTCGACGAGAAGCAGCTCGCGCGGGTCGAGGCGATGATCCTCTCGATGACGCCGCACGAGCGGCGGGTCCCGCACGTGATCGACGGTTCGCGGCGCAAGCGGATCGCCGCCGGCAGCGGGACGACGGTCGAGCAGGTGAACCAGCTGATCGACGCCCGGAAGCAGATGGCGAAGATGATGAAGATGGTGGGCTCGGGGAAGATGCCTTCGTTGCCCGGAATGACGGCGGGAGCGCCTACCATGCCCACCGGCGCGCCGCGACCGAGCGCGACCCGCAAGGCCAGTAGCAAACGCAAAAAGAGGAAGACGAAGAGGTAATCGAATGGCAGTGAAGCTCAGGCTGACGCGGATCGGCTCGAAGAAGAACCCGATCTATCGCGTCGTCGCCGCCGACTCGCGCTCGCCGCGCGACGGCAAGTTCATCGAGATCGTCGGGCGCTACAACCCGCAGAGCGACCCGTCGCTCATCGAGTTCGACGAGGAGAAGGTCCGCGGGTGGCTGCAGAAGGGCGCGCAGCCGACGGAGCCCGTCGCGCGCCTGCTCAAGGCCAAGGGCATTTCGTAGCCCGTGATCGAGCTGCTCGAGGAGCTCGCGCGCCGGCTCGTCGACGAGCCGGACGCCGTGCGCGTCGAGCAGGCGGAGGGAGACGACGGCGCGCTCGTGCTGCGCCTGCACGTCGCGGAAGGCGACGTCGGCAAGGTGATCGGGCGGCAGGGGCGAATCGCGCGCGCATTGCGCACACTCGTCCGCGCCGGGGGCCCGCACGCGGGCCGCCGGCTGCAGCTCGAGATCGTGGGCTAGTGCGCGTCGCAACGCTGTACGACATCCACGGGAACCTCCGCGCGCTCGAGGCCGTGCTCGCGGAGCTCCCGGAGGACGCGACGATCGTCGTCGGCGGCGACACCTGCCTGGGCGGCGACGAGCCGGGGGAGACGCTCGAGACGCTGCGCGCGCTCGGCGATCGCGTCGTCTGGGTGCGGGGCAACGCCGACCGCGAGCCGGTTCCCGAGCTGACCGAGGAGCAATTCGCGTTCCTGCAGGCGCTTCCGTCGAGCGCGCGGCTCGAGCGCGTCCTCTACGTCCACGCGTCGCCGCGCAACGACGAGGACATCTTCACCGTGCGAACCCCCGAAGAGCGGATCGCGTTCCTGTTCGAGGACGTCGATGCCGACGTGGTGGTATGCGGCCACACACACATGCAGTTCGAGCGGGTGATCGCCGGCAAGCGGGTGATCAACTCCGGCAGCGTCGGCATGCCGTACGAGGACGAGCCGGGCGCATACTGGACGCTCGACCTCGTGCATCGGCAAACGCCGTACGAGGGCGCGACGCTGCAGGCATCGCGTGAAGAAGCACTCGCGACGTTCACCGAGCGTGGGCTCTGAGCTCGTTTCGATCGGGAAGGTCGGACGCCCTCATGGTCTCGACGGGTCGTTCTTCGTCGAAGGCGCGAGCGAGCGCGACGGCGCGTTCGCGGTCGGCACCGTCGTCCGCGTCGGCGACGACGAGTACGAGATCGTCGCGTCGAAGCGCGGCGCGCAAGGCCGGCCTGTGATCCGTCTCGACCGAGCCGTCGTGCGCGGCGCGACACTGTCCGTCCCGCGCGGCTCCCTGCCGGAGCTGCCCGACGACGAGTACTACGCATTCGAGCTCGTCGGCCTCGTCGTCGTCGAGGAGGGGGGCCGGGAGCTCGGCCGGGTTCGCGACGTGCTCGACTACCCTGCGAACGACGTGCTGGAGCTGGACTCCGGCATCTCGCTACCGCTCGTCGAGGCATGTGTGCGGCAGGTCGATCTCGCCGGCGGTCGAATCGTCGTGGCACCCGGCTTCGCGGATCCCGAATGAGAATCGACGTCTTCACCCTCGTCCCGCATGCGTTCGCGTGGCTGACCGAGCAGCAGCCGATCGCCGGGATCCTCGGGACGGAGCTCGAGCTGCGACTCGTCAACTACCGCGACACGACGCCGTTGCGTGCCGGACAGGTCGACGACGAGCCGTACGGCGGTGGCGCCGGCATGGTGCTGCGCGTCGACGTCGTCGCTGCCGCGCTCGAGACGCTCTACGGCGACGGGCCGCCGTCGAGGGTCGTCGCCCTGACGCCGCAGGGCCGGCCGCTGACGCAGCCGGTGGTCGAGGAGCTCGCGGAGGAGACGCACCTCACGCTTTTGTCCGCCCGCTTCGAAGGGTTCGACGAGCGGATCGTCGAGCACCTTGCGAGCGATGCGATCTCGGTCGGGCCGTACGTCCTCTCGAACGGCGACCTGCCCGCGATGATCCTGCTCGATGCGGTCGCGCGCCGGCTGCCGGGTGCGCTCGCCGAGGGCAGCGGCGAGGTCGAGAGCTTCAGCGAGGAGCTCGGCGGCGGGCTCGAGTACCCGCACTACACCCGCCCGGCCGAGTTCCGCGGCTGGAAGGTGCCGGACGTGCTGCTCTCCGGCGACCACGCGCGGATCGAGAGCTGGCGCCGGGAGAACGTCCGGTGAGGGATCCGCTCGGGCGCATCGCGCCGGGGCTGCCGCACGGGGTCCGTGTCGTTCTCGACTGGATCATCACGATCGGCGGCGCGATCCTGATCGTGCTCGCGCTGAAGGCATGGGTCGTCAACCCGTACCGGATCCCGTCGTCGTCGATGGAGCCGACGCTCCATTGCGCGCGTCCGGCCACCGGCTGCGAGTCGCGGTTCAGCGACCGCGTCCTCGCGAATCGGTTCATCTACCACTTCCGCGATCCGAAGCGCGGCGAGATCATCGTCTTTAAGACGCCGGGCACGAATCCGGTCTGCAACGACGGGCATCCGGGCGAGACGTTCGTCAAGCGGCTGATCGGCCTGCCCGGCGAGACCGTGAGCGAGAAAGACGGCTACATCTTCATCGACGGTCACGCGCTCAAGGAGCCGTACGTCCAGCCGCAGCGGCGCGACCATATGTCCGGGAAGTGGAAGGTGCCGCCCGGCGACTACTTCTTCATGGGCGACAACCGAGACCAATCGTGCGACTCGCGCACGTGGGGGGCGGTCCCGCGGAAGAACCTCATCGGGGAGGTCTTCTTCGTGTACTGGCCGCCGAACAGGATCGGGTTCAAATAGCCGCCCGCATCGCTGGGATCGGCGCGGCCGCGCTCGTCGTCGCCGTCGTCGCGTTCGCCCTCGCGTTCGTGCGGCTCTTCCGCGAGCCGACGTCGTCGATGGAGCCGACGCTCCACTGCGCGAAGCCGGGCGCCGGCTGCCTCGGCGGCGCAGACGACAAGTTCGCAGTCCTGAAGATCGGCGGCTGGGGGCGCGGCGACGTCGTCGTCTTCGACACGCCGCCGGCGGCGGCCGAGCGCTGCCAGGTCGCCGGGAAGTTCGTCAAGCGCGTGATCGGCCTCCCGGGCGACACCGTCCGCGAGCGCAAGGGGATCGTGTCGGTCGACGGGCATCGGCTCTCCGAGCCGTACGTCGCCGCCGGCCGTCGCGATTCCGAGTCCGGCACCTGGCATGTCCCCGCCGGGTCGTACTTCCTCCTCGGCGACAACCGGGCGGAATCCTGCGACTCGCGCGCGTTCGGCGCCGTGCCGCGGCGGGACATTCTCGGGCGCGTGTTCCTCGTGTACTGGCCGCCGAGTCGCCTCGGCTTCCGCTAATCTGGCCGTCGGCCCTCGGCCCCCTTTGTCATGAGCAAGATCATCGATTCGATCGAGCGCGCCCAGCTGCGCCAGGTGCCACGCTTCAAGGCGGGCGACACGGTTCGCGTCCACTTCCAGGTGATCGAGGGCACGCGCCGCCGCGTCCAGGTCTTCGAGGGGATCGTGCTCAAGCGGCAGGGGTCGGGCGTCCGGGAGACCTTCACCGTCCGCCGGCTGGCGTCAGGCGTCGGCGTCGAGCGCACGTTCCCCCTGCACTCGCCGAAGATCGAGAAGATCGAGGTCACGGCGATCGGGGACGTGAACCGCGCGAAGCTCTACTACCTCCGCGGCCGCGTCGGCAAGAAGGCCCGCGTCCGCGAGAAGCGCTACGGCCTCCGTGAGGAGGAGACGACGCTCCGGGCGGCCGCGCCGTCGCCGGCCGAGGAGGAGCAGCCGGCCGCCGAGGAGGAGCTCGAGGAGCCCGTTGCCGAGGTGGAGGAGGAGCCCGAGGCCGAGGTGGCCGAGGCTCCCGCGGACGAGCCCGTCCCGGCCGAATAGTCGCCGGCTGACCCTCGCGCTATCGTCGGTCGCCGTGAAGGCGACCGGCCAGAAGCTTCTCCGCTTCGACCGCAGGCTCGGGGCGCGGTTCGTCGCCGGCGCCGACGAGGCCGGGCGCGGCTCGCTCGCCGGCCCGCTCGTCGTCGCGGGCGTGTTGCTCGACTACGCATGCCTCAAGGAGCATCGCGTGCGGCCGCTCACGTATCTCAACGACTCGAAGCAGTGCACGGAGGAGATGCGCGAGCATCTGTTCCGCGGCGTGCTCGAATGCGCCGAGCGCGTGTGCGTGCGCGTGATCCCGCCGGGCGACATCGACCGCAACGGGCTGCACCGCTCGAACCTCGCGGGGCTGCGTGGGATGCTGCAGGCGCTGACGCCGCCTGCGGAGGCGTGCCTCGTCGACGGCTTCCGCCTCGGCCCGAGCGCGCCGGAGCATGTCGCGGTGATCGACGGCGACGAGAAGAGCGCGGCAATCGCGGCGGCGTCGATCGTCGCGAAGGTGACGCGCGACCGGCTGATGCGCCGCCTGGACGCGCTCTATCCCGCGTACGGCTTCGCGCGGCACGTCGGCTACATCGTTCCGTCCCATACGGCCGTCGTGCGTGAGCGCGGCCCGTCGCCCGTGCACCGCTTGTCGTTCAACGCGCTGGCGTACGCAACTGAATAGCGGCGAGCGCCGTGCCGCATGGTGGTACCGCCTGCGCGGCTGGCGCCTGCTCGGTGCGAACGTCCGCGCGGGCGGGAACGAGCTCGACCTGATCGTCCGGCGCGGGCGCACGCTCCGCTTCGTCGAAGTGAAGGAGCGGACCGCGGCAGACGCCTTCGGCGGCGCCGTCGGCGCAGTCGGCGCGGAGAAGCAGCGCCGCGTGCGGCGGGCCGCGCAGGCGTGGCTCGCCGCGCATCCGGAGTGCGCGGCGCTCGACGTCGGCTTCGACGTCGTCGCGGTCGACGCCGGGCGGCTCGAGCGGCTAGGCGACGCGTTCTAGCTCTCGGGCTGCCTGTTCGAGCTCGTCCGCGAGCTGCTCGAGCTCGGCGAGGCCGCGCTTCTCGAGCGTCGCCGACTCGAGGCGCGTGAGGATCGAGTCGAGCGCCTCGAACGGGTTCTCAGGCCGAATCACCGCCTCCTCGAGCGTCTTCGTGCGGTGGGTCACGAGGTAGGCGATCACGAGCAGTGCCGGGAGGAAGAGCAGCGCGTAGAGCACGGACGCAACTCTAGGATCGCGGCATGACGGACTCCTGGTGGGTGCGGAGCGTCCGCGACCTGGACTGGACCGAGAACGCAATGGGCACGTATTGCCTGATGGCGGCCGACGAGCTTGCGGTCAACCTCAACGTCCTCGGGAACGGACAGCCGATGGCGCTCTACCACCACGAGCCGCACCAGGAAGGCTTCCTCGTCCTCCGCGGCGAGTGCGAGCTGATCGTCGAAGGCGAGTCGCGGCCGCTGCGAGCGTGGGACTACTTCCACTGTCCGCCCGGCGTCGCGCACGTCGTCGTCGGTGCGGGGGAGGAGCCGGCGCTCGTCGTCGCCGTCGGCTCGCGCGTCGGCGGCGGCGAGGCGACCTATCCGAACGACCCCGATCCGGCCGCCGCGTACGCCGCGTACGGCGAGCCGAAGGGGGTGCCGTCGCCGCTGTGAGCTGGTGGGTGCGGAGCGTCCGCGACATGCAGTGGCGCGCGAACGAGCTCGGCTCGACCGTCGACTTCGACTACGACGTCGATCGCTTCGACGAGCTCGGGATCAATCTGAACGTGCTCGAGCCGGGGCAGCCGATGACGATGTACCACCGCGAGCGCTACCAGGAGGGCTTCCTCGTCCTCCGCGGCGAGTGCCTGCTGATCGTCGAGGGGCAGGAGGTTCCGATGAAGCAGTGGGACTACTTCCACTGCCCGCCCGATGTGCCGCACGCGATCGTCGGGGCCGGCGACGCCACGTCCCTCGTCCTGGCCGTCGGCAGCCGCGTCGGGCCGGACATCATCCTCTACCCGCGCGACGAGACTGCTCTGAAGCACGGGGCCGGCGTCGAGCAGGACACGCCGAGCCCGAAGGAGGCCTACGCGAAGTTCACGCGGCCGACGCCGCCGACCGAGTTCCGCGAGGAGTTTCTGACGGGTTAGCGAAGTCGCAAGTCCGTGGCCGTCACGCAGGACGAGCTGTACGCAGGCCTGGACCTCGAGCTCTCGTGGTCCGAGCGCGCGCTCCCCGAGCGCGAGCGGACGAAGCACGTGCACCGCCTGCATCCGTACCACGGGAAGTTCATCCCGCAGCTCGTCGAGATCCTGCTCGACCGCTACTTCACGCGCGGAGACCAGGTGCTCGACCCGTTCGCCGGCTCCGGGACGACGCTCGTGCAGGCGCTCGAGTCCGGCCTCGACGCGACCGGCGTCGAGCTCGCCGCGTTCAACTGCCTGCTGATCCGGGTCAAGACCGCGCAGTACGAGCTGCCGTTGCTCCGCGAGGAGCTGAACGAGGTGTACGAGCGCATCGGCGTGCAGCCGACCAAGGCGCGACGTGCGTCGAAGTACGTGCGGTCGTGGTACGCGGCGCAGGCGCGCGCCGAGCTGCTCGCGTTCGCCGATCTGATCGGCGAGTACGTGTACAGCGACGTGCTCCGCGTCGTGCTGTCACGCGCGGCGCGCTCGGCCCGGCGCACCACGCACTTCGACCTCGAGGCGCCGCGTACGCCACAGGTCGGCGAGTACTGGTGCCACAAGCACAAGCGCGTCTGCCGGCCGGTGGAGTCGGCGGGAGCATTCCTTCGGCGGTACACGCTCGACACGCTCGCGCGGATCGAGGAGTTCGCGCGTGTCCGAGCGGACGGCTGCCGGGCCGCCGTCGTTCACAACGACGCGCGCGAGGTTCAGCACGTCGGGAGATACGACGGCGTGCTCACGTCGCCGCCGTATCCGGGGCTCATCGACTATCACGAGCAGCATCGCTACGCGTACGAGCTGCTGCAGCTCGACGACCGCCGCGAGCTCGAGCTCGGCGCCGCGGCGGCGGGCACGTCGCGGGCCGCAATCGAGGCGTACGTCGCCGGCGTCGCGGCCGCGCTGGCGAATGCATCGCGCGCGTGCGCCGAGGGCGCGCCGGTGCTGATCGTCGTCAACGACCGGCGCGGCCTCTATCCGGACATCCTCGAGCGCGCAGGGCTGCAGCTCGAGCATCGCCTACGGCGACACGTCAACCGGCGAACGGGACGCCGCGCCGGCGAGTACTTCGAGGACGTATTGGTCACGCGCGCCGTCTAGAAGGCTCCAGAGACTCGTAACACGTCTGTCCGTAGCGTGGGGGCGTGCTCGCACGCGCTGTCACCCATGCGCTGGTGGGTCTGGAGGCGCGCCGGGTCGAGGTCGAGGCCGAGGTTCGCGAGCAGGCGATGCCGGCGTTCCTCATCGTCGGCCTGCCCGACCGGGCGTGCGCCGAGGCGCGGCAGCGGGTCGTCTCCGGCATCGCCTCGGCAGAGCTGCGCTTCCCCAAGGGCCGGGTGATCGTGAACCTCGCACCGGCCGGGCTTCGGAAGGAGGGCTCCGGGTTCGACCTCGCGATCGCGCTGGCGATCCTCGCCGCGTCCCAGCAGGTGCCGCGCGAGCGGGTCGAGGCGCACGCCTCGGTGGGCGAGCTCGCCCTCGACGGCCGCCTCCGCCGCGTCGGCGGCGTGCTCGCCGTCGCGGAGGGCGCGCGGCGCTCGGGCCTCTCGCACGTCCTCTGCCCGCACGAGGCGGCCGCAGAGGCCGTCCTGGCGGGTATCGCCGCCGTGCCCGTCCGGCACCTGGCCGAGGCGGTGGCCTATCTTCGCGGCGAGGCGGAGGCGCGCCCCGTCGAGGAGCCTGCGGCCGCGCCGCCGGAGCCGCAGCCCGACCTCGCGGACGTCCGCGGCCAGGAGCGCGCCCGGCGCGCCCTCGAGATCGCCGCGGCGGGCTCGCACAACCTCCTGCTCGCCGGCCCGCCCGGGACCGGGAAGACGATGCTCGCCCGGCGGCTGCCGGGGATCCTGCCTCCCCTGTCGCCCGCCGAGGCCCTGGAGGTGACGCGGATCCATTCCGTCGCCGGCCTGCTCTCGCCCGATCATCCCCTCGTCCCGCGCCCGCCGCTGCGGGCGCCGCACCACAGCGCGTCGACCGCGGCCATCGTCGGCGGCGGCCCGGGCATCCGTCCGGGTGAGGCAAGCCTCGCGCACCGGGGCGTGTTGTTTCTCGACGAGCTCGCCGAGTTCCAGCGGCAGACGCTCGAAGCGCTCCGCCAGCCGCTGGAGGACGGCGTCGTCGCCGTCGCGCGCGCCGCCGGCCGCGCGGTGTTCCCCGCCTGCTTTCAGCTCGTCGGCTCGATGAATCTCTGCCCGTGTGGTGCGCGCGGCGACGCGGCGCTCGAGTGCACGTGCTCGCCGCAAAGGCTGGCGGCGTACCGGGCAAAGCTCTCCCGGGCGCTGCTCGATCGCTTCGACCTCACGGTCATGCTGCCGCGCTCGCGGTCGCACGAGCTCGCGGCCGGCCCCGGCGAGGAGTCGGCCCTGGTGGCGGCGCGCGTTGCCGCTGCGCGAGCACGGCCGCAGGCACGGCGCACGCCGGAGGCGGACGCGCTGCTCTCGCGTGCCGTGGATCGCGTCCCGCTGTCGGGCCGTGGACGTGCGCGCGTCGCGCGCGTCGCGCGCACGATCGCGGCGCTCGCGCCGGCCGAGCGGGTCGAGGCCGAGCACATCGCCGAGGCGCTCTCCTACCGCGGCGGCTCGCATGAGTGAGCTCGCGCTTGCCGTGTTCGCGTCCGAGACCGGCACGCATCTCGTCCGGCCGCCGGGCGACGGACGGTGGTACGCGCACCTGCGCTCGTTCGACGGGGCCGCGTATCGCCGGATGCTGACCGAACGCGGCTATCGCTTCGTTGCGCAGTCCGAGCTCCCGCCGCTGCTGCGTGCGATCCACGATCCGCCGCCGGGGCTGTTCGTCCGCGGCGTCGGCGAGCTCGAGCTGCTCGCGCGGCCGAGTATCGCTGTCGTCGGCGCACGTGCGTGCTCCGGTTACGGCGCCTCGGTCGCCCGAATGCTCGGCCGCGAGCTCGCCGCCGCAGGGCTCGTCGTCGTGTCGGGGCTCGCGCGCGGCGTCGATGCCGAGGCGCACCGCGGTGCACTCGACGCCGACGGGGCGACCGTGGCAGTGCTCGGCTGCGGCATCGACCGCGACTATCCGGCTTCCCACGCGGAGCTCGCGCGGCGCATCGCGGCGACCGGGTTGATCGTCGCCGAGTACGCGCCCGGCGTCGAGCCGAGGGCGTGGCGGTTTCCCGCGCGCAACCGGATCATCGCGGGCCTCTGTGCGGCGACGGTTGTCGTCGAGGCGCGAGAGCGAAGCGGCGCGCTCATCACCGCCGACCTCGCGGTCGAGGAAGGACGCGAGGTCTTTGCCGTCCCCGGTGAGATCGGGAGCGCCCTCTCCGCCGGGACGAACGCGCTCCTCAAGCTCGGTGCCGCGCCGCTCACCGATGTCGCCGACGTGCTCGACGTGTACGGGCTCGCGGCGCGGAGCGACCCGGTCGACGACGAGCTGCTCGTGCATCTCCCGGCGACGGCCGACGAGCTCGTCCGCACGACCGGTCGCTCCGCAGCGGCTGTCGCGCACGCGCTCACCGAGCTCGAGCTGGCCGGCCACGTGACGATGCACGACGGCGTCTATCGTGCGTGAGCCATGAACCCCTATTGGCTCGAGGACGAGGCGCCGCAGCGCTCCACCGTGCACCGCGACGGGCCCGTCGACGTCGCGATCGTCGGCGCCGGCGTGACCGGCTGCTCCGCCGCGCTGCGACTGGCCGAGGCGGGTTTGACGGTTCGGGTGCACGACCAGCGCGCCGTCGCCGAGGGCGCGAGCGGACGGAACGGGGGCTTCGCGCTGCGCGGCGGCGCATCGCGGTACGACGTGGCGCGCGAGACGTACGGCCGCGAGGAGGCGGCCGAGCTCTGGCACTGGACGGAGCGGGCACTCGACGAGATGAGTGGGCTCGCAGGCGACTCCCTTCGCCGAACGGGCAGCCTTCGCCTGGCCGCCGACCAGGGGGAACGCGACGCGATCCGCGCCGAGTACGAGGCGATGCGCGAGGACGGCATCGCCGCCGAGTGGGTCGACGAGCCGGCCGACGGCCGCTTCCACGGCGCCATCTTCCACCCGGAGGACGGGTCGGTACAGCCGGCGCGGTTCGTGCGGCGGCTCGCGGCGCGCGCCGCCGCTGCGGGCGCGGAGATCCGCGAGCACGACACGGTCGCCGACGTCGACGCGCTCGGCGCCGAGCACGTCGTCGTGGCCACGGACGGTTACGGGCACGGGCTCGTCGCCGAGCTGGCCGACCTGATCTGGCCGACCCGCGGCCAGGTGATCGTCAGTCAACCGCTCGACCGCGTGCTCTACGACAAGCCGCACTACGCGCGGCAGGGATTCGATTACTGGCAGCAGCTGCCGGACGGCCGCGTGCTGCTCGGCGGGTTCCGGGACGTCTCGATCATGGACGAGCTCACCGACGTGGAGGAGACGACACCGGCGATCCAGGCATCGCTCGAGCGCTTCCTCGGCGAGCTGATCGGCGAGGAGCCGGAGATCAGCCATCGCTGGGCGGGGATCTTCGGCCTGACGCAGGACATGCTGCCGCTCGTCGGCCGCGTCCCCGGTCGCGGCGACGTGTGGGTCGCGGGCGGCTACTCGGGACACGGCAACGTGCTCGGGTTCGCATGCGGTGCGCTCGTCGCCGACGCCGTCCTCGGCGACACGTCGTCGCCGCAGCTGCAGCTCTTCGATCCAGCGCGGTTCTTCGTCTAGAGATCGAGCGGTGTCTGGTGCTTGCTCTCGTAGAGCAGCACCTCGACGCCGCCGGGCAGCAGCATCGTCGTGACGATGCCGAAGCCCTGATCCTGCGGCTCACCGCGAAACTCGATCCCCTTTGCGCGCAACTCCGTCATCGTCGACTCGAGGTCGTCGCACATGAGGCAGATCTCGTGCTTCGTCGAGCCTTCCGACGGATGAATGCCGAGCTCAGACGGCGGCATCGCGAAGATCAGCCACCCCGGATGGTCCTCGACGTGCTTCCACCCGAAGACGTCGCGGAAGGCCGCGCGCACGGCGTCCGCCTCCGGCGTGTAGAGGAGCATGTGCGCGGCGACGACCGGCATCGCCGCGGACACTACTGTTGCCGCGATGCGCACGTCGCGATCCGCGGCGTCGCGGCGGAACGCGAGTGCCTCGAGGCAGATGGGCAGTACGAGACCCACGCCGTCGCGCGGGTCTCGCCCGACGACGTTGCGACGCTCGAGATGAGCGCCGCGACGCGGGCGATGCTCAGCGCTCTTTGACGGCTCGGCGCCGTGCGTGTGCAACCGCCGCCGCGACGCCGTCGCGCCACGGTTCGCCGTGCCCCGGCAGCACAGTGCCGGCGCCGGTCGCCTCGACGCGCGCAAGCGCGTCGAGCGCGCCGTCGAGCTTCTCGACGAATGGCGGTGTCAGGAGCGACGGCCCGACGTAGCCGGTCGCGGTGTCGAGGGTCACGAGCGCGTCGCCGGAGAAGAGGACGTCGCGCGCCTCGACGTGCAACGCGCACGTCCCCGGCGTGTGCCCGGGCGCGTGAATCACGCGCGGCGCACCGGGGACGTCGAGGCGCTCGCCGTCACGGAACGCCGCGACCTCCGCGATCGTCTCGATCTTGAGGCCGCCCGCGCGGACGATGTGGATGATGTAGCGGAAGAAGAACGGCCGGACGAGTGCCGCGACGACGCCGATCGGGGATGGGCTGCGGCCGTGCCCGCGGGCGTCTGCCGCTTCGGCCTCGTGCACGAGCACCCGCGCCCCCGCCTCGCGTCGGACGCGCTCGGCGCTGCCGAGATGGTCGGCATGCGTGTGCGTGAGCAAGAGCGCGTCGATGTCGGCGAGCGTCTTGCCGATCGTGCCGAGCAGCGCGGGGAGCTGCGGCCAATGCGCGGGGAAGCCCGCGTCGAGCACGGTCAGACGGCCGCCGTCCTCGATCACGTACCAGTTGACGTACCGGTCGCCGAGACGGTGGACCCCCTCGGCGACCTCGGTCACAGCGCCTTCACGTCCTGAACGAGCTTGACGATCGACTCCTTCGCGTCGCCGAACAGCATCACCGTCTTCGGGTTGTAGAAGAGCGGGTTCTCGATGCCGGCGAAGCCCGGGTTCATCGATCGTTTCAGCACGACGACCGTCTGCGCGTCGTCGACGTTCAGGATCGGCATCCCGTAGATCGGGCTGCCCTGGTTGTTGCGCGCGTCCGGGTTGACGACGTCGTTCGCGCCGACGACGACGGCGACATCCGTGCGCGGGAACTCCGGATTCGCCTCGTCCATCTCCTTCAGCTGCGGATACGGGACGTTCGCCTCTGCGAGCAGCACGTTCATATGCCCGGGCATCCGGCCTGCGACCGGATGGATCGCATAGGAGACCTCGACTCCCTTTTTCTCGAGCAGGTCGGCGAGCTGGCGGACATCGTGCTGCGCCTGGGCGACGGCGAGGCCGTAGCCGGGCACGAAGACGACCTTGTGCGCGTAGGCGAGCATGACAGCGACGTCCTCGGCATTCGCGCTGCGTACCGACTGGCCGCCGTTGCCCTCGGCCGCCGCCGCGGCCGATGCGGTCACTTGTCCGAACGCGCCGAAGAGGACGTTTGCGATCGACCGGTTCATCGCGCGGCCCATCAGCAGCGTCAGCAGGGTGCCCGACGCGCCGACGAGCATGCCGCTGACGATCAGGACATTGCTCTCGAGCTCGAAGCCGCCGAGCGCGACGGCGAGGCCGGTGAAGGCGTTGAGCAGCGAGATCACGACCGGCATGTCGGCGCCGCCGATCGGCAGGACGAACAGGACGCCGAAGATCGCCGCGCCCGCGATCAAGACCCAGAGCAGCCACTCGTGCTGCGCGCCGGCGACAACCGCGAGGCCGGCTGCGACGCACCCAATGAAGAGGATCCCGTTGACGAACTGCTGGCCCGCGT
Organism: Gaiellaceae bacterium; assembly: GCA_036562845.1. Classification (GTDB taxonomy): domain Bacteria; phylum Actinomycetota; class Thermoleophilia; order Gaiellales; family Gaiellaceae; genus Palsa-739. Next base: position 21,271 of record DATCJJ010000108.1, on the reverse strand, counting down.
AGGTGATCGGGCGGCCGCCGATCAGCTCCTGGAGCTTCGCGAAGGCGACCATCGAGCCCGCGAACGAGATCGCGCCGATCAGGCCGGAGAGCACGATCGCGAGGCCGACGTCGACGTGCGGCCGGCCGGGGTCCGGGAGGATCCGGTGGAGCTCCGCGAGCGAGATGAGCGCCGCCGCGCCGCCGCCGACGCCGTTGAACAGCGCCACCATCTGCGGCATCGCGGTCATCTTCACCTTGCGCGCCGCGACTGCCCCGAAGCCGCCGCCGATCAGCATGGCGATTACGAGCGCCCACCAGCTCGTGCCGCCGGTCTTGACCCACGTCACCACGATCGCGACGAGCATCCCGATCGCGCCGAGCTGGTTGCCGCGCCGCGCGTGCGCCGGGTTCGAGAGGAAGCGGAGCGCGAGCACGAACGTCACGATCGTGATCAGGTAGAGGAGATTCGAGAGGTTGTAGCTCACTCGTCGGTCTTCTTCGGACGCTCGCGGCTCTTGAACATCTCGAGCATCCGGTCGGTGACGACGAAGCCGCCGACGACGTTCGCGGACGCGAGGACGACGGCGATGAAGCCGACGATCCAGGCGAACGGGCCCTTGTGGCCGCTGCCGAGGACGAGCATCGCGCCGACGATGACGACGCCGTGGATCGCGTTCGTCCCCGACATGAGCGGCGTGTGCAGCAGCGTCGGCACCTTCGAGATCACCTCGATGCCGAGGAAGATCGCGAGCACGAGGATCGTCACCTCGAAGACGAGCAGCGTGGTATGGCTCACGCGGCCACTCCTTCCTGCTTGCCTGCGACGCACGCTCCGGCCGTGATCTCGTCGGTCCAGTCGAGGTTGAGCTCGCCGCCCGGCGCGAGATGCAGCAGCAGCGCCTGGACGTTGCGCGAGTAGAGCATCGACGCGTGATACGGCATCGACGACGGCAGATTCGTCAACCCGACGATCGTCACGCCCTCGCGCTCCACGACCTCGCCGGGCTCCGTCAGCTCGCAGTTGCCACCCGTCTCGGCGGCGAGGTCGATGATCACCGAGCCGGGGCGCATCGCCGCGACTGCGGCGGCCGGGATGATCTTCGGCGCCGCGCGGCCCGGCACGGCGGCCGTCGTGACGACGGCGTCGAAGTCGCCGATCCGCGCCTCGAGCGCGCGCTGCTGCTGTTGCATCTCCTCCGCGGTCAGCTCGCGCGCGTAGCCGCCCTCGGCCTCGGCGCCGCCGACGCCGAGATCGAGCCAGTTGGCGCCCAGCGACTCGATCTGCTCGCGGACGGCCGGCCGGACGTCGAAGCCGGTGACGACGGCGCCGAGGCGGCGCGCCGTCGCGATGGCCTGCAAGCCGGCCACGCCCGCACCGATGACGAGCACCTTCGCCGGCGGGACCGTGCCCGCGGCGGTCATCAGCATGGGGAAGAAGCGCGGGAGATGCTGCGCCGCGAGGAGGGCCGCCTTGTACCCGCCGACCGTCGCCTGCGACGACAACGCATCCATCGGCTGCGCGCGTGTGATGCGCGGGATCGACTCCATCGCGAACGCGATCACGCCCCGCGACTCGAGCTGCCCGATTCCGTCGCGGTCGGTGAGGGGCTCGAGATACGCGATCAGCAGCTGCCCGTCGCGCAGCTGCGCCGGGTCGGGTCGGCGGACGGAGACGACGATCTCCGACTCCCAGGGGGCGCCGATCGACGCGCCTGCCTCGGTGTACGCCGAGTCTGGGAATGAGGCGGCCGCACCCGCATCGCTCTCGACGACGACCTCGAAGCCGGCAGCGGTGAGCTTGCCGACAGTCTCGGGCACGAGCGCCACCCTGCGCTCGCCCGGCGCCGTCTCCCGCACGATTCCGACCCGCACTGCCGCCCACTCTACGAGACTTGCCGGACCGCCGGTTCGGCACTTTCCCGCAGACTTGCGTCGTGACGCACTTCGTCGTCCACCACGGCCTGCCGCTCCTCTTCGTGATCGTGATGCTCGAGTCGTTCGGCATCCCGCTGCCGGGCGAGACCTCCCTCATCCTCTTCGGCGTCCTCGCCTCGCAGGGCCACTACTCGCTCGCGGCAGTGATCGCCGTCGCCGCGGCGGCCGCAATCATCGGCGACAACCTCGGCTACTGGCTGATCGGCCGGAAGGGCGGGCGGGCGCTGTTCGAGCGAAACCGGTGGGTGAAGCGCTGGGCCGACACCACCATCCCGCGAGTCGAGAAGCTGATCCGCCACCACGGCGGCAAGGTCGTCTTCTTCGGTCGCTTCATCGCATTGCTGCGCTTCACGGCCGCGTGGGTGGCCGGCCTGGGCCGGATGCCGTGGTGGCGCTTCCTCTTCTGGAATGCGGCGGGCGGGATCGTCTGGGCGATTGCCGTCAGCCTCGTCGCCTACTACGGCGGCGAGAAGGCGGCGGACGCGATCACGAAATACGGGACGCTGGGCATCGCCGGCGTCGTCGCGATCGTCGTCGTCGGCTGGCTCGCCCTCCATTTCGGCAAGCGGCGGCTCGAGAAGAAGCTCGACTAGGCATGGCCCATCCAGACGACCGAGACCTGGTACCGATACGGATCCGTCACGCCGGACGTGACGTGTTCAGCCGGCGGTCGCCGAGAAACGCCTGCAACGACCACTGTGGATAAATCGTCACACTTTCGTGGCGGTACCAGGTCCCGGTCGGTTAGAGCGACGCCCAGACGTCGAGCTTCGCGCGCACGCGCGCGATCACCTCGTCCGTGAACTCGCTCGTGCCGAGGTGGCCGCCGAGGTCGGACGTTCGATTGCCGGCGTGCACCGCCTCGAGGCACGCTTCGCGGATCGCGCGGCCGGCACGCTGGGCGTCGTCGCCGCCGTGCGAGAGGAGCGCCGCCCCGGCGAGGATCATCGCCATCGGATTTGCGACGTTCTTGCCCTCGAGCGACGGGGCCGTTCCGTGCGCGGCCTCCGCCATGATCGCGGACGGCTCGAATGAGTCGTCGTCGAACGCGACGAGCAGCGACTCCGACCCGGCGATCGAGCCGAAGAGCGGGAGCACGAGATCGCTGAGGATGTCGCCGTCGCGGTTGAGGGCCGGGATGACGAGCGGGTCGCCAGACGACGAAAGCAGGAGCGCGAACGTGGCGTCGATCAGCTGCGGCTCGTACGCGACACCGGGATGCCGCGCCGCGGCCGCATCCATCTCCTCCTTCAGCATCCCCTCGTACGTCGGCGACACCGTGTACTTCGGCCCGCCGAAGACCTTGGCGCCGGTCCGCTCGGCCTGCCGGAACGCGAATTCCGCGACCGCGTGGCAGATGCGCCGCTCGATGCGCTCCGTCCGGAGCGCGACCTCGTCGTCGCCCTCGCCCTCGCGCCACTCCTTGGCGCCGTAGGCGTCGCCGACGGCCATCCGCACGATCGAGATCGGCGCGTGCACGCCGCCGAGCGGCATGACGCCCGGGATCCGGCGGCCGGTGCGGACGATCACCTTCCCGCCGATCTCCTCGCGGAGGATCCGGTTCGGCGACCCGACGTCGCCCCGCCCCTCCGGCGTGATCGTCGCCGCCTTCAGCCCGAGGCCGTGTCCCTTGATCGCGGCCGCGGCCTCGTGGACGACCCCGTTCTCCGTCGCGCGCCGGTTCTCGAGCGAGAGGTCGTAGCGCGGGAAGTCGAGCGTGACCCCGATCACGTCCGGCGAGAGCACCCGCAACCCCTCCTCGAGCAGCTCCTGGCCGGTCTGGTCGCCCTCGAGGACGACGATCGTGTTCTCGTCCTGCATCGGGTGGGCAGTGTAGTTGCGGATGAAATGGACCAGGCGAGGGCGAAAGGGCGCGTTCCGCTACTTCGACGCGGCCGGAAAGCGCATCACGGACACCGCAAAGATCGAGCGGATCGAGAAGCTCGCGATCCCGCCGGCCTGGCGCGACGTCGAGATCTCGCCGAGCGCGCGCGCGAAGCTCCAGGCCACGGGCTTCGACAAGGCGGGCCGCAAGCAGTACCTCTACAGCGCCGCATTCCGGGCCGAGCAGGAGCAGGCGAAATACGACAAGCTGATCCGCTTCGCCGAGCGCCTCCCCGATCTTCGCGCCGCCCTCGCCGCCGACCTCGACAAGGACGGGCTCGACCGCGACCGCGTCGCGGCGATCGCGCTGCGGCTGATCAATCTCGGCTGGTTCCGCGTCGGCAACGAGCGGTATGCCAAGGAGTCGGGGACGTACGGCGTCACGACCTTGACGCGCCGGCACGTCAGCGTGCGCGGCAACCGGGTCAGCCTCTGCTTCCGCGGCAAGCACAACGTGCAGGTCCGCACGACGCTCGTCGACGACGAGCTCGCAGGGGCGATGCGCGACCTGCTCGCCGCCCAGAAGGGCGGCCGCGTCTTCCGCTACCGGCAAGAGGACGGGAGGGTCGCGAACCTCACCTCCCGCCACCTCAACGAGTACGTGAAGGGCTACATGGGGCAGGAGTTCACGGCGAAGGACTTCCGGACGTGGGGCGGCACCCTCCTCGCCGCGATCGGTCTCGCCGAGCGCGCGCAGCGCGAGGGCTTTCCCGAGACGCCGACGGACGAGAAGCGCTCGGTCGCCGCCGTCATGCGCGGCGTCGCGCAACAGCTCGGGAACACGCCGGCCGTCTGCCGCGCCTCGTACGTCTCGCCGGCGGTGATCGACCAGTATCTCGACGGCAGAACGATCGAGGATTTCAGGCCTCGTCATTTGCGGGTCGTCGGCGCCCGGCAGATCGACCTCGACCGGGAGGAGATCGCGCTCCTCAGCCTCCTCCGCTCGCACCGTATTCGGCAGGCGCGGGCCGCCGCCTAGTTCGCCCCTGAATTTCGGATAGAATTACCGCCATGGCACGGAGAACAATTCTCGTCTGCGACAACTGCGGGAAAGAGGTCGACGAAGCCCAGGGCGCGACGATGCGCCTGAGCTGGAGCGATGCGCGCCGGGGGGCAAAGGAGGCGGATCTCTGCGGAGAATGCGCCTCGAACATGCCCGGGCGGCAGGTCGCGCGCCGGGGCCGGCGGCCGAAGAACGCGGCCGCAGCAGCGTAACTTCCGCAGTTTGCGGGCCCGTCCGTAACGGGTATCTGGAGTCGTCAGGACACCGCTCTACGATGGAGCGGTGACCCTGGCGCTCATCGCCGGCCCTGCCAACGCGGGCAAGGTCGAGCTCCTGCTCGACCGGTATCTCGAGGCTCTCGACCGCGAGCCCGTCCTGATCGTGCCGACCGGATCGGACGTCGAGCGGGTCGAGCGGCAGCTGCTCGAGCGCTGCCACTGCTTGATGAGCGGGGCGATCGGCACCTTCGACGACGTCTTTGCACGAATCGCGGGCAGCGAGCGGTCGCTCATCGGCGACGCGCAGCGCGCGCTCCTCGTCCGGCGGATCGTCGCCGCGGCAGACCTCACGACGCTCGCGACGTCCGCCCGCTTCGGCGGCTTCGCGGACGCGCTCTCGCAGGCGCTGGCCGAGGTCGAGTCGGGCCTGCTCGAGCCCGCGCACCTCGAGGGCGAGCTCGCGCTGCTCTACGCCGCCTATCGCGACGAGCTCGGCCGGCTCGGGCTGTGGGACAAGCCCGGCATGCGCCGCCGCGCCGTGGAGCGGCTCGGCAACGACCTCGACGCCTGGCACGGCGAGCCGGTGTTTGCCTACGGCTTCGAGGATCTGACCGGCGCGGAGTGGGCGCTGCTCGAAGGCCTGGCGGGCCGCGCGGAGGTGAGCGTCTCGCTCCCATACGAGCCCGGCCGCCCCGCGTTCGCGTCGCTCGCACGAACGGCGGAAGACCTGCAGCGCCTCGCAGGGGCGAACGTCGTCGAGCTGCCCGCCCGATACGGCGAGGTTGCGCAGCCCGCGCTCGCGCACCTCGAGCGGACGCTCTTCTCCGACGAGCGCCGTGCGCCGGTCGCGACGGAGGGCGCGATCCGCTTCTTCGAGGGCGCGGGAACGCGTGGCGCGCTCGAGCTCGTGGGTGAGGAGCTGCTCGCGCTGCTCCGCGCCGGCACGCCCGCGGAGCGGATCGGCATCGTGTGCCCCTCGACCGAGCGGCTGCGCGCGCCGCTCGAGACCGCGCTCGGCACATTGGGCGTGCCGTACTCGCTCGACGGCGAGCTGCGCGTCGCCCAGACGCCCTTCGGACAGGCGTTGACGGCGTTCGTCCGGTTCGCCTGGCTCGGCGGTTCGCGACGCGAGCTCTTCACGTTCCTCCGCTCGCCGTTCTCCGGGCTCGAGCGCCGGTCGGTCGACTTCGTCGAGGGCCGGCTGCGCGGGCGCGCCGTGCAGCTGCACGACCGGGTGCTCGAGGAGACGGAGAAGCTGCGCGGCGCGCCGTTGCCGATCCTCGACGAGCTGCGCGACGCGAGCGAGCCGATCGACGCGATCCGCACACTCGCCACCCGGATGCTCCGCAACGCGTACGACCCGGAGCGCCCGCCGGTGGGCGAGACGTCGCGACTCGACCTCCGCGCCCACGAAGCGGTGGACCGGCTGCTGCGTGAGCTCGCGCGCTGGGAGGACGTCACGCGCGAAGAGGTCGCGTCGTCGCTCGAGCGTCACACGATGCGGATGCTCCGCGGCGACGAGCCCGGCCGCGTCGCGGTCGTCGACCTGCTGCGCGCACGCACGCGCCGTTTCGACGTCGTGTTCGTCCTCGGACTCGAGGAAGGGAGCCTCCCGCGCCGCGGCGCTGCGTCGCCGTTCCTGGACGAGGATGTGCGGCGCGCGCTCGACGACGGCGGTGCGCGGCTGCAGAAGGCGGATTCCGTCAGCCGCGACCGCTACCTCTTCTACACCGCGTGCACGCGCCCGCTCGAGCGGCTCTACCTCGTGCGCGAGTCGGCGACCGACGACGGCAGCCCGCGCGAGCCAAGCCCGTTCTGGGACGAGGTGCAGTCGCTCTTCGACCCGGAGGACGTGCGCCGCTGGACACGGCAGCGACGGCTCTCGGCCCTCACGTGGCCGATCGACGGCGCCCCGAGCGAGCGCGAGCGGCTGCGCGCACTCGCGGAGCTCGCCGCCGCCGACGCCGCGGCCGCCGAAGCCCTCGCCCGGGCGAACGGGTGGGAGCGGCGGCTCGAGCGCGCATTCGACGCGTTCAACCGGCCGACGAGGATCACGCATCCGCTCGTCCGCGAGCAGCTGGAGTCGCGCACGACGTTCAACGTCACCGAGCTCGAGCGGTTCGCCGACTGCTCGTCGGCGTGGTTCGTCGAGCGCTTCCTCGATCCGAAGTCGATCGACAAAGAGGTCGACGCGCTGACGCGCGGGAGCGTCGCGCACACGGCGCTGTACCGCTTCTTCACGCGCGTCCCGAAGGAGCTCGGCGTCGAGAAGCTCGACGAACGCGTCGCCGACGCCGCCGTGCGGCTGATGCGCACGTGCCTCGACGAGGCGCTGCAGGGCGTGCGGATGGACATGACGGAGATGCAGCAGCGCGAGCTCGACCAGACGCTCTGGCGCGACCTCGAGGCGGTCGTGCATGCCGAGTGCGAGTCGGAGCTGACGCTCGTCCCGCGCTACTTCGAGCATCGGTTCGGGACGGACGTCCACCCGGGCCTCGATCTCGGCGACGGCCTGACGCTGACCGGGAAGATCGACCGCATCGACGTCGACCCGTTCGGCGCGCGCGGGATCGTCCAGGACTACAAGTCCGGCAAGCTCGCGCATTCGGCGGCGAAGATCGACAGCGAGCTGCGGCTGCAGATCCCGCTGTACATGCTCGTGCTGCGCGATCTCGTCGGGCTCGAGCCGCTCGGCGGCGTGTACCGGCCGCTCTCGGGCGAGCGGAAGGCGCGCGGGCTGCTGCGGAAGAGCGAGAGCGAGACGCTCCACGGCTTCTCGCGGAACGACTACCTCGACGAGGAGGCCTTCTGGGCGTCCGTCGAGAAAGCGCGCGCGAAGGCGCAGGAGCTCGCGCAGCGCATCCGCGAGGGCGACGTGCGCCACGACCCGAAGGGCAACGACTGCCCCGCGTGGTGCGACCTGTGGTCGATGTGCCGCGTGGAGCGGCCCTGATGAACGAGCAGCAGCTGGCCGCGGTCGAGGCGACGGGCGAGGTCTTCGTCTCCGCCGGTGCCGGCACAGGCAAGACCGCCGTGCTCGTCGAGCGGTTCGTCCGCGCGGTGTGCGATCGCGGGCTCGACGTCGACTCGATCCTCGTCATCACGTACACGCGACGCGCGGCGGGCGAGTTGCGGACGCGCATTCGCGCCGCGCTCCACGAGCGTGGACGCGACGATCTCGCGCGCGAGCTCGACGGCGCCTGGATCTCGACGATCCACGGCTTCTGCCTGCGGCTGCTCAAGGCATACCCGTTCGCCGCCGGGCTCGACCCGCGGTTCCGCGAGCTCGACGACGCGCAGGCGGCAGTGCTCCGCGGCGAGGCGTTCCGCGCCGCGCTCGAGGATTTCACGTCTGCCGGCGAGCCCGACCGGCTGCGCCTGCTTGCGACGTACGGCGCCGAGGGGCTCCGGAAGATGCTGACCGGCGTCTACGAGACGCTCCGGTCGGCGGGCCGCGAGCTGACGCTCGACATCGGCGACCGGCCGCAGCTCGAGGAGCGCATCGAGGAGCTGCGCGAGGCCGCGCGCTGCCTCGCGGACGACGCGGCGGCAACCGAGAATCAGCGGACCGCCGCGACGCAACTGCTCGCGCTGCTCGAGCGCGGATCTCAGCCGGACCGGTTGATGGAGCTCTCCGGGTTCAAGGCGCACGGCGAGCGCGCGCAGACGTACGAAGAGGCGCGCAGCGCCGTCGAGCAGTCCGCGCTCGACGAGGTCGCGGCACGCGACCGCGAGCTCCTACAGGAGCTGCTCGAATGCTTCGCCGCCGCGTTCGACGACGCGAAGGCGCGTGAGTCGGCGCTCGACTTCGAGGATCTCCAGCTGCGCGCGCGCGACCTTCTGCGCGCTCACGACGACATCCGCGAGCGCGAGCAGCTCCGCTTCCGGTCGCTCATGGTCGACGAGTTCCAGGACACGAATCGCCTCCAGTGCGAGCTCGTCGACCTGCTCCGCCGGCCCGAGACGGAGGTGTTCTACGTCGGCGACGAGTTCCAGTCGATCTACGGCTTCCGGCACGCCGACGTGCAGGTGTTCCGGGAGCGGCGCGCGCAGGCGGAGCAGCTGCTGCCGCTCACGCACAACTACCGCTCGCGCCCCGAGGTGCTCGCCGCCGTCAACTACCTGTTCGGCTCGCACTTCGGCGGCGAGTTCCAGCCGCTCGCCGCAGCGGCGGAGTATCCGGACCCGGTGTTCGGCCACCCGGTCGAGCTGCTCGTCGCCGACAAGCCCAGCTACGAGGGCGGCCGCGTGCACTGGCGGCGCGGCGAGGCGCAGGCGGTCGCGCGCCGCGTGCGCGAGCTCGTCGACGCGGGCATCGCGACGCCGGGCGAGATTGTGCTCCTGTTCGCGGCAGGCACCGACGCGGAGTGGTACGAGGACGAGCTGCGCAAGGCCGGGCTGCCGACCTATCGTGCGACCGGCAAGGGCTATTTCGGACAGCAGCAGGTCGCCGACCTGCTCGCGTACCTGCGCCTCCTGCACAACCGCTACGACGACCGCGCCCTCGTGGCGGTGCTCGCGTCGCCGTTCGTCGGCGTGTCGAACGACGCGCTCGCGCTCATTCGGCGCACCGCGTCGAAGCGCCCGCTGTTCTCCGGCATCGAGCACTCGCTGCCGCCGGGGTTGTCCGAGCGCGACGCCCGGCTCCTCCGCGCGTTCCGGCAGCGCTTCGATCGCCTCGCGGAGGCGATGGCGCGGTCGTCGCTCGAGCGCCTGTGCGAGCGGATCGTCAGCGAGCACGACTACGACCTCGCGGTGCTCGCACAGTGGGACGGCCGGCGCCGCTACGCGAACATGCGGAAGCTGGCGCGGCTCGCGCGGTCGTACGAGGAGCTCCGCGGTCCCGACGTCGAAGGCTTCGTCCGCTTCGTGGCCGATCAGGAGGCGTTGGGAGCACGCGAGCTCGAAGCCGTCGCGGAGGAGGAGGGAGCCGAGGCAGTCCGCCTGCTGACGATCCACGCCGCGAAGGGGCTCGAGTTCAAGGTCGTGATCGTCGCCGACGCCGGACGCGACAAGGCGCCGCCGTCCGCGGACGAGATCCTCGCACTCTCGGACGGCCGCTTCGGGTTCCGCGTCGCATCTCCGGCGACGACCACGCGATACCCCGCGTTCGACTACGAAGAGATCAAGGCGGCGCGCAAGGCGGAGGAGGAGGCCGAGAAGCTCCGCCTCTACTACGTCGCGATGACGCGAGCGAAGGAGCGCCTGATCGTCTCGGGCGCGATCGACCGCGCGAAGGCGGCGGACGCGAACACGCCCATCGGCTGGGTCCTGGGGCGGCTCGGCGCCGACGACGAGATCGCTGCGGCCGCAGACGTTCCCGTCGAGATCGAACGGGACGACGCGCGCCTCGTCGTGCGCGTCGCGCGCTACCAGCCGCAAACGCCCGTCGCCGAGGAGCCGCCCGAGCCCGGGCAGCTCGCGCTGTTCGGCGATCTCGCGGAGTCGGTGCAGGCTGCGGCTGCACCGGTGCTGCCGCCGCTCGTCGCGCCGCCGGAGCCGCCGCTCCACCGGCCTCGCCGGCTCTCGTTCACCGCGCTCTCGACCTTCGACTCGTGCTCGTACAAGTACTACGCGGTCTACGTCGCACAGATGAAGGAGCGGCGCGTTCCCTCGGGCACAGGTGAGGGAGGCCTGCGCGCGACCGAGATTGGGGATGCAGTCCACCGACTGCTGGAGCAGGTCGACCTCGCAGCTCCCGCGGCGCCCGAGCTCGAGCAGGTTCGCACGTGGTACCCGTCGATCACCGACGAGGAGCTGGAGCGCGTGCGCACCTTTGTCGCCTCCTACTGCGACTCCGCTCTCGCACGCCGCGTCGCGGCGCTCGGCGACGTTCGCAAGGAGCGCCACTTCACGTTCGAGCACGACGGCGTTCTGCTGCACGGCTTCGTCGACGCGCTCCATCTCGACGGCGACGAGGCGGTCGTCGTCGACTACAAGACGAACGAGCTCGGAGAGGCGTCGCCGGAGGAGATCGTCGAGGAGAAGTACCGTCTCCAGCGGCTCGTCTACGCACTCGCCTGCTTCCGCGCCGGCGCGCAGCGGGTCGAGGTCGTCTACCACTTCCTCGAGCGGCCGGACGCCGTCGTCGCGACGACGTTCACACGTGAGCAGGCCGCGGTGCTCGAGGCGGAGCTCTCGTCCGGGATCGAGCGGATCAAGGCCGGGGAGTTTCGGCCGACGCCGAGCGAGTTCGCCTGCGCGGGCTGCCCGGCCCTCGACCTCGTGTGCGCCGGGCCCTTGCTCCCGAGCGCGTCTGCTGCACTTCAGCTCAGTGCCTCGTAGCTACGTCGCCGAAGCCCGGAAGCGCGTCGGGCCCAAGAAGCAGCGGATCAGGCCGGTGATCGACCGGCTCGCGATCGAGCACGCCGACGCCGCGATCGCGCTCACGTTCCGGAGCCCGCTCGAGCTGCTCGTGTCGGTGATGCTGTCCGCCCAGACGACCGACGTGAACGTCAACAAGGTCACCGAGACGCTTTTCGTCAAGTACACGACGCCCGAGGATTACCTGGCGGCGCCGCAGGAGGAGCTCGAGCGCGACATCTTCGCAACGGGCTTCTACCGGCAGAAGGCGCGCTCGCTGCGCGGGACGATGCAGATGCTGCTCGAAGAGTTCGACGGCGAGGTTCCGCGCACGCTGCCGGAGCTCGTGCGGCTGCCCGGTGTCGCGCGCAAGACTGCGAACGTCGTCTCGAGCGAGCTGGGCAACCCGCAGGGCGTTGTCGTCGACACACACGTGCGACGACTGTCGCAGCGGCTCGGGTTCACGAAGGAGGACGATCCGGTGAGGATCGAGCGGGATCTCGTGAAGCTCGTGCCGCGCGAGGACTGGGGACGTTTCCCGCACCTGCTCATCTGGCACGGCCGGCGTGTGTGCATCGCGCGCGCGCCCCGATGCGAGGACTGCGTCATCAACGACCTCTGCCCGTCCTCGCGTGTCTGAGCTGCATCCCGCGACGCGCGGCTTCGCCGACTCCGACCGGTACGAACGTGGACGGCCCGGCTATCCGCAGGCTGCGGTCGACACGATCGTCACCGAGCTCGGGCTCCGGCCGGGACGGACGGTGCTCGACCTCGCCGCCGGCACCGGCAAGCTGACGCGGCTGCTGGTCCCGAGCGGCGCGACCGTGATCGCCGTCGAGCCGATGCGCGAGATGCGCGACAAGCTGGACGGCTTCGTCGCGCTCGCGGGCACCGCAGAGCACATCCCGCTCACCGACGCCTACGTCGACGGCGTCACCGTCGCGCAGGCGTTCCACTGGTTCGACGCCGAGCGCGCGCTGCGCGAGATCCACCGAGTCCTGCGCCGAGGCTGCGGGTTGGCGCTGATTTGGAACGCGCGCGACGAGCGGCAACCGCTGCAGGCTGCGCTCTCCGAGATCTTCGACCGGTACGAAGGCGACACGCCGCGTCGCAACCAACGCGACTGGAAATCGCTGCTCGCGGACAGCGGTCTGTTCGAGCGGTCGGCACGCGTGCTGTTCGAGCATGTGCAGTCGGTCGACGAGCAGACAGTCGTCGACCGCGTCCTCTCCGTGAGCTTCATGGCCTCGCTGCCACAGGAGGAGCAGACGGTCGTCGAGCAGGAGGTGCGTGAGCTCGCGCACGGCGCGACCGAGCTCTCGTACATGACCGAGCTCTACCTTGGCTTCAAGCCGTCTAGTTGACGGACGGATCCTCCGGCATCCGCGCGACGAGCTCGTAGATGCCGCCCTTGCGTCGGAGCACGTCGGCCCAGAGCTCGTCCGGCGCCTGGGTGAACGCGTCGTCGTTCTGGGCTTCCTCGAGAATCCAGTCCTCGCGCGCGAGCTCGTCCTCGAGCTGCCCCGAGCCCCAGCCGGCATAGCCGACGAAGATGCGCCGCCGCGTCGTCAGGGGCACGACCTCCTCGGGGGTCTCGAGTGACGGAAACCCGAGCGAGCCGAAGAGCGGGACGGCGGCACTCTCGGGGTCGAGGAACTCGCCGAGCACGAGGACGCCGTTCGGCTGGACAGGGCCGCCCATGTAGATGAGCTCGCCGTCGTCGACGAGCGCCTCGAGCTGCGGGACGACGTCGGAGACCTCGGCCTCCGTCGGCCGGTTGAGGACGAGCCCGGCCGCGCCTTCTTCGTTGTGCTCCGTGACGAGGACGACTGTGCGGCGGAAGTTCGGGTCATGGAGCCCCGGCGAGGCGACGAGCAGCTGCCCGGTGAGGCTAGGCACGCGGCGTGAGCGCGACGAGCAGTCCGCCGTCGTCGTCGTACGCGGGGAAGAAATCTGCGGTCACCGGCTTCGGGTGCCCCGCACGCGTCCGCAGCTCCAGCTTCTCGCCGAGGCGGCGGACGCCCCACTCGAGCGCGAGCTTCGCGGGGTTGCGCTCGGCCTCGAAGCCGTTGAGCCCGAGGCTCTCGACGACGTCCGCGCCCATCAGGTCCTTCTCGCTGAATCCGGTCAGCTCGAAGATCCCGCGGCCGACCGCGAGGATCCGCCCGTCGCGGTCGCAGACGACCATGCCGGTTGCGGGCGCCGGGTAGTAGTCCTCCATCAGCTCGAAGAGGAACCCGAAGCCGCAGTGGTGGCAGGAGACCGCCTCGTTGTACAGGCCCTCCTTGCCGTCGATGTCGATCGACCGCTCCTTGCAGTTCGGGCAGATGAAGTGCGGCACGAGGCCAGGGTAGCTTCGCTTCTGAGCCTCAGATCCAGTCGTTCTTCTTGAACCACCAGAGCTGCGCGAGCGTCGTGACGACGATGACGCCCCAGACGTAGCCGTACCCCCACTGCCACCGCAGCTCGGGGATGTCGACGAAGTTCTGGCCGTACAGCCCGACGATGAACGTGGGGAGGAGCAGCAGCGACGCGATGACGGTCAGCCGCTTCATCACCTCGTTCTGGTCGTTCGCGACCTTCGCCTGCGCGTAGTCGCGCACGCTCGAGAGCAGGTCGCGCGAGAGGTCGAGGCCGTCGAGCGCGCGCAGCAGCTTGTCATAGGCGGCGTTGAAGGCAACCTCGACCTCCTGCGGGAAGACCTCCGTGCCTTCCTCGACCTCGACCGCGTTCATGATGATCCGCCGGACGGCGTCGCGCATCGGTGCGAGCGTCCGCCGGATGTGCAGCATGTCGTGGCGCAGCTCGGAGATGCGCTGCCGCGTCGTCTCCGAGCGCTGTTCCTCCACCTTGTCCTCGAGCTCGTCGATCTCGCCGTCGAGCGCGTCGACGAGATCGAGGTAGCGCTCGGCGATGCCGTCGACGAGGCGGTACGCGATCATGCCGGCGCTGTCGTCGTGGCGCACCTCGCTCTTCGTCGCCTCGATGTCGTAGGGCGGCCGGCCGTTCTGCGGCGTCTTCCGTACGGTCAGCAGCGTGTCGTGTGTGATGACGACGTCGATCTCCTGGTAGTAGACGCGGTCCTCTGCCGGGAGCGCCACGGCGAGCAGGAAGACGCCGAACACGTAGTCGCCGTGTCCCTGCAGCGTCGGACGCGGCTCGTCCTCGTGCGCGGGCGCCGCGAGCAGGAGCTCGAGAGCCGTCTCCTCGAGCTCGCGCGGCGCCTTCGCCTTCAGCTCGTCTGCGGACGGATCGAGGAGGTCGACCCAGGTCGCGGCCATCCGCCGCGACTTCGACGCGGAACGGGCTAGACCTCTGCGGCTTCGGGACGCGGCGCCGTCAATGCGGTCCCCGCGTGTCCCTCGAGCTCTGCGAGAAACCGCTCGGCGTCGAGCGCCGCCATACATCCGGAGCCGGCGGCCGTGACCGCCTGCCGATAGATGTGGTCTTGGACGTCGCCCGCGGCGAAGACGCCTTCGAGGTTCGTCTCGGTGCTGCCGCGCTTCGTGATCAGGTAGCCGGCGTCGTCGTGGTCGAGCCAGTCGACGAAAAGCTTCGTGTTCGGGTCGTGCCCGATTGCGACGAACACGCCGTCGACCTTCTGATTCCACGTGTGGCCGTCCTGCGTGTCGCGCAGCACGACCGACTCGACCTTGCCCTCGCCCTTGATCTCGTCGATCACGGCGTTCGTGACGAAGTCGATCTTTTCGTGGTTGCGTGCGCGATCGAGCATGATCGGCGAGGCGCGGAACTCGTCGCGCCGGTGCACGACCGTGACCTTCGTCGCGAAGCGGGTGAGGAATGTCGCCTCTTCCATCGCTGTGTCGCCGCCGCCGACGACGATCAGCTCCTTGTCGCGGAAGAACGCGCCGTCGCACGTCGCGCAGGCGCTGACGCCGCGGCCCTGGTACGTCTGCTCGCCGGGCAGGCCGAGCCAGCGCGCGCTCGCGCCGGTCGCGACGATCACCGCGTTCGCGCGGTACTCGTCCTTGTCCACGACGACCTTGTAGGGTCGCGACGAGAAGTCGACCTCGGTCACGTCGTCGGTGACGAAGTCCGTGCCGAAACGCTCCGCCTGGCGGCGGAAATCGGCCATCATCTCCGGGCCCATGACGCCGTCGGCGTAGCCCGGGTAGTTCTCGACGTCGCTCGTGATCATCAGCTGGCCGCCCCACTGGAAGCCTTCGATGACGAGCGGTTGGAGGTTGGCGCGCGCCGCATAGAGCGCAGCCGTGTAACCGGCGGGGCCGCCGCCGATGATGATCAGATTCCGAATCTCTTCCATTGTTCTCAACTGTATTAACGAGAGCGGCCGGATGCTTGTTCCGAAGGAGTAAGATCGCTCGCCGCAGGTAAGGACGAGGTTCGTGGCCGGCACGTTGACCTGGGAACAGCTGAGGGAGCTCGCGGGATTCCGCGCAGGGAAGGGCTGCGCGATCAGCCTCTATCTGAGCCTCGACCCGAGCGACGCCCCGACGCCGCCCGCCGTGGAGACGAAGGTCAACTCGCTCCTCGCGGCCGCGGAGCGGCAGCTCGACGAGCGCAAGTCGCAATTGCCACGCGACCAGCGCGAGGGGTTGAAGCAAGACCTCCAGCGGATCGCCGCCTGGTTCGACGACGGGCTCGACCGCCAGGGCGTCCGCGGCATCGCGGTCTTCGCCGCCGGCCGCGACAACCTCTGGGAGACGCTCACCGTCGCCGATGCGCTAGCCGACGACGTCCACATCGGCCACGACCTCTACCTCGCGCCGCTCGCACGGCTCGCGGGGGGCGATGCCGCCCTCGTCGCGTTCGTCGGCCGCGAGCGCGGCCAGGTGTGGCGGCTGCGCGGCGGCCAACTGACGGAGATCGCCGACCAAACCGACCAGGTGCCCGGGCAGCACGACCAGGGCGGTTGGTCGCAGGGCCGGTACGGGCGGCACATCGAGAACCTCGTCGAGCAGCATCTGCGTGACGTCGCCGGGACGCTCGACCGGGTCGTCCGCCGCCTTCGCGGCGTGCCCGTCGTGCTGATCGGAGCGGAGGAGATCCGCTCGGAGTTCGAGGCCGCGTTGTCGAACGAGGTTCTGTCGTGCCTCGCCGGCTGGGCGTCGGCGGAAGCGCACGCGGACGGCGCGCAGGTGCTCGCGGCGGCGAAGCCCGTGCTCGAGAACTGGAAGGCCGCGCGCGAGCAGGAGCTGCTCGAGCGATGGCGCGAGGAGGCGGGGAAGAACGGACGCGCGGCGAGCGGGTGGGAGAGCACGCTCGAAGCGGCATCCGACGGGCGCGTCGACCTGTTGCTCGTCCAGGACGGGGCCGACCGTCCCGCGTTCCAGTGCCCGCAGTGCGGCCGCGCGCAGATGCGCAACGGCAGCTGCCCGCTCGACGGCACGACGATGGAGGCAAAGGAGGGCGGGCTCGACCTCGCGCTCCACCAGACGCTCGCGCACGGCGGCACCGTGCATGTGATCAGAAGCGACCGGCGCGACCTCGAGCCGGTGGGCGGCGTCGCCGCGCTGCTGCGGTTCTAGCTACGCGGCGTCGACGACGCGCGGGAGCGCCGGCGGTGGTGGCTCTGCAGGTGCCAGCTCGGCCTGCTGCTCGCTCGCGCGGTCGAGCTTGGTGGCGAAGCGGTCGAGTCGCTTCTCTGCCGACGCGTACTTCCCCTGGGCGTTCGACAGGTGCTTGCCGACGAGCTCGAAGTCGTCGACGAACTTGTCGAAGTCGGTCTGAAGCTGCCCGCAGTACTCCATGACCGCCTGTGCGTTCCGCTCGATCTGCATTCCCTTGAGCCCGAACGCGATCACCTGCAGGTATGCGGTGAAGGTCGTCGCGGAGACGGGGAAGACCCGCCGCTCATGCGCGTACTGCAGCAGTGCGCCGGTCTTTCCGCAGACGAGCTCGTAATAGATC
This sequence comes from Gaiellaceae bacterium, assembly GCA_036562845.1. Lineage (GTDB taxonomy): Bacteria > Actinomycetota > Thermoleophilia > Gaiellales > Gaiellaceae > Palsa-739. The sequence continues at coordinate 4,055 of DATCJJ010000108.1, read as the reverse complement.
GCCTCCGAGGGGAGATACATCAGCGCGAAGTCGTACGTTCCCTCACCGGGGCGGATGTACTTCTCGGCGATCGCGTCGATGTGGCCCTTGACGTCGCGCGCGAACGCCTTCGCGTGCAGCTCTTGCTCCGCCTCTCCCTCGGCGCCGACCATCCGCTCGAAGTTGTCGAGCGGGAACTTCGCGTCGACCGGGACGAGTTGGTCTGCCCGGATCACTGCGTCGACGCGCTCCCCGCCGCGGAACCCGTACTGCAGGTCGTAGGCGTCTCGCGGCAGCCGATCACGCAGAAGGTTCTCGAGCAGCAGCTCGCCGAAGCCGCCACGCGCCTTCGGCGGCCGAAGCGCCTGCTCCAGCCGGCCGAGATCCTTGGCCCGCGCGATCATCTCGCCGGTCGCGCGGGTCATCTCGCCGAGGCGCTCGTGGATCTGGGACGTGGTCTTCGTCGCCGTCTCGAGGCGCCGGTCGACCTTCTGATCGAGCTCGGACAGGCGGCGGTCCATCGTCTCCACGACGGCCTGGAGGCGGCGGTCGACGTCGGCGTTGCGAGCGGTGAGCTCGCTGCTCGTCTGCTGGCGGAGCGCCGAGAGCTCGCCTCGCAGCAGGCGCGGCAGGAAGACGGCGAGCGCCCCCGCCGCGGCGAGCAACAGGAGCAGGATCAAGGCCGTCGTGAGCATGGCCCGCGAACGCTAGAGAGCCGGTCGGACGGAGCGGGCGGGACCAAAGAAAACGCCACCTCCGACGAACCCGTGAGTCCATCGGTGGTGGCACGCGGCAATCTACGGGCCGTCTCGACGAGGGTCAAGCACGAAAAAGGCGCTCTTTGCGGGAAACTACTGCGCGGCGTCGATCGCGGCTTCGGTCTGCGCGAGATCGGGGACAGTCCCGTTCGCGCCGACGAGCTTCGGCGTCGACCCGGTCTTGCCGACGAAGACGGTCGGCGTCCCGGTGACGTTGCGCGCCTGCGCGAGCGCGGCAACGTCGTCCGTCTGCTTGGCGATCGCCTCCGAGCCGCGGTCGCTCCACAGCTTCTGGACGTTCAGGCCGCTCACGCTCGCCGCCGCCTGGGCGACCATCGAGTCGCTGAGCCAGCCGGTGTTCTCGGTGCTCTGGTTCACGTAGAGGATCTCGGCGAAGTTCCACGCCTTGTTCTGCTTCGCCGCCGCGAACATCGCCTTCTGGCCGCGGACCGAGTCCGGGCCGATGAAGGCCCACGGCTGAACCTGGACGCGCACCTTCCCGGTGCGCACGTATTTCTTGATGATCGTCGGCATGACGGTCGTCTCGTAGTTCTGGCAGAACGGGCACTGGAGGTCGATGAACATCACCATCTGCGCCTTCGCGAACGGCGAGCCGAGGTAAAGGCCCTTCTGCGGGATGCCCTTGAAGAGCGACTCGACGTCCTGGCAGCCGGGCAGCCCGTTCGACGCGCAGTTCCCGACGGCCGGCGTCCCGCTCGGCAGGCCGCCGCCGCTGCCGCCGCCCGAGAGGACGAGGCCGAGCACGATGCCGATGATCGCGAGGACGACGACGCCGCCGACGGCCGCGAGCACCTTCGGGTCGGCCTGCCGCCGGCGCGGCATGCCTTTCGACTGGACGGGCGGCGGTGCGGCCGCGGCCGCGCGCCGCATCTGCTTGCTCTTCTTGCCGCTAGGCATCTGCGGGAAGCGTAGCGGCGGTTTCTTCGGGACTCGCCGCTGCCAGGCCTAAGAGAATCGTGAGGAGAACGAACCCCGTGAGCGCGAGGGTCGGGATCGTCATGTACCCGAAGTAGTTGATCCATTTCACGCCGCAGTCGGCGGCGCCGATCGAGCAGGCGGTCGGCTTCGAGACGACGTGGTTCTCGATGAGGATGTGGTAGACGGAGACGCCGGCGCCGATCACCGGGAACGGCAGGAGGTACCGCGTGACGCGGTAGTCGCCGTGGTACGCGAGGAAAAGGGCCAGGAGCGAGAGCGGGTACATGCAGATGCGCTGGAACCAGCACAGCTCGCACGGGACGAAGTTGGCGACCTCCGAGAAGAAGAGCGAGCCGCCCGTGGCGACAGCCGCGACGAGAAACGCCGCCCAGAGCTCGTAGCCCCAGAGCCACGCGCGCAGCCGGTCGCGCGCGACGACGAGCAGCAGGACGAGCAAGACGACGAGCACCTGGCCGACCACGCCGAGGCCCGCAAGCGTCGAGACGACACCGTGCGTCATTCCGGCGTGAGGCTACCCTCCGGCTGCCGGGGTGGCGAAACTGGTCAGACGCGCCCGACTTAAAATCGGGTGCCTTCGGGCATGCGGGTTCGAGTCCCGCCCCCGGCACTCACCTGGGGACGCCGACGCGAACCGGTCGTCGCCGGTCGGAGCCGGTGCGCCTGTCGGTCCCGCTGCGACGCTCACCGTGAGGCAGCTGCGCCGCGACGGCCTTCCGCCGCTCGCCGACGCGTCTGTCGAAGACCGACCGGCGATCGAGCCCACCCGGAACGTTCGGGAGCCGCCGGCGGGCGGGCGTGTCGGCAGGGTGAACGTGGATGCGTCCGTGGCCGACGGAGATGCGGACCTCGTCCTCGAGCTCGAGTGCGTGGAGGTGCTGCTCGGCGACCGCCACCGACTGCTCGACGCCGAGCGCGCCCCTGCATGCGAGCAGCGTCGACTCGCCGTACGCCGCATCCCTGACCGCCTGCGCGACGCTCTCGTATGACGCCTCGATCTCGAGCGGGCTCTCGAGCATCTGCCGACGAGCGTACGCTGGACGGCGGACGAGAACCACCCCTTGCGGATCATGCACACGACCGGTGACGCACCATGACCGACGTCGAGTCCGCGCTGCGGATCGCGGCCGAGCTGGAGGTGCGGGACGCCCGCGTCGCCGCCGAGCTCCGACGGGTGGAGGAGGAGCAGCAGGCAGTCGACGTCCAACGTGCCCGGGCTGCGCAGCTCGCAGAGCTGCTGGCATGGCTGCCGCAGGCGATTTCCGAGAACGAGTACTCGCTCCACGAGGCGGCGGGGAGGCGCGACGAGGCAGCCGCCGCCCTCGGCGCGGCCGACGACGCCGCGCGGCCCGCCGCCGAGGCTGCGCTCGCGGCGGCGGAGGCCGACGTCGCGCGCCTCGAGGAGCATCGGACTGCATTCCTCCGGCAGACCGATGCGACGCGGGACGCCGCGGCGGCGCTCGCCGGCAGGTTGAGCACGACCGGCCTCGACGACATGCTCGAGGAGCTGTCCCGGCGGCGCGGCGCGCTCCTCGTCGAGCACTCGAAGCTCGCGCGCGAACGCGATGCCGTCGTTCGCGAGGCGAGCGAGCTGCTCGGCTCCGTCCTCGGCGACCCGCTGACGGCCACATCCGTCGCGGGCCTCCGCGAACGACTACGCCGCGCACTTCCATAGACTTTCCGCGCCGTGGCCCACGCGCAGGCAACCGAGCAGCACGTCGAGTGGGACTCGCCTCTCTTCCTGATGGCGCGGGCGCAGTACGAGCAGTCGCTGCCGTACGCCGACATCTCGGCCGACGTCGCCGAGCGGCTCGCGTTCCCCGAGCGCGCGCTCATCGTCGCGGTCCCGCTGCGCCGCGACGACGGCTCGATCCGCGTCTACGCCGGGTACCGCGTCCAGCACTCGAGCGTGCTCGGCCCGACGAAGGGCGGCATCCGCTACGACTCCGAGGTCTCGCTCGGCGAGTGCGCCGCGCTCGCGACGTGGATGACCTGGAAGTGCGCGCTGCTCCGGCTCCCGTACGGCGGCGCGAAGGGCGGCATCCGCTGCGAACCGGCGTCGCTCTCCCGGCGCGAGCTCGAACGGCTGACGCGCCGTTTCACGTCGGAGCTCGTCCGTGAGATCGGGCCGGAGACGGACATCCCTGCGCCCGACATGGCGACGAACGAGCAGACGATGGCGTGGATGATGGACACGTACTCGATGCTGAAGGGACATGCGGTGCCGGAGGTCGTCACCGGCAAGCCGATCTCCGTCGGCGGCTCGATCTACCGCCGCGAGGCAACGGGCGCCGGCGTCGTGATGACCGCGGAGCGCGCGTGCGAGCGGCTCGGCATGCCGCTGCCGCAGCAGCGGTGCGT
>DATCJJ010000070.1:0-6051 GCA_036562845.1 Gaiellaceae bacterium | reverse complement strand
CCAGGCCCCGCTTCTCGCTGCACCTGCGCGAATCCGGAGCCTCGGGGGCCTGGCCCGGGCCAGGCCCCGTTTCGGAGGTGTCACGGAACCTGCGCGGCTTGCCGATGGTGTCCGCATGGGACGCGGCGTGATCGGGATGTGTGTCCTCTTCGGCGGGGTCGTCGGCGGGTACGTGCCGACGATCTGGGGCGCGAGCTCGCTCGGCGTCGAGTCGCTCCTCTTCGGAGCGATCGGCGGCGTCGTCGGCGTTTTCGTCGGCGTTCGCATCGCCGAGAGCTGACCCACCGCTCACTACAGTGGCGGCGTGGATGCAATCGTCGCCGAGGACCTCCGCAAGCGGTACAAGCAGGTGCAGGCTCTCGACGGGCTCTCGTTCGCCGTCCGCGAGGGCGAGGTGTTCGGCCTGCTCGGACCGAACGGCGCCGGCAAGTCGACGACCGTCCGCGTCCTCACGACGCTGACGCAGCCCGACGCTGGGAGCGCGCTCGTCGCGGGGGAGGACGTCGTGCGCCATCCCAACCGCGTCCGCCGCGCGATCGGGTACGTCGCGCAGGACTCCGGCGTCGACCCGGAGGCGACCGGTCGGGAGAACCTCATGCTCCAGGGCCGGATCCACGGCATGTCCGGGCCGCCGCTCCGCGCACGCGTCGACGAGCTGCTGCAGCTCGTCGGCCTCGCCGACGCGGCCGAGCGCGTGACGCGCGGCTACTCCGGCGGGATGAAACGGCGCCTCGACATCGCGATCGGCCTCGTGCATCGCCCGCGCATCCTCTTCCTCGACGAGCCGACGACCGGGCTCGACCCCGAGGCCCGCGCCGGCATGTGGGTCGAGGTCGAGCGGCTCGCCGCGCAGGAGAGCCTGACGATCGTCCTCACGACGCACTACCTCGAGGAGGCCGACCGGCTCGCGCAGCGCGTCGCGATCGTCAGCCGCGGCCGCATCGTCGTCGAGGGCGAGCCGGAGGAGCTGAAGCGAGGGCTGCAGGGGGAGTCGGTGAGCGTCGAGCTGCAGGACGTCGACGGCCGCCTCGCGGACGCGGAACGCGTCGTGGCGGAGATCTCGGACAACGTGCACGTCGAGGGTAACCTCGTGCGCGCACGCGTCCCGAACGGTGCGCAGGCGATCCCGGTCATCCTCGGCGCGCTCGACGACGCCGGCATCGACGTCGCGGCGGTGACGACTGCGCGCCCGTCGCTCGACGACGTCTATCTCCACTACACCGGGCGCGACTTCGCGCGCGAGGACGAGGAGGGCCGCTAGCGATGCAGCTGCCGCGCCAAACCGGCTGGATGGTCGTCCGCCAGCTGCGCAACCTCATGCGCCAGCCGATCTGGGTCGTGATGATGGTCGTGCAGCCGATGCTCTGGCTCGTGCTGTACGGACAGCTCTTCTCGAAGGTGACTCCGCTGCGCGCAGGCGCCGGCTCCTATGTCGAGTTCCTCGCGCCCGGGATCGTCTGCATGAATGCGTTCTTCGGCGGAACGTGGTCAGGGATGGGGATGATCAGCGACCTCGACCGCAAGGTCGTCGACCGCTTCCTCGCCGCGCCCGCGTCGCGGCTCGCGATCGTCCTCTCCCAGGTCGTCCGCGCCGGGATCACGGCCATGATCCAGTCGCTGCTGCTCCTGCTCGTCGGCCTCGCACTCGGCGTCCGCGTGCACGGCGGCGCGGTGGGGTGGCTCGTCGTCTTCGGCGCCTCCTTCCTCCTCGCGGCGGCGTTCGCAGGCTTCTCGAACGGGCTGGCGCTGCTGTTCCGCCGGCCCGAGTCGATGATCGCGACCGCGAACATGGTCGGGCTGCCGCTGATGTTCCTCTCCTCGATCCTCGTCACCGCCGCGCTCATGCCGGGCTGGATCAGGGAGATCTCGCGCTTCAACCCCGTCAACTGGGGCGTGCACGCGGCGCGCAACGCAGTCGTCGTCGGCGGCGAGTGGGGCACGACGGCCGAATTCCTGCTCCTCCTCCTCGCCGCGACAGCGGCGACGTCCCTCTTCGCGACGTGGTGCTTCCGCTCGTACCAACGATCGATCTGACGCGCGTCTCGCCGGACGAGCTTCGCGGCGCGTGCGAGACCGTCGGGTTCTTCACCGTGGTCGGTCACGGCGTGCCCGACGAACTGGTCGAGGAAGTCGCCGCACGCTCCCGTGCGTTCTTCGACCTCCCGGACGCGGAGAAGGAACGGTTCCGTGCTCCTGCGGAGACACCCGGCCTGCCGGTGTACCGGCCGCTCGGCGCCGAGAAGCTCGGCGCGAACGCCGACCGCAAGGCGTCGCTCGACTGGGGCCCGGGCCTCGCCGGCGTCGCGTGGCCGAGCGCCGAGCTGCAGAGCGTCTACGAGCGCTACTACACGGAGCTGCTCCGCGTCGCGGCGGCGATCGTCTCCGCGTTCGAGCTCGGCATCGACGACCTGTTCGACGACCGCTCGTCGAGCCTGCGCGTGATCGACTATCCCGCCGGAGCGACCGGCACCCGCGCCGGCGCGCACCGCGACTACGGCGCACTGACGCTGATCCGCTCCGACGCGCCCGGCCTCGAGGTGCAGACGCGCGACGGCGAATGGCTCCCGGTGCAGGCGCCGCCCGGCGGCTTCGTCGTCAACATCGGCGACCTCCTGCAGCGCTGGACGCAGGACCGCTGGGTGTCGACGCTGCACCGCGTCGTCGGCGGCGAGGAGCAGCCGCCGCGCCGGCAGTCGCTCGTCTTCTTCCACAACCCGCGCAGCGACGCGGAGATCGACGGCGTGCGCGCGGGCGAGTACATCCTGCAGCGGGCCGCCGAGGCGGGACTGAGCTAGCGCCGCACGCGATGCCGGTGCGCGTACGCGACCGCCTGCGCACGATCACGGCTGCCCGTCTTCGCGAAGATGCGGTTGACGTGCGTCTTCACCGTCGCGTCGGACAGATAGAGCTGCGCTGCGATCTCGCCGTTCGACAGCCCCTCGCCGATGAGTGCGAGCACCTCGAGCTCGCGGCGCGTGAGCCCATCCGGCGGCGCCGCCGCCGAGGAGGCGGGCGTCGAGGCAGCGCCGACGAGCGCGGCATGCGCGGCCGGATCGAGATGCGCGTGGCCGGCTGCTGCCGCCTCGAGCGCCAGCCGGATGTCGTCGCGTGAGGCGTCCTTCGTCAGGAAGCCGATCGCACCCGCGCCGAGCGCGGCGAGGATCGAGTCGTCGTCGGCGTACGTCGTGAGCACGACGACCTGCGTCGCAGGATGCGCCGCGCGAATCGCACGTGTCGCTTCGACGCCGTCGAGGCGAGGCATGCGGAGATCCATGAGCACGACGTCCGGCTCGTGACGCTCGACGAGGTCGATTGCCTCGGCGCCGTCGCCGCCCGCGCCGACGACCTCGAACTCCGGCATGAGCTCGAGGATCGTGACCAGCCCCTCGCGCACCGCGGTCTGGTCGTCGACGACGACGATCTTCATGCGGGAACGCGCGCCTCGACGCGCCACCCTGACGCCGTCGCGCCGACGTCGAGGCGTCCGCCTGCGAGCTCGAGCCGCTCGCGCATCCCCTGCAGCCCGAAGCCGCTCGGCAGCGCGGTCGGCGCGGACGTCGCCGCGCCGTTGTCGACGCGCAGCACGACGTCGTCCGCCCGGAACTCGAGCACCATCGTCAACGGCGCGCCGGGCGCGTGCTTCCGCGCGTTCGTCAGCGCCTCTTGCGCGGCTCGGAAGAGCGCGAGTCCCGGCTTGGGCGCGAGCGGACGCGGCTCGCCCTCGATGCGCAGGTCGACCCGTTCGCCGGCCACGAGCTCGTCGAGCCGCGCGACGAGCTGGACAGGCTCGTCGCGGAGCGCGCCGACGGCAGCGCGCGTCTCCTCGATCCCCTCGCGGACGAGCCCGCGGCTGCGCTGGAGGATGCCGCGGAGCTTCGCGGGATCGCCGCCGTCTGCGAGCACGGCGTCGGCGGCCTCGAGCTGCACCGCGACAGCCGCAAGCGTGTGCGCGAGGAGGTCGTGCACCTCGCGCGCAACGGCGAGCTGGGTCGATCGCAGCTGCTGCTCCTGCGCCTGCCGGCGCCCGATGCCGCCGACGAGGCCGGCGAGCGCGGCGGCAGCCCCGCCGAGCGCGAGCCCGGCCGTGCGGCCGTCTGCGAGAACGAGGACGGCGAGCACCGCAGGCCCGACCGCCGTGGTCGCGATCGCCCCGGGCAGCGCGGCCGACGAGGCGGCGGCGATCGCAGCGACGACGAGGAACGCGATTGCAGCGCCCGACCAGAGCGCGAGGACCGCCCCGGCGGCACCGAGGCCGACGAGCGCCGCGAACGTCGCCGGCCGGTTCCCCGACGTGCGCGCCGCCGCCCAGCCGAGCCAGCCGGCTGCGGCGACGGCGAGCGCGGCGCCGCCGACGATCTGCACCCGCGTGTCGTGACCTGCGAGCTGGACGCCGACGACGGCGGCCAGCACGATCAGCCAGACGACCCTCATGCCTCGAGCATGATCGCACCGCCGCCGACCTCGAGACGGCGGGCGCGGACGAGCAGCACGACGGTGCGGCTCAGCGCCTCGAGAATCGCCATCAGCACGAAGCCTGCGACCCACGCCTCCGGCGAGAGCGAGTGCGCGATGCTGAAGTGCTCGATCGTCGGGCCGCCGCCGTGCTGCGCGTAGAGGGAGAACGCGATGCGGGAGCCGACGCCGAGGATCCAGAGCACCGCGGCGGCACCGGTGGCCTTCGCGAACGGAATCCCGTCGCGGTCCGGATAGACGAGCGTCACGAGCCCGCAGAGGGTGCCGAGCGTGACACCCGCGAGCGAGCCGATCAGGACGAGGGTCAGGTCGTTGCCGGAGGTGGGAATCGAGCGGAGGTACGTGAAGCCGACGTACGCGCAGATGCCGAGCGGGACGTAGATCGCGGAGCCGATCAGCCGCTTGCCGCGGAGCTGGCGGACGACGACGAGGATGAGCGCTGCATTGAGGAGATACTCGGTCGTGGTCATGCACCGAGTGTCGGCCTCGGCGACGGCGGGCGCGTCGGCGCGCGGGTTGATTCTCGGGTGGAGATTTCTCCTACTCGAGCCGGCAGATCACCTGGCCGCTCGCAACCGGCTGCCCGGCCGCGACGCTCAGCTCCGCGACCACGCCGTCGCGGTGCGCGCGGACCTCGTTCTCCATCTTCATCGCCTCGACGATGCAGATCACGGCCCCGCTCTCAACCTCGTCGCCCTCGGCGACCGCCACGGACAGCACCGTCCCCTGCATCGGCGAGACGACGGCGTCGCCGGCGCCCCCACGGCCGGCGCGCACGCGGTCGGCCCGGCGCCGCGCCAGCTCGCGCCACGGCTGCTCCGGCTCGAGGACGCGCACGGTGAACCGCTTGCCGTTCACCTCGACGCTGCGTGCACGTGCAACCGCGCGCCCCGCACCGCCGTTCATCGCGCCGGCGACGGGCTCGAGCTCCGCGGCGCGCGTCCGCAGCTGGTCCGACTCGACAAGGCCGTGACACGTCTCGCCGCGGACGAAGCACTCGTGCGTGAGCAGCGCCTTGTGGAAGCCGATGAGCGTCTTCGGCCCCTCGATCACGAACTCGTCGAGCGCGCGCAGCATGCGCCGGCGCGCGTGCTCGCGGTCGACGCCGTGGACGATGAGCTTCGCGATCATGGGGTCGTACGCGCCGGAGACCTCGTGACCTGCGTCGACGCCGGAGTCGACGCGCACGCCGGGCCCGGACGGCTCGCGATACGCCGTCACGGGTGCCGGAGCCGGGAGGAAGCCCGCCGCGACGTCTTCCGCGTTGATGCGGCACTCGATCGCGTGCCCGCGGAGCTCGATCTCCTCCTGCGCGATCGAGAGCGGCTCACCCTGCGCGATCCGCACCTGCTCGCGCACGAGATCGATCCCGGTCACTTCCTCCGTGACCGTGTGCTCCACCTGGATCCGAGTGTTCATCTCCATGAAGAAGTACTCGCCGTCCCGAGTCAGCAGGCCCTCGATCGTGCCGGCGCTCCGGTAGCCGCACGCGCGCGCGGCGTCGACGCCGATGCAACCGATGCGGTCGCGCAGCGCTGCGTCGACCGCCGGCGACGGCGTCTCCTCGACGAGCTTCTG
>DATCJJ010000052.1:0-1672 GCA_036562845.1 Gaiellaceae bacterium | reverse complement strand
GGCTGATCGTCTCGCCGGGCACGTTCTTCGGGCCCGCCGGCGGCCGCTATTGGCGCGTCGCGCTCGTCCCCACGCTCGAGGAGTGCGAGCGCGCGGCGACGATCCTCGACGAGGTGCTGTGAGCGTCGAGGAGACGATCGCGGCGCTCGACCGCGGCGAGCTGCGGGTCGCCGAGCGCGTCGACGGGGAGTGGCGCGTCAACCAGGAGGCGAAGCAGGCGATCGTCGACTACTTCCGGATCCGGGAGCTCGAACCTCAGGAGGTCGGCCCGTTCGAGTACCTCGACAAGATCCCGCTGAAAAGCGGCTTCGCGGAGCTGGGCGTGCGCGTCGTCCCGCCGGCGACGGCGCGCTATGGCTCGTTCCTCTCGCGCGGCGTCGTGCTGATGCCGTCGTACGTGAACATCGGCGCGTGGGTCGGCCCGCGGACGATGGTCGACACCTGGGCGACGGTCGGCTCCTGCGCTCAGATCGGCGCCGACGTCCATCTCGCCGGCGGCGTCGGGATCGGCGGCGTGCTGGAGCCGGTGAACGCGCGCCCGGTGATCGTCGAGGACGGGGCCTTCATCGGCTCGCGCTGCATCGTCACGGAGGGGACGATCGTCGGCGAGGGCGCCGTTCTCGGCGCCGGCGTCGTCATCACGGCTTCAGTTCCGATCCTCGACGTCACGGGCTCGGAGCCGGTCGAGCACCGGGGTGCCGTACCGCCGCGCGCGGTCGTCGTCCCGGGCGTCCGGCAGCGCGAGTTTCCCGCGGGGACGTACGGCCTACCGACGCCGCTGATCGTCGGCTGGCGCGGCGACTCGCACGACCTGCGTCTCAGCCTCAACGATGCGCTTCGGGAGCACGGCGTCAGCACCTGACGGCCGGGCCGGTCAAAAACGCGCGCCGGCCGTCGAACCTGACGTGCAGCGTCCCGCCGGGGAACGTGACGGCGGCGGGGTTCTGCGCGAGGGCCGCGGCGACGGCGACGGCGCTCGTCCCGGACGCCTGCGTCTCCCCCACGCCTCGCTCCCAGACGCGCGCTCGGATCTCGCCGGGCCGCTCGAGCTGCGCGACCTGGACGTTCGTGCGATTCGGGAAACGCGGGTGCGTCTCGAGGAGCGGGCCGATCAGCGGGAGGTCGTCGGGATCGCCCTCGACGACCGCGTGCGGGTTTCCGACCGACACCGGCGTGACCTGGAGGCCGGCGACGCGCTCGCGCTCGTAGACAGCAACCTCGCCCATGTCCTGCTCGATCTCGCCGCTCGCGGTCTTTCGCGCCGCGACGGCGCGCGAGCCGACCCGGATCTCGACGGCTTCGACTGCGTTGAGTTCCATCAGCCACTTCGCCGCGATCCGCGTGCCGTTGCCGGACAGCTCGGCCGTCGAGCCGTCGGGGTTCCAGATCACGACCTCGGCCTCGTCGCGCCTCCCCCAGACGACCTCCACCACGCCGTCTGCGCCGAGCTCCCGGACGCGGGCCGGCGTCAGCGGGGCGTCGAGCTCAGCCCGCTCGACCAGCCAGTACACGTTGCCGAGCGCGGACCACTTCGAGAATGTCGGCAGCGACGTCATCGGGCGGGCGCTCGGCGTCAACGCTAACGAGGCCCGGGATGCGGCGCATCCACTTGCGCTGGTACGCGGCGAACTGCCGCGTGCGGAGCACGAGCGCGTCGATCGCCGGCTCGCCC
>DATCJJ010000012.1:0-2426 GCA_036562845.1 Gaiellaceae bacterium | reverse complement strand
CTGGGGGACGCTGGCGCGGGTCAGGGTGCCCGTCTGCCGGTCCGCCACGTAGACCTCGCGCGTGAAGTCCGGCTTGCCGGGGGCCAGGTTCTGCGCGGTCGACGAGAACGCCACGTAGCGGCCGTTGGCGCTGATCATCGCTGGCGAGCCGAAGGCCGAGAGCCCGTTCGCCTGACCGCCCGCCGGAGGCAGCGAGATCCGGGTCGTCGTGCCGGTCGCGAGATCGCGCACGAAGACGTCGGAGAAACCGTTGGTGTCACCGGCGACCAGGTTGGACGCCAGCGAGCCGAACGCGACGTAGCGCCCGTCCGCCGAGATGGAGGCGTCGTCGGAGTCGTTGTTGGCCGGAAGGCCGTTCTGGCCGACGCTCACCAGCGTCGTCGTCCCCGCCGCGAGATCGCGCACGAACACGTCGCGGTGGCCGTTCGTGTCGCCGGGGACGAGCTTGGCGCTCGCCGACGTGAAGACCACGCGCCCGTTCGCGCTCCACTGCGGCCGCCCGAACGTCGCGGCGTCGTCGGCGCTCGCGCCCGCCGGCGTGGCGCTCAGGATCACGGTGGCAGGCTGCGCGCCCTGCGCCGGCCCGGCCACGAGCGCTGCCCCGATCCCGATCGGGATCAGGAGCCGCGCGGATCCCCGCAGAAGGCCTCGTCGGTTCCGGCGTGAGTTCACGTCGCGCACCTCTTCGGATTCGTGGTCGCCACTGGATGCACGCGGGGGTGTGCGCAGGCGACGGAGCCGCCATGCTCTTCTGGATCGGCATGCCGGGGGCTCTGCCCCTCACCCCTGCGGGGGCGAATGACGACTCGTTCGCGGGGTTCGGGCCTGACTCCGTCGAGGGATCGACCGCCGGCTACGTGCGCTCGGCGACGTAGAGCAGCGCCATGTATCGCACGCGCACGCGCGCCCCGGGCCGAGCGCCGATGCGTTGCCGCAGCCGCGCGAAGAGCCGCTCCCGGAGCGCCGGCTCGAGGCGTCGATAGGTCGAGACCGTCATCAGCAGGTCGATGTAGCCGTCGCAGGGATAGGTGACGTCCCAGAAGGCCCGCCTCGTTCCGATGAGGCGGAAGGCGCCGCTCGCCTCGAGTTCCTCACTCACGACGCGGTCGCTCAGGGCCGCGACGGCGTCCGGATGCGGCGGCCGGCCGATCGTGAGCATCTCGCGTGCGTCCTCTCCGAGGACGGCGACGTAGTCGTCGGCCACGTCGCCGAAGAACGGGTCGCCGCCGTCCGGGAGGACGTGCACCAGCGAGACGACGACGAGCTTCCCGGATCGGCCGAGCAGCTCCGCGGCGATGCGGTAGCGACGGTCGGGCGCGATCCAGTGGAACGAGCTGAACGCGACGACCGCGTCGTACCCGCCGTGCTCCGGGCGCCAGGCTTCGAAGTCGGCGTTCACGATCTCGACGTTCCGGAGGCCCGCCAGGTTCCGCCGTGCAAGCGCGGCGGCCTCCCCGTCGAGCTCGACGCACGTGATCGCATAGCCCCGCTCCGCGAGCGGCCTCGTCGCCTGCCCCGTCCCGCACCCGATCTCGACGAGCCGCGCTTCGGGCCGAAGCTCCGCGAGCTCGGCCAGGTCGGCGAAGATCTCCGCCGGATACGACGGCCTGGCCCGATCGTAGAGCTCCGCAGCCTCCGCGACCACCGGCCCCGGCGCGGGCGACTCATCCACCACCGGGCGATGCTACCTGTCCGGAGGCGCCGGCGGGCGGCGTCGTCGTGACCGCCGACCGCCCGGCCCTTCCGGCTCAATCGACGGGCATCTCCTGCCATGAGAAGACGGCGGGGGTCGAGGTGTCGATCGTCAGCTTCAGCCACTCCAGCGGCAGCGTGCTGCCGTGGACGACGATCCGGGTGAAGTTCGGCACGCCCGTCTTCTGCGGGTGGTACTTGAAGAGCGGGCTGGTGCTGCTCAGCGGGTTGCCTGACTGGAACACGTGCGAGTCGCCGTTCAGCATCAGGACCTGGCCGTTGAACTCGCGAGTGAGCTTCGCGATCGTGTTCACGATGCTGTCGTACTGATCGAGCCCTGCGCCGCCCGGATCGCCGGCCTCCGGATCCCACATGTCGGCCTGCGCGGCGATCACCACGCCCCGGTCGCCATGCGACTCGGCGAGGGCGAAGGCTTGAGCCAGCCACTGCAGATCGGCCGCGGTACGGAGCGCCTTCTCGTCGAGCTGTCGCTGGGTCGCGGCCGCCGCTCCGAACCACGGCGTGGCGTCGTTGTTCGATCCGCCCGGCAGGTCGACCGTGACGAACATCGCGCCGCCGTGCTCCCATCGCACGTTCTCCACGAAGCTGCGGTACTTCGGAGGGCCTGCCACCGCCTGTGAAGTGACCGTGGCTCGATTCGATCCCAGCGTCTGCCCGGCGGTCTGGAAGAACTGCCCGCGGACGATGGCAAGGTTGTCGAGCGGGTCACCGGG
>DATCJJ010000010.1:0-28510 GCA_036562845.1 Gaiellaceae bacterium | reverse complement strand
TGGATCGACTCCGGCTGGCTGCTCTCGTACACGCTCTGGGCGGCGGCAGCGCTGCATCCGTCGCGGCGCGAGCTGTCCGAGCCGTCGCGGCGGCGCTATCAGCGTCTCCGCGTCAGCCCGTGGCGGGTCGGCGTGCTGATGGTCGCGCTGCTCGCACCGCCCGCGGTGCTCCTGATCCAGCACCTGCGCGACGCGCCGCTGCATGTGTGGGCAATCGCGTCGACCGCCGCCGTGATCTCCGTGTTCGTCGTGCTGCGGCTGACCGGCATCCTCCGTGCGCTCGAGGGAATCCGCGCGCGCGAGCGCGCGGCGCGCGCCGACGCGGAGCAGGCGCAGCGGCTCCTCGAGGCGCAGAACGAGCGCCTCGTCGAGGCCGACCGGCTGAAAGACGAGTTCGTCGCGCTCATCTCGCACGACCTGCGGACGCCGCTCACGTCGATCATGGGCTACGTCGAGCTCTCGCTCGACGAGCCGCTCGCGGACGAGACGCGCTCGTACCTCGAGGTCGTCGCGCGCAGCTCGCAACGGCTTTTGCGGCTCGTCGACGACCTCCTGTTCGTCGCCCGGCTCCAGTCCGGGCGGCTCGAGATCATGCCGTCGCGGCTCGACCTGACCGAGGTGGCGCGCCAGGCGGCGCAGGAGGCACGCGGCCGCGCAGATGCGAAGGATCTCGAGCTCGTGGTCGACACGAACGGCGACGTCCCGGTCGACGCCGACCGCGGCCGCATCTTCCAGCTGTTCGACAACCTGATCTCGAACGCGATCAAGTTCACGCCCGACGGCGGCAAGGTCGAGATCAAGGTCGCCGCCGGGGACACGGCGCGCCTCGAGGTGTGCGACACGGGGATCGGATTCACGGAGGCGCAGGCGGCGCGGGTCTTCGAGCGCTTCTACCGGACCGAGGACGCGGTGGAGCGGCAGGTGCCGGGCACCGGGCTCGGGCTGTTCATCGCGCACGCGATCACCGACGCGCACGGCGGCACGATCTCCGCCCATCCCCGTGACGGCGGCGGCGCCGTCTTCCGCGTCGAGTTACCGTTGGCGACATGAGCGGCGTCGTGCTGGTCGCGGATGACGACGACGACATCCTGCTGCTCGTCACGACGCGGCTGAAGCGCGACGGCTTCGAGGTCGTGTCCGCGCGTGACGGGTTCGAGGCGCTCGCGCTCGCGCAGGAGCACAAGCCCGCCGTCGCCGTGCTCGACGTCGGCATGCCGGGCCTCGACGGCCTCGAGGTGCTCGAGGCGATCCGCGAGACGCAGGCGCTGGCGCACACGCGCGTCCTCCTGCTGACGGCGAAGGCGCAGGAGTCGGATGTGCGGCGCGGCTATGACGCGGGCGCCGACGCGTACGTGAAGAAGCCGTTCTCGCCCGCCGAGCTGGCCGAGCGCGTTCGCAGCCTCTACGACCCCGGCGTCTTGTAGCGGTAGCCGAAGCCGCGCACGGTCTCGATCGGCACGGAGTCGGGCGAGTCGGGCTCGAGCTTGCGGCGGAGGTAGCCCACGTAGAGCTTCACCTGGTCGCCGCCGACGCCGAACGCGTCGCCCCAGACGAGCTCGAGCAGCTGGTCGCGGCTGAGCACCTGCCGCGGATGGCGGACGAAGGTCGAGAGGAGCCGGAACTCGAGCGGCGTCAGCTGCACCTCCCGGTCGCCGACCGAGACGCGTGCCTGCACCCAGTCGATGGTCAGGTACGGGTCGGCGTAGGTGTCGGCCTCGTCCGGCGGCCCGCCGCGCTGGGCGCGGCGGATCAGGGCCTGCACGCGTGCGACGAGCTCCTGCTTTCCGAACGGCTTGACGACGTAGTCGTCCGCGCCCGCCTGGAGGCCGCGGACGCGCTCGAGCTCGTCGCCGCGCGCGGTCAGCATCAGCACGGGCACCTCGGACATGTCCCGGATCCGCTCGAGGACGTTCCAGCCGTCCATCTCCGGCATCGACACGTCGAGGACGACGAGGTCGGGCCGCCAGGCATGGAACTCGCGCAGCCCGTCGCGGCCGGTGGCCGCCTCCTTCACCTCGGCGCCGGTGCGCTCGAGCAGCGTGCGCACGAGGCCGCGGATGTCTTCGTCGTCGTCGACGACCAGGATCCGAAACTCACTCATACCCTTTTCATACCACGGGCATCCGCCGTTCCCGCGGCAGCGGGCGATGGTACTGCCCGTGGCGACCGTGCTCATCGTGGACCCCGACCCGGCGACGCGGTCGCTACTCGAGCTCTTGCTCCTGCGGCTCGGCCATCGGCCGATCGGCCCGCGCGAGTGGGTCGAGGGCGAGGAGCCCGAGCTTCTGCTGCTCGAGCCGGCGTCGAAGCCGGGCCTACGGTTGGCCCGGGGCGTCCGGCGCCGGTTCGAGCGCCTGCCGATCCTGTGCGTGAGCATCGAGGGGCCGACCAAGGAGACTCGTGCGCTTGGCCCCGTCGGCCACGTGATGAAGCCCTTCCGCCGATCCCAGCTCGAGGCGGCGCTCGAGCAGGCACTCATCCCCACGGCGGGCGAGCTTCCGGTTCGGCAGACCGCCTAGGCCGGGCGCGCCTCCCCGACGCGCCCGGCCTGGGATCTCGCTACGCGCTGACGCGCTGCTTCTCGGCCTGCTTCACGGTCGCCTTCAGGACCTCGCCGAGCGTGTGCTGCTCCTGCTCGAGGTTCTCCTGGAGGAGCGCGACGATGTCCTCGTGCCCGAGTGCGGTCGCGTGCACGATCAGCGTCTCGTAGACCGCGATCTCGTGGTGCTCGGTCTCGGCGCAGCCGGCGAGGATGATCGCGTCGTACAGGTTCTCGTCCGCCATGCCGAGGTTGGACTCGCCTTCCTTCTCGATGCCCTCAATCGCCGGGCAAGGCCGCTCCTTCTCCTCCATCCCGAGCGTGCTGAAGGCCTGGTGCAGGTTGCGGATCTGCGCCTGCGTCTCCTCGCGGTGGTGCCGTAGCTGCTGCTTCAGCTGTGCGTCGTTCGCCTTCTCGATCAGCCCGCCGAGCATCTCTTCGACGGTGTTCTCCATCGTCAGCGCGGCGCCGAGCTTGTGCACGAAGAGCTCCTTCGGGTTCTCCACCTTCGTGCGGTTCAGCATGTCGTCCGGCAAGACGTGACCTCCTTGTCGTCGCGTAGGTTGTTTTGGGTCGCGCTACCCGGGAGACTCCGGTTCCATGCTTGTCGTAACGGAAGCTGCAGCGTCGACGATCGCGTCGGTCTGCGAAGAGAACGGCGCGGGCCCTGCCGGCGGCCTGCGGATCTCCGGGACGGCCTCGAACGGCGAGACGGCGCTGGACTTCGAGGTCGTGACGGGTGCGTTCGACGGGGACTCCGTCGTGCGTGAGGGCGGCGCCGTGTTGTTCCTCGACGAGACGGCGTCAGCCGTGTTGGACGACAAGACGCTCGACGTGCACGCGCACGGCGATCACTTTCACTTTTCGATCGACGAGCAGGAAGGCGGCTAGCTGATCGTCCAGGTCTCGCCGCCGTGCAACAGCGCGGCGAGATCCCCGGGACCGCGCTTCTCGACCGCGGTCGCAAGCTGCTCGGACATCAGGTCGTCGTAGACCGGCCGCTCGACCTTCCGGAAGATGCCGACCGGCGTGCCGTTGTGCCGCTCCTGCGTCACGCGTGAGAGCGCGAATGCGAGCGACGGCGTCGGATGCGAGGGGTCATGGACGAGCACGCCCGAGTCGCTCGCCTCGCACACCTCGATCGAGCCGTCGGCACGCTGCTTCAGGCCGCGCTCGTGGTCGGCGCCCCACAGGATCGGTTCGCCGTCGCGCAGCGGGATCCGGTTGACGCCGTCCTTGTCGTCGCGCACGAAGTCGAACGCGTCGTCGTTGAAGATCGGGCAGTTCTGGAAGATCTCGACGAACGCGCTGCCGCGATGTTGGCCGGCGGCGCGCAGCACGTCGCTCATCCCGGCCTTGTCCGTGTCGATCGCGCGTGCGACGAACGTCGCCTCCGCGCCGATCGCGAGCGACAGCGGGTTGAAGGGCCAGTCGAGCGACCCCATCGGCGTCGACTTCGTCACCTTCCCGAGCTCGCTCGTCGGCGAATACTGGCCCTTCGTCAGCCCGTAGATCCGGTTGTTGAAGAGCAGGATCTTGATGTTCACGTTGCGGCGCAGCGCGTGGATCAGGTGATTGCCGCCGATCGACAGCGCGTCGCCGTCGCCGGTCACGACCCAGACCGAGAGATCCGGCCGCGTCGCCGCGAGGCCGGTCGCGATCGCAGGCGCGCGCCCGTGGATCGAGTGCATGCCGTACGTGTTCATGTAGTACGGGAAGCGCGCCGCGCAGCCGATTCCGCTGACGAACACCGTGTTCTCGCGCTCGATGCCGAGCTCCGGCATGAACGACTGCATCGCGGCGAGGATCGCGTAGTCGCCGCAGCCCGGGCACCAGCGCACCTCCTGGTCGGTGCGGAAATCCTTCGCCGTGAGCTTGAGCGGCTCTGCCATCACACGTCCACCATCGCCTGAATCGCGTCCGCGACCTCGGCCGCGCGCAACGGCAGGCCGCGCACACGGTTGTAGCCGACCGCATCGACGAGGAACTCCGCGCGAATGAGCTTCAGCAGCTGCCCGAGGTTCATCTCCGGGATCAGCACACGGTCGTAGCGCTTCAAGACCTCGCCGGTGTTGCGTGGGAACGGATTGAGATAGCGCAGGTGCGCATGCGCGACCGAGCTGCCCGCGCGGCGCACACGGCGAACGCCGGCTGCGATCGGCCCGTACGTGCCGCCCCAGCCGAGCACGAGCACGTTCGAATCGCCGTCGGGGTCGTCGACCTCGAGCTCCGGGATGTCGGCGGCGATGCCCGCGACCTTCTGCGCGCGCAGCCGCGTCATCAAGTCGTGGTTGTCGGGGTCGTACGAGATGTTCCCGGTGCGATCGGCCTTCTCGAGGCCGCCGATGCGATGCTCGAGCCCCTTCGTGCCGGGCAGCGCCCACGGCCGCGCGAGCGTCTGCTCGTCGCGCAGGTACGGCAGGAACGTCCCGTCTTCGCCGTTCGGCGCCGTCGCGAACGTCGTCGAGATGTCCGGCAGCCGCTCGATCGCGGGCAGGAGCCACGGCTCCGAGCCGTTTGCGAGATAGGCGTCCGAGAGGAGATAGACGGGCGTGCGGTACTTGAGTGCGATCCGCGCCGCCTCGACCGCCGCGTCGAAGCAGTCCGACGGCGACCGCGCCGCGACGACGGGCACCGGCGACTCGCCGTTGCGCCCGAACAGCACCATCAGCAGGTCGCCCTGCTCCGGCTTCGTCGGCATGCCGGTCGACGGCCCGGCGCGCTGAATGTCGCAGATCAGGAGCGGCAGCTCGAGCTGGATCGCGAGGCCGACCGTCTCCGCCTTCAGGACGACGCCCGGCCCGGCCGACGTCGTGACGCCGAGCATCCCGCCGAACGCCGCACCGACGGCGGCGCCTGCGGCGGCGATCTCGTCCTCGGCCTGGAACGTCCGCACGCCGAAGTGCTTGTAGCCCGCGAGCTCCTCGAGGATCGACGACGCCGGCGTGATCGGATACGCGCCGAGGAAGAGCGGCAGCCCCGACAGCTTCGACGCCGCGACGAGACCCATCGACAGCGCCTGGTTGCCGGTGATGTTGCGGTATGTCCCCGGCTGGAGCTTCGCCGGCTTCACCTCGTAGGTGACCGCAAACGTCTCCGTCGTCTCGCCGAACGCGTAGCCCGCCTGTAGGGCCTTGATGTTCGCGTCGGCGATCTCCGGCCGCTTCGCACGGAACTTCGCGTTCAGGAACTCGATCGTCGGCTCGATCGGCCGGCCGTAGAGCCACGACATCAGCCCGAGCGCGAACATGTTCTTCGAGCGCTCCGCCTCGCGAGGCGTCACACCCTCGATCTCCTTCAGCGCACCGACCGTCAACGTCGTCAGCGGCACTTGGTGCACCTGGAACTCCTCGAGCGAGCCGTCCTCGAGCGGGTTCGCCGCGTAGCCGGCCTTCTGGAGGTTGCGGTCCTTGAACGCGTCCGCGTCGACGATCAGCGTCCCGCCCTTCGGCAGGTCCTTGATGTTCGTCTTCAGCGCCGCCGGGTTCATCGCGACGAGGACGTTCGGCGCGTCGCCCGGCGTGAGGATGTCGTGGTCGGCGAAGTGGAGCTGGAAGCCCGAGACGCCCGGCAGCGACCCGGCGGGCGCGCGAATCTCGGCCGGGAAGTCCGGCAAGGTCGAGATGTCGTTCCCGAGCAGCGCCGTCTCCGAGGTGAACTGCGAGCCGGTCAGCTGCATGCCGTCGCCGGAGTCGCCCGCAAAGCGGACGATCACCTGAGACAGCTGCTCGACTGGCTTGCTCGTCGACGCCACGACTCCCCACGTTTTAGCGAAAGGCCGGCCCCTCGGGGGCGGGGTTTCCCGGATTACGCCGGCCGCGCGCCGACCCCTGCCGTCAGCAGGAGCGGATTCCCCGACGGATCCTCCACCGTGATCCCGCCCTCCTCGACGTCGACCTCCAGCCGGCCCGCCACCCGCTCCAGCTCCCCGTCGTCCGGGACGAGGATCGTCGCCTGGAGCAGCCGGGCCGTTCCGGCCGGGGCCTTGGGGCGGTCGCGGCTCTCCCAGGTGTTCGCGCCGACGTGGTGGTGGTAGCCGCCGGCGGCGAGGAACGCCGCCATCGGCCCGAGCTGCGCCATCAACTCGAAGCCGAGCTCGTCGCCGTAGAAGTGGACCGTGTCGCCGACGTCGGAGACGCAGAGATGCGTATGCCCGACGACCGTTCCGTCCGGCAGCTCCACCCGGGGGCTGGAAGCGTCGGCGGTCGGTGACCCGTCGAGCTCGGCGAAGAGCGAGTCGACGTCGAGCGGGACCGTCGTCATCAGCTCGCGCACGCGTCCCTCCCAGAGCTCGCGCGGCCGGTCGGCGTAGATCTCGATCCCGTGCTCGTCGGGGTCGCGGAGGTAGATCGCCTCGCTGACGGCGTGGTCGGACAGCCCTTCGAGCGCGACGCGGTCCTGCCCGGCGTGCGCGAGCCAGCGCGCGAGGTCGCGGCGCGACGGCAGCAGGAGCGCGACGTGAAAGAGGCCGGCGAAGCCGCGCGCCGAGCGCGCGCCCGGCTCCTCGACGAACCGGACGAGCTCCGTGTCGGCGCCGAGCGACGCACTGCCGTCGTCGCGCGCGAGCACGCGCAGGCCGACGACGCTCTGCCAGTAGTCGAGCGTCCGCTCGAGGTCGGAGACCGACAGCTCGACCGGGCCCATCCGCGTTGCGGGCGCGATCTCCACTCGTCCGATTATCCCTCCGCGTGCTTCAGCCGCGCCTCCTTCACCTGTGCGTCCCAGAGCGACAGGCCGCCGGAGCAGACCCGCGCGTTCAGCTCGTTCTCGATCCGGTCGACTTCCGACGCGCGCGGATACGGCTCCGGCCACAGGTTGCGCGGGTCGGTCGGGTCGCCGCCGAGCTCGAGCGAGATCAGGTGATCCTCCTGGAATGCCGACGGCGGGCCGTGCTCGTGGTAGACGCGCATCTGCGTGTGCTTGAGCGCGTTCGTGTAGTCGGTCGGCGGCCGCACGGTGCGCGTCCAGCCGCGCCGGCAGATCGTCGAGCGGATCGTCGCCTGCGTCACGGCGGCGTTCAGCACGCCCGGCGTGAGGATCGGATCGGCGACGATCGACGGCGCACCCGAGCGTCGCACGTAGAGGACCAGTGCGAGCAGCAGCAGCCCGATCGCCGCCGCGACCAGGACGCGGCGGAGGTCTGTTGTCATTGCAGAAAACGCTACGGAGCCGGCGCCGGATCCGCAAGACGCTCTTGCGGACGTGTCCGAAGGAGCGCGGCACCGGCGAGCGCCCAGACGCAGTACGCGACCCAGGGATCGCCGATCACGTCCGTCTGCACGGCGAGCGCGAGCACCGCAGCGAACGCAGCGCAGACGCGGAAGGCCCGAGCACGCACGAGCCCGAGGAAGACCGCGAGCCCCCACGCGATCCAGAGGAGCGAGCCGACGATCCCGAGCTCGACACCGAGCTCCGTGTAGTTCGACTCGCCCGCGAGCAGCTTCGTGTCGGTGCGGGAGGCGACCTGGCCGACGTTGCCGAGCCCGTAGCCCTGCGGGTGGTGGACGACGGTGCGCACGCCGTCCTTCAGCGACGTCCAGTGCTCGTGGAGCGACGGCTCGTTCTCGCTGACCGCCGAGAACGACCCGGCCGGCCCTTTCCCGGCGTGCCGATGCTGGTAGGTCAGGTCGGCCTGGGTGAACCGTCCGGTCGGACCGATGTGCGGGAAGACGTGCGCCCACGCGATCGCGACTGCGATGACGACGGCGGCGCCGCCGAGCAGGACGACCGAGCGCCGCAGGACCGCGAGCACGACGAGCGCGAACGCGAGCGCGACGAGCGACGACCGCGAGAACGTCCACAGCAGCCCCGCGAGCACGACGACGCTCGACGCGATCGCGAGCCGCCGCCGCGTCGCCGCCACGAGCAGGGCGACCACGAAGAGGTACCCGCTCGCGAGCGGCGAGAGGAACGACGAGACGAGCCGGCGCAGGAACGGCCTGTCGCCGCCGACGTTGTAGATGAAGTTCTCCGGCAGCCCGCCGGTGCCGTGGTACTCGTAGCCCAGGTGCTTGTGGAAGTACGGCACGACCGCCGAGCTCCGCCACCAGGAGATCGGAATCGCATAGGTGTCGATCATCCCCCACGCCGCGATCGCCGCCGCGACGCCGAGCAGCGTCCAGGCGAGCGCGCGCCAGTCGCGCCGCGACAGCGCGAGCGAGCGCCCGAGGAAGTAGGCACCGACCGGGACGACGTCGTGGCGCAGGCCGAGCGCGACCGCACGGTGGCCCGCATGTCCGCCGAGCGCCGACTGCGGGATGAGCGCGTAGACGACGCACAGCGCGGCAAACGCGAGCGCGAGCCAGTCGACGATGCCCCAGGCGAACGGGAGCGCCCGCGCCCGCCATGCATCCAACAGAACCCGCGCGAGCGCAACCGCCAGGAGGATCTCCTTCCAGGCGGTGATGGCGGTGAGCGTCGACCCACGGACGCCGGCCCCGTAGAGGGCCGCCATCACCGCGTTGTGGAGCGCGAGGCCGACGAGGAACAGGAAGAGCGCGGCGACCGGCCGCCGCCAGACGGCGACGGCGGCGACGGCCACGAGCACCGCGTAGAGAGCGAGCTCGAGCGCCGTCATCCGCGCGAGGGTACAGCGGGCGGGGACGCGCGTCCCCGCCCGCCTTCAGGTCGGCCTAGATCGGGCCCCACGGGTCGCCGCCGACGAGCACCGCGGCTGCGATCAGCAGCGCCAGCAGGACGAGGAACCGGACGGAGAACGAGGAGCGGGACACCACACCCCACCTTTCTGTTGCGAGTCCCTCGATCGAGGGGCTCTGTGGTGTCGACGACTGAACTCACACTGAAAACTTTTGTCAAGTTCGCATTGACGCCGTCCGCCCGAAAACGCATGATGAGCCCACATGACTCCCGACGGAGCGCCGGCCGCAGGCGAGACGATCGGGCAGCGACTCAAGCGCCTGCGGCTGGAACGGGGTTTGTCTCAGCGTGAGCTCGCTGCACCCGGCGTCTCGTATGCCTACATCTCGCGGATCGAGGCCGGCACCCGTCAGCCCTCGGTGAAGGCGCTGCGCCGGCTCGCCGGGAAGCTCGGCGTGACGGCGGACTACCTCGAGACGGGCTCGAATCTCGACCCGTCCCACGAGCGCGAGCTGAAGCTGACCGACCTCGAGCTCGCGATCCGGCTCGGCGAGATCGAGGGCGCCGAGGCGGGGCTCCGCGAGCTCGCCGACGACGCCCTCGCGGCAGGCGACAAGCGCACCCTCTTGCGAGCGAACGTCGCGCTCGCCGTGCTTGCGCAGGACCGCGGCGAGTTCGCGCGCGCCGTGACGCTGCTCGAGCGTGCGCTCCAGGACGAGCCGTTCGACCCGGTGGGCCTGATCGACGTCTACGCGCAACTCGCGCGTGCGTATGCGACGTCCGGCCGGCCGCGTGCTGCCGTCGAGCTCTTCCAGCGCTGCCTCGACGAGGTCAGGGACGCGGGCGATCCGGCGCTCGAGGCGCGCTATGCGACGGCGCTCAGCTACGCGCTGACCGACATCGGCGAGATGGCGCGAGCCGAAGAGGTCGTGCGCGAGGCGATCGAGCGCGCGAGCGACATCGAGGATCCCTACATGCGCGTGCGCCTCTACTGGTCGATGGCGCGTCTCGCGCACCACGAGGGCCGGACGACGACCGCGCTCGAGAACGTGCGAAAGGCGATCGCCCTCCTCCAGCTCACCGACGACACGCTTCACCTCGCGCGGGCGAACGTCCTCGCGGCGAACATCGCGCTCTCGCGCGGGGACGCCGACACCGCCGCGCCGTATCTCGACCAGGCCGAGCAGCTGCTCGGGCAGTCGCCTGCCGCCGAGGACGTCATCGAGCTCAAGTACCGGCGCTCGCGGCTCGAATCGCTCCGCGGCAATGCCGATCGGGCCGTCGGGCTCGCCCGCGAGGCGATCGAGATGATCGGCGGCTCGAGCCCGACCGAGGAGGGCCTGGCGTTCTCTGCGCTGGCGGACGCGCTCGTCCTCACCGGCGAGACGCACGGCGCCGACGAGGCCTTCCGCCGCGCGGTCCAGCTGCTCGAGGGCGAAGGGCGCTGGCGCGACGCGACGACGACGTGCCGTTCCTGGGCTCGTATGCTCCGGCAGATGGGTCGCGAGGAACAGGCGTTGGACGTGCTCGACCGCGCAGCCGAGCTGGCGATGCGCGCGGCGCCTGCGGACACTCGCGTCGAGCATTGATCGAGCGGCGGCTCGCGCCGCGCGGCCCGTACTCCCTCGCATTCTCGGCACGGCTCTCGAGCGACGCGACGCGCACCTTCCGCGACGGCGTGTTCAGCGCGGTGCTCGACGGCGAGCTCGTGCGGGCACGGCAGGCGCCCGACGGGACGATCGACGTCCGCGCCGTGACGGAGCAGGGCGTCGAGCGGCTGCGGTGGATGCTCGCCCTCGACGACGACCACTCGGACTTCCTGCATGCCGTCAAGCACGACCGGATGCTCGGTCCGGCGTCGCGGGCGCTCCGCGGCCTGCGGCCTGTCCGCCTCTCGACGGTAGCGCAGGCGCTGTTGCGCGCGTTCTGCGGGCAGCTGATCGAGGCGAAGCGCGCACGCCGGCTGGAGCAGAAGATCATCCGGACGCTCTGCACGCCGATCGGCGAGAACCTCCACGCGGCGCCGTCGACGCGCGACCTCGCCTCGCTCGCGCCGTCGCAGCTGCGGGCGATGGGTCTGCATGCGTCCCGCGCGGCCTCCCTCGTCCGCCTCTGCCGCACGGTCGAGCTCGAGCGCCTGCGCGACGCGCCGACCTCCGCGGTCGCGGCGCGACTCGGCCGCGAGCGGGGCCTCGGGCCATGGTCGATCGGCGTCGTCTGCCTGGAGGGGCTGGGGCGCTACGACTACGGCCTCGTCGGCGACCTCGGGCTCGTCAAACTGCTCCGCGACCTCCGCGGCCGTGAGGTCGAGGGGTGGGAGACGGCCGAGCTGCTCGAGCCGTACGGCGAGTGGGCCGGCCTCGCGAGCGTGTACATGCTGGCGGGCTACTCCCGCGGCATGGTTCCCTTAGCAGCGTGAAGCGCATCGCGATCCTCGGAACGGGCCGGATCGGCGAGGCCCTGCTCGCCGGGCTCCTCAGCTCCGGCTGGAGCGACATCGTCGCGACGAGCCGCAGCGAGGCACGCGTCGCCGACCTCCACGAGCGGCACGGCGTCGAGGCGACGACCTCGAACGCCGACGCCGTCTCCGGCGCGGCGGTCGTCGTCGTCGCCGTCAAGCCGCAGGACATCGACGCGCTGCTCGCATCGATCCACGACGCGGTCACGCCGCAGCAGACCGTCCTCACGGTCGCCGCCGCAATCCCGACGGCCTACATCGAGGAACGCCTGCCCGACGGCGTGCCGGTCGTGCGCGCGATGCCGAACGCGCCGTCGACCGTGCACGAGGGGATGGCCGGCATCGCCGCCGGCGCGCACGCCGGGGACGAGCAGCTCGCGGTCGCCGAGGACGTGCTCCTGCACCTCGGCCGGGTCGTGCGCGTGCCGGAGTCGGCGATGGATGCGGTCACCGCCCTCTCGGGCTCGGGGCCGGCGTACTTCGCGCTGCTCGCGGAGGCGATGATCGAGGCGGGAATCCTGCTCGGGGTGTCGCGCGAGGTGTCGACGACGCTCGTCGTCCAGACGATGCTCGGCACGGCCAAGCAGCTTCGCGACGAAGGCATGCATCCCGTCGAGCTGCGCGAAGCCGTGACCTCGCCCGGCGGCACGACGATCGCGGCGATCCGCGAGCTCGAGCAGGCCGGCGTACGCGCCGCGTTCCTCAACGCGATTCAGGCGGCGATGACGCGGGCACGCGAGCTTGCGTCCGGTGGCTAGGAATATCGACATCGTCTGTGTCGAGAATCCCGCGGAGCTCGTCGCGGAGAAGCTCGCGGCCGCGGCGCGCGCCGGCGGCAACGTCGTCCTCACCGGCGGCACGAGCGTCGCGCACGCGTACGAGCGCGCAGCGGCGCTCGAGCCGGACTGGTCGAAGGTCGACGTCTGGTTCACGGACGAGCGGTGCGTGCCGACGGAGGACGACCGCTCGAACTACAAGCTCGTCCACGACACGCTGCGGGTGAGCGGGGCGCGGCTCCACCGAATGCGCGGCGAGCTCGGGCGGGACGAGGGCGCGACACTCTACGAGCAGGAGCTGGGATCGCTCGAGCGCTTCGACCTCGTCCTGCTCGGGCTCGGGCCGGACGGACATATCGCGTCGCTCTTCCCGCTGCAGCCGACGCTCGACGTCACCGAGCGGAAGGCGATCGGCGCCGAGGCGCACCTCGAGCCGTTCGTCGACCGGATCACGCTGACGCTGCCGATCCTGCGTGCGGCCCGCGAGATCGTCTTCCTCGTCACCGGCGAAAGCAAGGCCGACGCCGCGGTGCGCGCGTTCGACGGCGAGCCGTCGCGCGAGACGCCGGGCTCACTCGTGCGCGCGATCCGCGGCGTTACGACTGCGGTGCTCGACTCGGCAGCAGCTGCGAAGGTTTGAGCTCGACGTCGACGTCGCGCTCCTTCGCGAGCGCCTGCAGCGCGAGGACGGTGTCGGCGACGCGCACGTCCTCGAGGAAGTCGCTGCGCTGCTCGAACGACTCGACGACCTCTTCGATCGCGAGCAGGTAGCCGGCCTTGTCGGCGGCCGCGATCGTGACGACTGCATCGGCGACCGGTTCGGGGAACTCGCCCTCCCGCAACGTCGAGCCGACGGCGCGCGCGTCGACGTCATCCCCGAGCACGAGCAGTGCGAGCGTGGCCGCATAGCGGCCGATCGGCGACGCAGCATCCCGCGCGCCGGCGTCGAGCGCCCACTTGGCGTAGTCCCGTCCGTCGTCACCGGCGATGAGCGCCGCCTTCATCGCGGCGATCGGCCGGCCCCACGAGTCGGCCGGGGCGCCCGCGTCCCACGACTCGCGGTAGCGCCGCGCCGCCGTCCGCAGCCAGTCGCGTCCCTCGTCGCCCCGCCCGTCCATCAGCAGGCAGAGGCCGGCCCCCCACGCCGCGTTGGCGAGCTGCGTCAACTGGCGCTGGTCGAGCTCGCGCGTCGAGCCGTCCTCGTAGCGCGCCTTCGCCTTCGCCGCCTGCTCCGACCACGACACGGCGGGAGGATACGCGAGCGCGCGCTGATTGAACGGTCAGTCAAAGGCGCTATCGTGACCGCCGAGATGGCGCGCGCAGCCCGGGAGGTCTTCTTCGTCGACGGCGTGCGCACGCCGTTCGGGAAGGCAGGCCCGCAGGGCCAGTACTGGCGCACCCGGGCCGACGACCTCGGGGTCAAGGTCGTGCGCGAGCTGCTCCGCCGCAACCCGAGCGTCCCCGTCGAGCGGATCGGCGACGTCGCGTTCGCCGCGACCGCGCAGGTCGGCGACCAGGGCCTGACGCTCGGCCGCGACGTCGCGCTCCTCGCCGGGCTCCCCGACTCGGTCCCGGGATTCGCCGTCGACCGCATGTGCGCCGGCGCGCTCACCGCCGTGACGGCCGCCGCCGGTGAGATCGCATTCGGCGCGGTCGACGTCGCGGTCGCGGGCGGCGTCGAGCACATGGGCCACCATCCGATGGGCGACGACGTCGACTTCAACCCGCGCTTCGTGAGCGAGCGGCTGATCGACGAGAGCGCCGCCGTGATGGGACAGACGGCCGAGAACCTCCACGATCTCTTCCCCGCGATCACGAAGGAACGCGCGGACGCATTCGCCGTGCAGTCGCAGCGGCGTGCGACGGCGGCGTGGCAGAACGGCGTCATGAAGGAGACGGTCGTGCCGCTGACGGTGTTCACCGACGACGGCTGGAAGCTCGCGGAGCGCGACGAGTTCCTGCGGCCCGAGACGTCGCTCGAGGGGCTTGCGCAGCTCAAGCCGGCGTTCCGCGCGGGCGGCCGCGTCACGGCCGGCAACTCGGCGGGGCTGACCGACGGCGCAACCGCATCGTTCCTCGCAGCCGAGGACGCGGTCGACGAGCTCGCCCTGCAGCCGAGGCTCCGGCTCGTCGGGTACGCATACGCAGGCGTCGCCCCGCATCTGATGGGCATGGGGCCTGTGCCCGCGACCCGGCGCGTGCTCGAGCAGGCAGGGATCGCGCTCGACGACGTCGACCTGTTCGAGCTGAACGAGCCGTTCGCCGTGCAGGTGCTGACGTGGTGCGACGAGCTCGGCGTCGCAGCGGACGACCCGCGACTCAACCCGTACGGTGGTGCGATCGCGTGCGGACATCCGCTCGCCGCGACCGGCATCCGGCTCATCTCGCAGCTCGCGTACGGGCTCCGTGCGCGAAACGGGCGCTACGGCCTGACGGCGCTCTGCATCGGCATGGGGATGGGCTGCGCGATCCTCTGGGAGAACACGGGCGTAGGCTCGACGGAGCCCGCATCAGCGGAGGCGTCGGCTTCGCCGACGCCGGAGCAGTAGTGGCTGACACGACGTTCAAGCTGAACGCGGCCGGGCGGATCGCGCTGGTCACGATCGACGACGGCGAGGACTACACGAGGCCGACGACGCTCGGCCGCAGTGCGTTCGAGTCGGCGGTGCATGTGCTCGAGGAGCTCGAGCGCGGCGACTGGGAGGCGGCCGTCTTCACGGGCAAGCCGTTCGTCTTCTGCGTCGGTGCCGACATCGACGAGTTCGGCAAGGTCGAGGATCCGCGCGAAGGGATCCGCGCCGGGCACGGGCTGTTCAACCGCATCCGCGAGCTCCCGTTCCCCACCGTCGCGGCGATCAACGGCGCGGCGCTCGGCGGCGGGCTCGAGCTCGCGCTGCACTGCACCGCACGGACGCTCGCGTCGAACGTGCGCCACATCGGCTTCCCGGAGGTGTTCCTGTCGATCATCCCGGGCTGGGGCGGCACGCAGCTCCTGCCGAAGCTCGTCGGCCCGGACGCGGCAGCGAAGGTGATCGTCCTCAACCCGCTGCGCCAGAACACGCTCCTGAAGGCCCAGGAGGCTTTCGAGCTCGGGATCGTCGACGCGCTGCTCGATCCGGTCGAGTTCCTCGACGAGTCGCTCGCATTCGCGCGCGGGCTGTCGGTCGACCGCGCAGAGCCCGACTGGTCGGACGTCGAGACGGTGCTGCGCAAGGCGCGTTCGCGTGTCGACGACGCGGTGCACGGCGCGACGCGCGCGCCGTATGTCGCGCTCGACCTGATCGCCGGCGCGCAGCACTGGTCGCTCGGGGAGGGCTACGCCGCCGAGGAGGACGCGATGGCGGAGCTGCTCCTCTCGCCGCAGGCACAGGCGAGCGCCTACGCCTTCACCGTCGTCGAGCGTCGCTCGAAGAAGCCGCCGGCGCTGCCCGCTGCGAAGCCGCGGCGCATCCAGAAGATCGGCATCGTCGGCGCCGGCCTGATGGCGACGCAGATCGCGACGCAGTTCGTGAAGCGCCTCGAGGTGCCGGTCGTGCTGCGCGACATCGAGCAGACGCGCGTCGACGAGGCGCTGCAGACGATCCGGGAAGAGGTCGGCGAGCGGAGGCCCTTCCTCGCGACGCTCGTCGACGGCGGCACCGGCTGGGAGCAGTTCGCGGACTGCGACCTCGTGCTCGAGGCGGTGTTCGAGCAGCTCGACGTGAAGCGCGAGGTCTTTGCCGCCGTGCGTGAGGTCGCGCCGCAGGCGATCCTGATGACGAACACGTCGTCGCTCTCGGTCGAGGAGATGGGCGCCGACGTGGGCCTGCATTTCTTCAACCCGGTCGCGGTGATGCCGCTCGTCGAGATCGTCCGCACGCCGCAGACGCCCGACGACGTGCTCGCGACCGCGTGGGACGTCGTGAAGAAGTTGAAGAAGCGCGGGGTGATCGTCGGCGACTCGCCCGGCTTCGTCGTCAACCGCGTGCTCACGCGCGTCTCGCGTGCACTGATGGATGCGATCGAGAACGGCAACACGACGGAGGACACCGACGAGGCGATGCTCGGCCTCGGAATGCCGATGGCGCCGTCCGTGCTCCTGATGATGGTCGGTCCGCGCGTCGCGCTGCACGTGCTCGAGACGATGCACGACGCCTATCCCGACCGCTTCCCGCTCTCCCCCGCGCTCGAGCGGATCGCGAACGGCGAAGAGCCGACGGCGATCGGCGACAGCCCGCGCAGCGTCGAGGAGATCCGGCGCGCGGTGCTCGAGGCGGCGGCCGACGAGATCCGGCACATGCTCGACGAAGGCGTCGTCGACTCGCCGGCCGACGTGGACGCCTGCCTCATCCTCGGCGCCGGCTACCCGTTCTTCCTCGGCGGCATCACGAAGCACCTCGAGCAGACCGGCATCGCCGACTTCGGCAAGATTCCGGCGTAGTGGACGATTTCCGGATCCACATCCACGCAGGCGGCGAGGTGCAGCCGCTGTACGACCGCCTGGTCGAGATCGAGGACCACGAGGGCGGGCGCATCGCCGTCTCGCACGACGGCGGCGACATCTTCGTCTACGCCTCGACCGCGGCGGACGCGCAACGCGCCGGCGAGGCGGTGCACGCGATCGTGCGCGAGCAGAACGCCGATGCCGAGATCTCGCGGGTCGAGCGGTGGCTCGACGACGAGGACCGGTGGGACGACGAGCCGGACGGCGAGGACTGGGAGGACGAGGAGCTCGACGAGGGCTACGCGCCCTGGGAGGTGCGGGTGGACGCCCGCTCCCGGCGGGCCGCGAACGCGCTCGCGGAGCAGCTCGAGGCCGAGGGCTACCGGCCGCTCCGGCGCTGGAGCTACCTCATCGTCGGGACTGCGTCGCGCGAGGACGCCGAGGCGCTCGCCGCCCGGCTCCACGGAGAGGTCGAGCCCGGCGGCGAGCTCGTCTGGGAGACCCGGCCGGGCAATCCGTTCATCATTTTCGGCGGTCTCGGCCAGTAATTCCGGTTGACGCCCCCGTTGTTGGGGCTATGCTTCCGGCAGCGCGACCCGTTCGGATCACTGGGGACTCGCGGGCGCGCCCTTTCCGAAGGACTGCAGCACCGGTCGTGCTGCGCACATGCAAGAAGCCACCGAGCCGATCATCCTTACCGATGCGGCGGACCCACTAGCCGCCGCCGCACTCCGCGCCGAAGCGTGGGCGGGCGAGCCGTTCCTGCGCGAGGGCGAGGAGGTCGCCGTCGTCCTCGAACCGGGCACGGCGCGCCGGCGCGCCCTCGACGACGCGCTCTTCGAGATCGAGGCGGGCCGCCGCGGGCCGAGCCCGCAATGGAAGGTTCGGTACGGCCTGATGCTCGGGCTCGAGCGTGTGCTCGCCGAGCCGGAGCCGAAAACGAATACCGGGACGACGCTGCGCCGCCACCAGGTGGACGCGCTCGCCGGGATGCTCACGGAGCTGATCTCGGCCGTGCAGCGCCACGAAGAGAACGGCAACGGCCACTCGCTCGTCGAGGTGATCGAGGAGGACGACGACGAGGACGACCTCGTCGACGACGCGGCGGACGACGAAGACCTGCCGGAGCCGCTCTCGGAGGCCGAAGACCCCGGTGCCGTTCGCCGCTACCGCTTCCGCCACCCGACCGCGTCCGGCAAGACGATCGCAGCGGCCGGCTTCGTCGAGGCCGCGCGCACGCTTGGCGTCCTCATCCTCACGCACCGCCGCCTGCTCGTCTCCCAGTTCACGCGCGACCTGACGACGGAGGGCTATGGCGACCGACTGACCGAGGCGATCGAGAAGGGCAAGGAGCCGCACGGGCAGAACCCGCTGACGATCCAGACGTACGCGTGGTTCGCGCGGCACGTCGGCTCGCTGTCGCGCGACGCCTATCAGCTCGTGATCTGCGACGAGGCGCACACGGCGCTCGGGGAGAAGACGTCGGCGGCGATCCGCTCGATGCCGGAGCCGATCTACATCGGCATGACGGCGACGGAGGAGCTGATCGCGAAGCAGGTGAGCGACGTGTTCCCCGCGTCGGTCGACGACCTGCCGCTGCAGGACGCCGCGCGCCGCGGGCTGATCGCACCGCTGCGCGACCTGCGCGTGCCGCCGGTCGCGGCGATCAACTCGGTGCCGATCGTCGGCGGCGACTTCGACCAGGACATCCTCGCCAAGACGCTCGACCACCAGGCGCTGAACCAGGCGGCCGCGTCGCTCTATCGCGACCGCTTCGACAACACGCCGGGCATCGTCTATGCCGCCGGCGTCGACCACGCGTACAACCTCGCCCAGGAGTTCCGCGCTGCAGGGCTCAAGGCGGAGGCGGTCTCGGGCCGGACACCGCCGGTCAAGCTCGCCGAGACGCTCGCGGCATACGAGCGCGGTGAGATCAACGTCCTGATCAACGCGCAGCTGCTCGCCGAGGGCTGGAACTCGCCGCGCGCGACCGTGTGCATGCATCTCGCGCCGACTGCGTCGCGCCGCGTCTACCAGCAGCGCATCGGGCGCATCATGCGCCTGCACCCGCGCAAGGAAGCAGGCATCGTCGTCGACTTCGTCCCGAAGGGCGCGACGCACAACGAGCGCGTGATCTCGCTGCACTCGCTGCTCGACGCGGATTTCTATCGCGAGGGCGCGCGTGTCACGCCTGCGCCGCGCCGCCGCTCGCAGCGCCGCGCACGCCGCCGCCTGACGCCCGCGCCGTGGCTCGTCCCGGTGACGCCGGACGTCCGGCGCCGCATCGGCGTCATCCAGCGCGAGTGGCAGCGCGTCGACCCGCGCTTCCTCGACGACGACGAGCAGAAGTACTGGGCGACGATGGCCGGCCGGCAGATCCGCTTCGACGAGCGCGCCTCGTTCGTGCAGAAGCTGACAGAGGGCCGCGCGACGAAGGGCGCGCTGGAGACCTTCCTTTCGACGGCCGCCGCCGAGAACCCGAATCGCCGGCTGCGGATGATGGCGCTGCAGGACCGCGTCTCGATGCGCGTCGAGCGCGCCGACTTCGACGATCTCGTCACGCTCGTGACGCAGGCGCCGACGTGGGAGAAGGAGCGGCTGCAGGGAATACGCGTGCTGCTCCGCGCGATCTCGGAAGGAAGACCGGACGCTCCCGAGCAGATCCTCGCCCGCTGGACGTGGCGCCTCGCGCGCGCGACGCGGAAGGTACAGGACCGTCGCGCGTCGTCCGAGTATCCGGAGGCGAAGCGGCTCCTCGGCGCGCTCGCGAACTCGCGCGGCCACCGGCACGAGGAAAACGCGGCGAAGCTCGTCAAGCTCGCGAAGGAGCAGCCGCTACAGGTCGGCGCGGCGCTGCTCGCGTCGGCCGACGGCTACACCCCGCGGTCGACGAAGCTGCTCGAGGAGGCGCGTGAGGAGCTCGGGGCGATCCAGGAGGTCGCGCTCGCGCTGAGCGAGAACCTGCCGGCGCCGAAGCAGCAGGCGTCGCGGAACCGCAGGCGCCGCCGCCGGAAGAAGAAGGGCGCGACGCCGGAGGCGGCCGTCGCGGCCCCCGAGACGGACGGCGACGCGAAGGCGACCGAAGGCGACGAGCAGCCGAAGCCGAAACGGCGGCGACGGCGGAAGCCGGCGTCAGGCGCCGGCGACGGGCCTGCCGAGAGCGGCGAGGGCGGCGTTGTCGAGAACGACCGCGACCGCAAGGGCGATGCCGAGCCACCCGCCGAGCGCGAGAGCGGCAGCGAGCAGAACGGCGACGCGAAGCCCAAACGTCGGCCACGTGCCAAGGTCGACGCGGCGCCTCGGGGCGCAGAAGACACCCCAGAAAACGGCTAGCGCCACCGGCAGCACGATCGCGAGCGACACACCCGCGGTCACGTAGCCCCAGTACGCAACCGCTGCGAGCGCGCTCACCTCGAGAAGGAAGGCGAGTGGCTCGGCTGCGCTACGAAGCAGGTCCGTCGGGCCCTTCGTCGCGCTCGTCCTGCTCGTCGCGCTCGCGAAGGAAGCGGGTCAGCTCGGCGGCGAGGGAGTCGCCGGACGGCAGCTCCTCCTCTGCGCTCAGCATGTCGACCCGGCGCTCGAGCTCCTCGACGTACGCCGCCGTGTCGGCGTCGGTCGACACCGCTTCGCTCACCTGCTCGCTGTACTCGTCGGCCGCCGTCTCGAGATCCCCCGTGTCGACGTGCATGTGCATGAGCTCGCCGAACCGATTCACGAGTGCGAGCGCGGCGCGCGGGCTCGGCGCGAGCGAGACGTAGTGCGGCACCGCGGCCCACAGGCTGAGCGCGGGAATGCCGGCGAGCCGCGACGCGTCGAGGAGCACGCCGACGATCCCGGTCGGCCCCTCGTATCGCGACGGCTCGAGCCCGAACTCCTCGACGAGCCGCTGATCGGTCGCCGCCGCCGTCACGGGCGACGGCCGCGTGTGCGGGACGTCGGCGAGCAGCGAGCCGAAGGTGACGACCCGCCGCACCTCGAGGTCCTCGGCGAGGCCGAGCACGAGGCCGGCGAACGTCCGCCAGCGCAGGTTCGGCTCCGTGCCGATGAGGATCACCGCGTCGCGCCCGGTGCCCGGGACCGTCGCGTGGAAGAAGCCGTTGTCCGGCCACTCGAGCCGGCGCGTCGTCCCGTCCTCGAGCGAGACCATCGGCCGCGTCACCTGGAAGTCGTAGAACTGCTCGGCGTCGATCTCGGCGAACCGCTCCGCCGCCCACGCCTTCGCGAGATACCCAGCCGCGAGCGACGCGCCTTGGCCGCCGTCGTTCCAGCCGCGGAACGCCGCGACCAGCACCGGGTCGCGCAGCTTCGGCCGAAAAGACACGCTGAGCTCAGACATCTTCCGAGTCTAGTTACGGATCGGCCGCCAGACCCGGGTCACCAAGCCGACCGCCCACGCGAAGAGGGATGCGGCGACCGCGACGTGCAGCAGCACGACCGCCCACGGGATCGACCCGTAGAGGCGGTACTGCATCTCGCCGATCGCCATCTGCGCCGCGAGGATCACGAGCAGACCGGCGCAGCCGCGCACGAGCCAGGGATAGCGGGCGCGATGGAGCCAGGCCCACGCAGCCAGCAACAGGAAGCACGCGCCGAACGTCGCGACCGCCTTCACGTGGAGCGCCACGGCCGGATCGAACGCGCCGATGCGCCGCACGTGCTTGTCGCCGCTCGAGCCGGGGAAACGGCCGGACGCGGTTGCGAGCGTCCCCGTCACGACGAGGAACGCCGTCGCCGCGAGCAGCAGCGCACCGGCCAACCGCGCTCGATCCGGCAACGGCGGAGCGTCGCCGGCCGCCGCGACGGCGACACCGAGCCCGAGCACGACGAGCGAGAGCAGCAGGTGCGTGATCACGAGGTACGGGTTGAGGCCGTAATGGATCGTGATCGCGCCGAGCGGCGCCTGCGCGAGCGTCCCGGCGAAGACGAGCCAGGCGAGTGCGACCCGACGCCGCGCGAGCGTCGCGCCGACGGCGAACACGAGTGTCGTGAAGACCGTGAGGCTCGCGACGACGCGGTTCCCGAACTCGACGTCCGAGTGATAGCCCTGGGCGGGGAGGAACTCGCCGGCCGCGCAGCCCGGCCAGTGATGGCAGCCGAGCCCCGAGCCCGTGACGCGCACGGTCGCGCCGGTCGCGATGATCAGGATCAGCCAGCCGACGGTCCACCATGCGAGGTGGCGGAAGCGCGCCTCCGACAGCTCGAGTCGGCGCGGCGCAGCGGATGCAGCCGTGCTCACCCGGCCCAGGCTAGCGCCAGGCCGGTGCCGGCCTCGACGCGGCCGACGCGCGCGAGGAAGAGGCCGCGCCGCTCGAACTCGCTCTGCAGCGACAGCGCCTTCTCGGCGGGCAGCGAGACGAGGAGCCCGCCGGCGGTCTGCGCGTCGTAGCCGAGCGCGAGCACCTCCTCCGGCGCGCCGTCGGCCTCGACCGGCGCGAACTCGCGGTTGCGGCGATCGCCGCCGGTGCGGACGCCGTCGCGCGCGAGCTCGAGCGCGCCGGCGAGCGGCGGCAACGCGTCGATGACGATCCGCACGCCGCTGCGGTCAGCCATCTCGTGGGCGTGCCCGAACAGCCCGAAGCCGGTGACGTCGGTGACGGCGTTCGGCGCGAACGCGCGCACGACGTCCGCCGCCTCCTTGTTGAGCGTCGTCATCCAGGTGACGGCCTCGTTCGTGTCCCCCTTGCCGGCGAGCACCAGCCCGGTGCCGAGCGGCTTCGTGAGAAAGAGCGCGTCGCCGGGACGTGCAGTGCTCTTCGCCCACACCCCGTTCGGATGCACGGTGCCGACGACGGCGAGCCCGTATTTCGGCTCGACGTCGCGGATCGTGTGCCCGCCGGCGAGCAGGGCTCCCGCTGCGCGCACCTGTTCGTCCGCTGCAGCGAAGACGGCGGCAAGCGTCTCGTCGGGGAGCTCCTCCGGGAACGCGGCGATCGAGAGCGCGAGCAGCGGCGAGCCGCCCATCGCGAACACGTCGTTCAACGCATTCGTCGCGGCGATGCGGCCGAACGCGGCCGGGTCGTCGACGAGCGGCGGGAAGAAGTCGAGCGTGAAGACGAGCGCCCGCTCGTCGTCGAGCTTGTAGACGGCGGCGTCGTCGGCCGGCGCGAGCCCGACAAGGAGGTTCTCGGCCTCCACCGGCACGAAGCCCTCGAGCAGCTTCTGCAGCCGGGCCGCCGAGTACTTCGCCGCACAGCCGCCGCCCACGGTGAGGCTCGTCAACGTGCTCACCGTCTCATGGTACGAAGACGGCGGCTTGCGCCGCCGTCTTCTAGGGGAGAGAAGGACGTCAGTGAGGACGCCCTCGTGCGCGGTTTTCGCCTCTGGCAACGATTGCCCTTCTGATAGAGAACGCATATGGAGCGGGCTGCACTCGTCACGGGCGGGTCGTCGGGCATCGGCCGCGCGATCGCAAGGATGCTGCGCGACGAGGGCTACGCGCTCACGCTCGTCTCGCGCCGCGCAGAGAAGGTGCAGGCGGCGGCCGACGAGCTCGGCGCCGCCGCGGTCGCCGCGGATGTTGGTGACGCGGACGAGTGTGCACGGCTGGTCGCCGAGCACCGCGAGCGGTTCGGCCGGCTCGACGTGCTCGTCAACTCGGCGGGCATCGGCATCGCGGGCACCGTCGACCAGCTGCCGGCGAAGCACTTCGACCTCCAGGTCGGCGTCAACCTGCGCGGCCTCTTCCTCGTCACGCAGACCGCGATCCCGCTCCTGCGCGAGTCGCAGGGGCTGATCGTCAACCTCGCGTCGATCGCCGGCACGCTGCCGACGCCGGGCCTCGCCACCTACGGCGCCACGAAGGCTGCGGTCATCTCCCTGACGAAGTCGCTGAACGAGGAGCTCGACGGCGACGGCGTCCGCGCGATCGCGATCTGCCCCGGCTTCGTCGACACGCCGATGGCGGAGTGGAGCGGGATCCGCGGCGACGAGATGATCCAGCCGGAGGACTGCGCCGAGGTGGTGCGCATGTGCCTCCGCCTCTCGCCGCACGCGCGGATCCCGCAGGTCGTCATCGAGCGCATGGGCTCGCGGAGCGGTGACGTCCCGCTCAGCGGGGCGTAGCTCTCACCGCGCAGGCGGCCCCTGCCTGACGTCGAACGAGCTGTCGAGGTGCAGCTCGACCGTGTTGCCGTCGGACTTCGTCACCGTCACCTCGTAGCCCGTGCCGAAGTAGTCGGTCGTGACGTCGCCGGCAGTGCCGCTGCCGACCGCCTTCAGGGCCGCTGCCTTCGCCTCGTCGGCGGCGTCGCCGGTCACCGGCTTCTCTGCGTCCTCGTGGGCGGCGGTGCCGGGCGCGCGCATGTTGCCCGGCGGCGCGTGCGTGGACGGTGTCGTCGTGACGGTCGTCGCGCCTTGCGACGTCGCCGCGCTGCCGATCGCTGCGCCGCCGACGGCGAGCGCGGCGACCGCGACGAGTGCGGCTCCGACCTTCTTGGCGGACTGGAACATGACGCTTCCTTTCGCTCGACCGGGAACGTCCCGGGCTCGCGAACACGGTCGCGGCGTCGTGTCGGAAGACACTCCGAGTCAGCTGTGCGTCTTCGTAATCCGGTAGTGCACGTGCGTCGCCTGCGGCGTCGCGATCGTCTCGACGATCTCGAGCGCCGCCGGTGCAACTCCGTCGAGCAGCGCCGTGCCGGCGCCGAGCACGACCGGCGCCGTGTGCAGCTGCAGCTCGTCCACCCGCCCGAGCTCGATCGCCTGTTGGATGACGTCGGCGCCGCCCGAGACTTGGACGTCGCGCTCGCCTGCGGCTTCGCGAGCCTGCGCGAGCGCCGAGGCGACGCCGTCCGTCACGAACGTGAACGTCGTCCCGGTCAGCTCGAGCGACGGGCGAGGATGATGCGTGACGACGAAGACCGGAGCGTGGAACGGCGGCTCGTCGCCCCACCAGCCCGTCGCGTTCGGGTCGTCGTCCCACGGGCCTGCACCGCCGCTGAACATCCGGCGGCCCATCACGTACGCCCCCGTGCGCTCGGCGATCGCCTCGACCCAGCGCGACTCGGGCCCGTCCTCACCGCCGTCGAACCCGTGCGCCCGCCGCCACGCCGCGAGGCGGAACGCCCACGCGTGCAGCTGCTCGCCCCCGCGGCCGAGCGGCTCCTCGAGCGACGGCGCGGGCCCGGCGACGTAGCCGTCGAGCGAGACAGAGATGTCGGCGAAGGTCCTCAAAGCTCACCGGGCGTGCGGATGATCTTCCACATCATGTAGATGCCGAGCACCACCGCGAGCGCGTACCCGACGACGCCGACCCACTCGAATCGGTGCACGCGGACGATGATCGACGACGAGAGCAGCAGCGCCGCGACGATGATCGCCGCACCGACGCGGTTTGCGATCGAGCGGAGGTTTGCCTCGAGCTCGCTCAGGCCGGTCGGCTGCACGCCGATCTTCAGCCCGCCCTGCTCGATCTCCGCGAGCACGTGGCCGAGACGCCTCGGCAGCCGCGTCAACGGATCGAGCTGGGTGTAGAGATACGCGAACAGGCGGTTCGGCTCGAGCCGGCGCTCGGCCTCGATGAGCATCACCTCGACCGCCTCGTCCTCGATCAGCGCGATCGGATCGAGCTCCGGGTCGAGCACGCGGGCGATCGAGTCCGCCTGCGCGAGCGTCTTGCCGACGAGCGCGAACGAGGTCGGGAGCGCGATCGCATGCTGGAGCGCGAGCCGCTGGAGATCCGCAAGCGACTCGCCGGCGCGGATCCCCGACAACGGCCGCCAGTGGAAGCGGGGCAGCTTGCGCCGGACGTCGTGGAGGAAGCCCGCCTCGTTCGACTTGAGGTTTGACAGCGACAGCGAGACGATCAGGTCGGCGACGTCGTCGGCCCGGTTCTGCGCGAGCGCGAGCAGCAGCAGGGACAGACCGCGCCGCGTGTCGTCGTCGAGCCGGCCGAGCAGCCCGAAGTCGATCAGCGCCAGCCGCCCGTCGCGCGTGAGCAAGACGTTGCCGGCGTGCGGGTCGGCGTGGTACACGCCCTCGACGACGACCTGGCGGACGTAGGCGCTGAAGAACTGCCGCGCGAGGTCGTGCGCGACCTGCGGTGCGAGACCGTGGCCCTCCGTCACCTTCTCGCCGTCCACCCGCTCGAGCACGAGCACGCGCTCGGTCACGTGCGGCCGGATCACCTGCGGCACGAAGATCAGCTCGTAGTCCTCGACGAGGCTCGCGATCAACTCCGTGTTGTACGCCTCCTCGACGAAGTCGAGCTCCTGACGGATGTGGACCTCGAGCTCGTCGACGAGGGCCTCCACCTGCAGCAGCTGCGCCGTCTCGGAGCGGCCCGCGACGAGCCGCGCCGTCGACCGTAGGACGTCGAGGTCGAGCTCGACCTCGTCGACGATGCCCGGCCGGCGGACCTTCACGACGACCTCGCGGCCGCTCGTGAGCAGTGCGCGATGGGTCTGCGCGATCGATGCGGTGGCGAGCGGCTCTGGATCGATGCTCGCGAAGACGTCGTCGCCGAGGTCGGCGCGGATCGTCGCGTCGATGTCGACGAACGACACCGGCGGCACCTGGTCGACGAGCTGCGACAGCTCCTCGATGTAGATGTCGGGCAGGAGATCGGGGCGGGACGAGAGGAGCTGCCCGAGCTTGATGTACGTCGTCCCCAGCTGCTCGAGTGCCTCGCGAAACCCCCGGGCGCCCTCGCGCGTCGCCTGGCGGTTGCCGACGGCGCCGATCTCGGCCAGCACCCGACGAAGGCCGGCTTCCCGCGCGACCTTCGTCACCTGCAGCGCACGGCGCGTGCGGTCCAGGCGTACGCCCACGTCCTGCCACGTCTCCGCGTTGGCCGCCCAGGAAACACGGGACGGCCCCCGCAGCCGCCGCGCACGGCAATGGCACGGACCCCGAGCGCATCGGGGCACGTTGCGCGGCGGCTAGCGGGACAACGCTATGTCGAATCGCCGTCCCGCTTAGAGAATCCAGCCGCCGTCATTCGGCCCATGCCCCTTGTACATGCAGCCGAGGTAGAAGGCCAGAAGAGCGGCGAACACGAGCAGATAAAGGAGCCGCGCTTTCGTCATGTCGTCACCTCCTCTCGCGTCTCGAGCGACTAGAACCGGACATCCTGGAGAGCCTCTGCCGCGGTGCGGTAGAGATGTGCTGCGAGCCTGTCGTCGCCGCGGCGTGATGCGAGATCGCCGCGGGCCACCCACGCTGCCGCGCGATGGCTGGCGGAGCCGAGCTGCTCGAAGCTCGCCTCGGCGGCCACGAACGACTGCTCCGCCTCGTCGAGCATCCCCTGCTCGAGCTGTGCGCGCCCGAGGGTCAGGTGCGCGTTGCCGATCTCGTCGAGGTAGTCCTCGTGGCCCTCGAGCAGCTTGAGCGCGTGCTGGGCCTGCTCGGCCGCCTTCGCCGGCTCGCCGGTGCGCAGGTTGATCGTCGCGAGCGACGAGACGGCCTGCGCCGCATCCTGCTCGAGCCCGTTGTCGAGGGCGATCGAGAACGCCTCCTTCAGCTGGGCGACGGCATCCTCGGTCTTGCCGAGGAGGAAGTTCAGCGTGCCGAGGTTGTTCGTCAACCGGCCGAACTGCACCCGGTCGGCGAGCTCCTCGTACGCCGAGCGCGCTTTCTCCGCATAGTTCCGCGCGAGCACCCAGTGCCCTTCGCGGTCGGCGACGAGCGACGCCTGGAAGTACGCGGCGCCGATCATCCGCGGGTCGTTCGCGTCCTCGGCGAGCTGGAGCGCGCGCTCGATGTCCTCGCGCGCGGCCTCGTAGTCCCGCATCCGGCGCCAGCAGCGCGAGCGCCAGGAGAGGACGTTCGACCGGAGCGAGTCGGACGGCATGCCCGAGCGCTCGGAGAGCGCAAGCGCCTCGTTGAGGAGGCCGAGGGCCGTCTGGACGCTGTTCAGCTGGTAGCGGCACACGCCGAGCGCGTAGAAGACCTCCGCGCGCTCGAGGTCGGAGAACGTCCCGCCCTCGACGATCGTGCGCGCCTCGTTCAGGAACTCGAGGCCCTCGCGGAGCCGGCCGAGGCGCATGCGCGTCTTGCCGGCGCCGAGGAGCGCCCGGACTGCGATCTCCGGCACGCCCATCGCGCGCGCCTGCGGGACGAGCGTCTCGTACTCGACGTCCGCCTCTTCGTTCTTGACGGCCTCGAACAGCGCCTCGGCGCGCGCGAGCGCACCCTCGAGGCGGCCGCGCTCGTCGGTGGCGACGCCGTTCGCGAGGAAGCCGGCGTCGACGCCGAGCCGCACGGCGAGCCATTCGATTGTCTCGCGGGTCGGACGCGTCTTGCCGCGCTCGATCTGGGAGACGTATTCCTTGGAGAAGCGCTCGCCCGCGAGCTCGCTCTGCGTCAGGCCCGCGGCAACGCGGAGCTGGCGGAGGCGCTCGCCCAGGCGAAGCCCGGTCGCGGCGGCGCTGTGGGTCCGAGTTGCGGCATTCTCGTTCATGCGGCCTGCTTCACCAAAGTGGAGAACCTCCGGGTGGGCATCCCCCTTGCGGGGCATGTTTGCCTGATAAATCGGTCAAGTGGACGGTACCGCAAA
The DNA here is from genome assembly GCA_036562845.1 of Gaiellaceae bacterium. Taxonomy (GTDB): domain Bacteria; phylum Actinomycetota; class Thermoleophilia; order Gaiellales; family Gaiellaceae; genus Palsa-739. The sequence goes on along the minus strand of DATCJJ010000010.1, from coordinate 223 downwards.
TCACTTGACCGAGCTACTTGACTGATCGGGACAGGAGGCCTATAGTCAGGCCACCTTGCAACCAGGCCGGACGCCAGGCTCAGGTTTGCAGGGGGCGCGCCGGCGCATCCGGTGACGGGCAGGAGGCGCGGCTGGGCCGCAGAGCCGAGCTTCCGAAGCCCTCACAGGATCGGCGAGCCCTTCGAGGAGGCCCCCGGAGCCGCAGCCGGGGGCCTCCTCGCTT
>DATCJJ010000006.1:0-32693 GCA_036562845.1 Gaiellaceae bacterium | reverse complement strand
CGTCGAGCCGCGTGTTGACGATCTGCTCGAGGATCACCTTGCGCTGCGCCTTCGCCGAGGCGATCGCAACGGAGCGGTTCATCGCCTTCAGCTTCGCCGCCTGGCGCTGCCGCGTCAGCTGGGCATCGAGTTGCTTCAGCTTGTCGTGCTCCTTCGCGAGCAGCGGATCGCGGGGATAGACGCTGAGGATCTGGAAGTACGTCGGCGGGCAGCCGGGCTGGGTGCCGGGCCCGGTCAGCCCGGGCTGGACGCCGCAGAAGTAGCGGTCGCCGAGGTTGAGGTCGAGGTACTTCGTGAACATCGCGCCGATGTGCTTGCCGTAGCCGACGCTGATCGGCTCGCTCGTCGGCGTGGTCTCGACGCCCGGGTCGGAGCCGTACGCGAGCTGCTGCCACGTCCAGGCACTCGACCCGTCGTGGACGACCTGCCGCAGCGTGTCGCCGTGCGCCTCCGCGAGGAACCGGAACCATCCGGTCTGCTTCTGCTCGATCCCACTCCGAACGGTGAAGCCGAGGTCGCCGTACGACGCGGTCTGCAGCCCGTACTTCGAGTACCAGCGGCACGCCTTGTCCCCGGCCGTGTTGAAGCGGAACTTCAGGACGCCCTCGACCCACACCGCCGTCTGACCCTGGGTGAACGCGAGCACGCGCGACGGCGCCTGCTCGGTGCGGTTCGGCGACGTCGTGACGTTGTAGATCTGGTCGCCGGTCGGCAGGACGACGAGTTGGTCGCCGTTGCCGACGCGTGCCCGCTCACCGGGCTGGAGCGACCGCTCGAACCTGTGGCCGCTCGCCGCGTCGCCGTAGACGCAGCCGATCTGGTCGCCGGCGATCGTTACCGTCCGGTGGCCGTAGTTGCGGAGCCAGGAGACGCCGATCGCGATCCCAACGGCCGCCCCGGCAACGGCGACGAGCGCCGCGCCGATCATCCACTTGCGCATTGCTGCTCCTCCTCGAATCGAGTGACGACGCGAGGAAGGTAGGAAGGCGCTCCAATCGCGCCCTAACGGCGCGCTAACCCCAGATTTCCTGCGCCACCTCGACGATCAGGCGGAGCTTCGCCACCTGCTGCTCATACGTCAGGTCGTTGCCCTCGAAGGTCGAGGAGAAGCCGCATTGCGGCGACAGGCAGAGCTGCTCCACGTCCACGAACTGCGACGCCTCGTCGACTCGCCGGAGCAGGAGCTCGCGGTCCTCGAGGTCGCCGCGCTTCGTCGTCACGAGACCGAGCACGACCTGCTTTCCCTTCGGCACGAGGCGGAGCGGCTCGAAGCCGCCCGAGCGCTCGTCGTCCCACTCCATGAAGTAGCCGTCGACCTCGAGCTCGCTGAACAGCGCTTCGGCGACGAAGTCGTACGAGCCCTCCGCCGCCCACGACGACCGGAAGTTGCCGCGGCACATGTGGGTCGTCACCGACATGCCCTCCGGCCGTTGCGCGAGCGCCTCGTTGATGTGGTGGATGTACTCGACGTGCTGCCGTTCCGGATCGCCGCCGATCGACGCGATGTATTCGCGCTGATGCGGATCGTTCATGTAGGCGAGGCTCGTGTCGTCGAACTGGAGATAGGTGCAGCCGAGCTCGCCGAGCCGTCGCACCTGCTCGCGGTAGGCGGCGGTGAGGTCGGCCCAGAACTCGTCCGTCGTCGGATAGACGCTCTCGTCGATCGACGCCTTCCCGCCGCGGTAGTGGACCATGCTCGGCGACGGGATCGTCAGCTTCGGCGTGTTCGTGGTCACGCACTCCTGCAGGAACTCGAACGCGTCGCCGAAGATCGTCTGCGACACGCCGAGCTTCCCGTCGACGTGGAGTGCGGCCGGCGTGAACTCGATCTCGCCGCTCTCGTTGAAGAACTTGACGGCGATGTGGCCGGCCTCCTTCGTGACGCCGTCGAGCTGGTAGATGAAGTCCATGTGCCAGGACGCGCGGCGGAACTCGCCGTCCGTCGCCGACTGCAGCCCGACGTCTTCCTGCATCCGAACGACCTCGCGGATCGCTTCGTCCTCGATCCCCCGCAGCTCGACGTCGTCGATCCGTCCGGCGGCGTGGTCCTCGCGCGCCTGCAGCAGCCGACGCGGTCGGAGGAGCGAGCCGACATGGTCGGCGCGGAAGGGGGGACGGGTGCGTGGTGCCATCGGGCTCCTCTTTCTAGACGGAAGCGGGAACGCGCTCGACGCGGATGAGTCGTTGGACGTGCGCGCGCAGTTCGACGAACTCGGGCGATGCTTTCGTCGCGATCTGGTCGCGCGGCTGCGGCAGGGGCACCGGGACGATCTCCTTCACCTCCGTCGGGGAGTGCGTGAGCACGATCACGCGGTCGGCGAGGTAGACGGACTCGTCGATGTCGTGGGTGACGAAGAGGATCGTGATCCCGAACTCCTCGCGCACGCGCAGGATGAGGTCCTCGAGGTCGCCGCGCGTCTGCGCGTCGACCGACGCAAACGGCTCGTCCATCAGGAGGATCGCAGGTTGGTAGGCGAGTGCGCGCGCGATCGCGACCCGTTGCTGCATGCCGCCGGAGAGCTGCCAGGGATAGTGGTCGAGGAACCGCGTGAGGCCGACCGCTTCGACCGCCTCCTCGACGAGCCGTCCCCGCTCCGCGCGGTCGAGCTTCTTGTGGCGCAGGGGAAGGAGGACGTTGCTGCGCACGCTCGTCCACGGCATGAGCGAGCGTCCGTACTCTTGAAAGACGAGCGCCGTCTCGGGGGGCGGCTCGGTGACGCGCCGCCCGTTCACGAGCACCTCGCCGCGCGTCGGCTCGAGCAGCCCGCCGATTCCCTTGAGAAGCGTCGTCTTGCCGCAGCCGGACGGCCCGACGACGCATACGAACTCCCGCTCCTCCACGTCGAACGTGACGCGCCCGACCGCGTGCGTGGCACGCGGGCCCGTGCCGTACGTCTTTCCCAGCTCCTTGATCTCCAGGATGCTCACTGCGGCGTGGCGGCCCGCCAACCGCGGTGCCACGCGAGCAACCGGCGCTCGATGAGGAGAAAGAGCGCGTTCAGCAGGTAGCCGAGCAGCCCGATCAAGACGATCGCCGCCCACATCGGCCCGAACTGGAACGTGTTCTTGGAGATCAGCAGCTGGTAGCCGACGCCGCTCGACGACGAGAAGTACTCGCTCAGCACCATCATGATCACGGCGAGCGCGAGGCTGTTCCGCATGCCCGCGACGATCTGCGGCAGCGCAGACGGAAGCACGATCCGCCACACGCGCTGCTGCCACGGGACGCGGTACGAGCGGGCTGTGTCGATCAGCGTCGGGTCGATCCCACGCACGGCATCGATCGTGTTGAGCAGCACGGGGAAGACGCAGAAGAACGCGATGAACGCGACCTTCTGCCGATTCTGGATCGAGTGGAGGAGGATGATCGAGATCGGGAGCAGCGCCGGCGGCGGCATCGCCCGCCAGTACTCGATGTGGGGCGTCGCGATCCGCCTCAGCACCGTCGACATGCCGAGGAGCACGCCGAGCGCGATGCCGACGACGGTCGCGATCGCGAACCCCGCGCCGATGCGCTCGAGGCTCGGCACGAGGTCCGATCCCACGTGCGCGAAGAGCCACTCCTTCTTGAAGTCGACGAGGATCGTCGAGAGGCGCGGGAACTTGAACGAGTGCGCGTGCACCGTGTACAGCTGCCAGCCGAGGAGAAGCAGCACCGGGACGAGGATCTCGAGCCCGACTGCGAGCGTACGCCTGCGCGTCACGCCGTTCCCCGCCGCTGCGATGGGTGCCAGCGCAGCGCGCGCCGCTCGAGCCCGCTGAACACGAGATGGATCGCGAGCCCGAGGAAGCCCACCGCGATCGCGTAGGCGAAGACCTTGTCGGTCTCCCCGAACGAGGACACGACGTTCACCTTCTGGCCGAGCCCGGGGATGCCCATGAACAGCTCGGCCGTGAAGGCGAGGATCAGCGAGACGGTCGAGGCGATTCGGACGCCGGTCGCGATGTACGGGACCGAGCTCGGAAGGGTGATCCGGACGAGCCGCTCGAGGCGGGAGAGCCCGAACGAGCGGCCGGTGTCGAGCGCGACCGGATCGACGTCGCGGACGCCGTACATCGTCTGCACGAGCAGCGGCCAGAACGCACCGAAGGTCGCGAGGAAGATCTCGCTCCTGATGTTCGTCCCGAGCGTCAGGAAGAGGACGGGGATCAGCACCGCGCTCGGGATCGGGCGGAGGAACTCGATCGGCACGCGGAACGCTCGGGCTGCGAGCTCGAACGAGCCGAGCACGATCCCGATCGGCACGGCGAGCGCCGCCGCGATGAGGAGCCCGAGGGCCCAGCCCCGGACCGTGCGCAGGAACGCGAGCCAGAACGCGCCGGTCTCCATCAGGTGCCACAGCGCGCGAAAGCTCGTGCTCATGGCGGGGAGGTCGTGCTGCGAGATCGTGTTCGTCCGGGAGATCAGCTCCCACAGCGCGAGCGAGGCCGCGACCGACAGGGTCGGCAAAGCGATCCCGCGCGTCGAGAGGCGCACACGCGTCGCCGGTGCAGCAGGGGCGAGCGCGTCGGGCGCGAGCATGCGCCGATGTATAACGCATGCTCCGACGCATGCGTCCCGCTATTCGGAACGGCGTCTTGACACTCGGCACCTCTCGCGCGTACGGTCGCGCCCAATCGTTCGCGGAAGGGGAGGGTTGGGATGAAGGCTTCGGCGCTCGCCGCCGCCCTGCTGGTCGCACTGGCCGTCTTCACGAGCGTCGCGGCCGGCGCCCCCGGCCGGGCTCAGCTGACGACGGTCACCGTCGACACGCTGCCGATCAGCAATGCACTGCCCATGACGCTCGGCGTCCAGAAGGGGTTCTTCGCGAACCACGGCATCGAGATCAAGACGCAGACGCTTCAGAGCGGCAACGACATCGTCCTCGCGCTCGCGAACCACAACGGCGACATCGGCTACCTCGGCTACGTGCCGATGATGATCGCCCGCACCACCGGGATCCCGCTCACGCTCGTCGCGGCGAGCGAGGTCGAGGGCACGAACGTGACGGACAACTGGCAGGACATCCTCGTCAAGGGGAGCTCCTCGATCCGGGCACCGGCGGATCTCGCCGGCAAGACGATTGCTGCGAACGCCCTCAAAGGCGTCGGCGAGGTCGTGATCAAGGCGGCGCTCCAGAAGGCGGGCGTCGACCCGAACTCGATCAAGCTCGTCGCGATTCCCTTCCCCTCGATGCGGACGGCCCTCAACAACGGCCAGGTCGACGCGATCTGGACGCCGGAGCCCTTCCTCTCGCAGGCGGTCAACATCGACGGCGATCGGATCGTCATGGCGCCCGGGCCGACGCTCGGGAACTTCTTCCCGAACGGCGGCTATGCAGCGCTGAACGACTGGATGAAGGCCAATCCGACGACTGCGAAGAACTTCCGGCTCGCGATGAACGAGTCGCTGCAGTACGCGCAGACGCATCCGGACGAGATCCGGGCGCTCCCGGGCGGGAACGTTCCGCACCTGCCCGTGTGGTCGCCGAGCATCGACCGCGTGCAGCTGCTGCAGCTCGCGAAGTATGCGAAGCAGTACGGCGTCATCACGTCGCTGCCGAACTTCACGCAGCTCTTCCCGAGCGACATCCGAACTGGCTTTGCATCCGGGCTGCTCGAGGCCTCCGTCGGCAAGGCTGCCACGATCAAGCAGGCAGGGAAGCTCGCGACGCGTCTCGACCCCGGCAGCTACATCCTCATCGTCAAGGACACATCGTCGACGGCCGGGTTCACCGTGACCGGCGCCGGCGTGACGAAGTCGACCGGGATCAAGGCGAAGGGGACCTTCCGTTTCACGGTCAAGCTTTCGTCGGGCAAGTACAAGTGGTCCGCGACGGGGAAGGCGAAAGGTCGTGGCACGTTCGTCGTGACGAAGTGACGCACCGCTGACAGCCACGGTCCGGGAGGCGTTCTTCGACACGCTGCGCGAGCGTGGCCTGACGACGGTGTTCGCCAATCCGGGCTCGACGGAGGTGCCCCTGCTCGTCGGCCTCCCCGCCGACCTGCGCTTCGTGCTCGCCCTGCACGAGGCCTCCGTCGTCGGCCTGGCGACGGGGTTCGCGCTCGGGCGCGGCGACGCAGCGCTCGCCGTCCTGCACACGACGGCGGGTCTCGGCAACGCGGTGGGGGCGCTTGCCACCGCGCGCGTCAATCGGGTGCCGCTCGTGGTCCTCGTCGGCCAGCAGGACCGCCGGCATCTCGCCTCGGAGCCGTTTCTCACAGGGCGTCTCCGTTCGCTCGCCGGCGAGTACCCGGTCTGGGTCGACGAGCCGCCACGGCCGCAGGACGTGCCCGCGGCGCTCGTGCGCGCGTCCCACGAGGCGGTCACGCACCGGGGGCCGGCGCTCGTGATCGTGCCGATGGACGACTGGGCGGCTCCGGCCGACGTCGTGCGCGAGCGTCCGGCGCCGTCGCGCGTGCTTCGCGCGGCGGCGGTCGACGCCGGCGGGCTCGACGCGCTCCGCGACCTCGTGTCCGACGCACGCGCGCCCGCCTTCGTCGTCGGCTCGCTCGACGACTGGCACGAGGTCGTCTTCTTCGCGGAGCGGATCGCCGCGCACGTGTGGCAGGAGTCGTTCTCCGGACAGGCCGGTTTCCCGCAGGACCATCCGCTCTTCGCCGGGCATCTCCCGGCCGACCGCACGCGCCTTCGCGAGGTGCTCGGGAGGTACGACGTCGTCGTCTGCGTCGGCGCGGCTGCGTTCAAGCAGTATCCGTACGCCGAAGGCAGGTACACGCCGTCCGGCGTCCGCGTCGCCGTCGTCACCGACGATCCCGATGCGGCACACCGCGCTGCCGCCGAGCTCGTGGTCATCGGGCCGCCGCGTGCGGTCTGCCGGGAAGTGGGGGGCACGGTCCGGCGGCGCGACGGCGACCGGCCGGCGCCCTGGTTCGCGGAACCGCTGCCGCCCGGGGAGCCGTTGCGGGCCGGCCATGTGCTCGACGCCCTGCAGGAGCGGTTGCCGCGGAATGCCGTGGTCGTGGAGGAGACCCCCTCCTCACGCCCGGAGCTGCACCGCCGCCTGCGCGCCGTCGAGCCGCTCGGGTTCCTCAGCGCGGCGATGGGCGGGCTCGGCTTCGCGCTGCCGGCTGCGACCGGCGTGCGCATGGCGCGTCCGGACCGGCCGGTCGTCGCCGTCGTTGGCGACGGGTCGGCGCTCTACTCGATCCAGGCTCTGTGGAGCGCGGTCGAGTACGGCGTCGGCGTCGTGTACGTCATCCTCGACAACGGCGGGTATGCGGTGATGGACCGCCTTGCCGAGCGCCATGCCGGCGGCGTCCCGTGGCCGCAGGTGGGCCACCTCGACGTCGGCGCCCTCGCCGCCGGCTTCGGCTGCCCGTCGGTGCGCGTCGAGACGCACGCGCAGCTCGTCGCGGCGCTCGACGAGGCGATCCGGGATCGAGACGGGCCGCTGCTGCTCGACGTCGCCGTGGAGCAGGATCCCGAGTTCGCGCCGTGATCGGCGTCCTCGACGCCGCGGCCGCGCTCGAGCGCCGCGAGGTGTCGTCGCGTGAGCTCGTCGGCGAGTGTCTCGCGCGGATCGACGCCGACACCACGGGAGCGTGGATCCGCGTGTATGCGGACGCGGCGCGCGCCGCCGCCGCGGCGGCCGACGAGCGGCGGGCGGCGGGTGGGGTGCCGTTGCTCTGCGGCGTCCCGATCGGGCTGAAGGATCTCTATGCGGCGGCCGGCGTTCCGTTGACGGCGTCGTCCGCGCTGCTGCGGGAGATCCCGGACGCCGACTGCACCGCCTGGGCACGCCTGCGGACACGGGGAATGGTGCTGCTCGGGCATCTGCACACGCACGAGTTCGCGGCGGGCGGCACGACCGACCAGGTTGCGAACCCGTGGGATCACGACCGCTCCGCCGGCGGGTCGAGCGGCGGCTCGGCCGCTGCGATCGCCGCCGGGACGACCCCGGCCGCGACCGGCACGGACACCGCGGGCTCGCTGCGCATCCCGTCCGCCTTCTGCGGCACGGCGACGATCAAGCCGACGCGCGGGCTCGTCCCCATCGACGGGATCGTCCCGCTCGCGCCGTCGCTCGATCACGCCGGCCCGATGGCCCGAACGCTCGGGGACTGCGAGCCGCTGCTCGCCGCGATGGCCGACGTGGAGCCGCCGCGCGAGCGGCGGCCGCTGCGGCGGGTCGCGCTGTCCCCGCGCATCGGCGAGCTCGATCCCGATGTCGCGGCGCGCTTCGACGAGCTCTGCGCGCGACTGCCCCTCGTCGACGTACCGGCGCCGGAGCTCCAGCTCGACGTCGGCGCGGCGCACTTCGACCTGCTGTGCGCAGAGATGCGCGAGTGGCACCGTCGCTTCGACGACAACCGCGAGGGGTACAGGCCGTCGACGCGCGCGTTCCTCGAGTACGCGGAGACGCACCCGGTCGACGTCGCACCGCTTCAGGCTCGGCGGCGGCGCGATGCCGCACACTGGGTCGCGTGGTTCGACGAGCACGACGTCGACGCGATCGTCGAGCCGACCGTCCCGATCGTGCCGCGGGTCCGGGGTCGCGGCTACGACGAGCCCTTCTCGGACGTCGCCGAGGTGTCGCTGACGTACTACTGGAACTGGACGGGCTTTCCCGTCGTCACGTTCCCGACGGGGCTCGGCCCACGCAGCGGGCTGCCGACGAGCGCGTCGCTGGTCGGGCGGCCGGGCGCCGACTGGGACCTGCTCGCCTACGACCGATAGCCCAGCCGGGCCGAGATCTCCGCCGCTGTCTGCTTGAGCGCAGGGCTCCAGCGCGCGACGAGATCCGAGACCGAGAGCATCGTCGAGTGGACGGCGAGGTTGATCGCGGCGGCGGCGCTGCCGTCGTGCGAGAGCACCGGCGCTGCGATCGAGCGGAGGCCGTACGCGAGCTCCTCGTTGTTGATCGAGAAGCCCTGGGCGCGGATCTTCCGGAGCTCGGCCGCGAACGCGGTGCGCGTCGTCAGCGTGTTCGGGCCGCGGCGCGTGAACGTCGTGCGCGCGAGCCGGTCCCGCTGGTCGGGCGGCGGGAGGTAGGCGAGGAGCACCTTCCCCAGCGAGGTGCAGTACGCGGGGAGTCGTGCCCCGACGTGGAGGTTGAGGTCGATCTCGCGCTGCCGCGCCTGGCCGCTGCGAACACGTTCGACGTAGACGATGTCGAGGTCGTCGAGGATCGCCATGTTGACCGTGAAGCCGGTGGAGTCGCTGAGGTCGCGGAGGTGCGGCGCCGCGACCTCGCGCAGCTCCATCGAGTTGATCGCCGAGAACCCGAGGTCGAGGACGCGCGGCCCGAGGCGGTACTTCTTCGTCGGCGCGTCCTGCTGGAGGTAGCCGAGCGCGGCGAGCGTTGCGACGTAGCGGTGCGCCGTCGACCGGCTGAGCCCGAGCTCGCGCCCCAGGTCGCTGATCCCGACGAGCGCCCGGCCGTCGCGGAAGGACGAGAGGATCGCGAGCCCGCGCTCGAGCGACTGCGAATGACCCTCGGCGGCCACGTTCCGACTATTAGAACAGCGTCTTGACAACCGGGCAAGTGGGGTCGTAGCGTCGCCGCATTGCAGGGGTCCCGGTCCGACACCAGGAGGGTCAGATGCCTGACGGCAAGGTCACGAGACGGGAGCTGCTGAAGCGCAGCGCGGTCGGTGCAGGCGGGCTCGCCGTCTCCGGTTCGCTCGCCGGGCCGGCATGGGCGCGCGGTCGCGCCGCCGAGGCGTCGAACACGATCAAGCTCGGCTTCGTGAGCCCGATCACCGGCCCGGCGTCGGGGTTCGGCGAGCCGGATCCGTACGTCCTCTCGCTCGCCCGGCGCGCCTTTGCGAACGGCCTGAAGATCGGCGGCAAGCGCTACACGGTGCAGATCGTCAATCGCGACAGCCAGTCGGCTCCGGCGCATGCTGCGCAGGTCGCGAACGACCTCCTCCACGGCGTGAAGGTCGACCTCATGCTCGCGACGTCGACGCCCGAGAACGTCAACCCCGTCGCGGATGCAGCCGAGGCCGCAGGGATCCCGTACGTCACGACGGTCGTTCCGTGGGAGGCGTGGTACTTCGGCCGCGGCGCGAAGGACCCGACCAAGAACCCGTTCCGGTTCGGCTTCCATTTCTGCTTCGGCGTCAAGAACTTCTTCGACGCATACACGCACCTCTGGCCGCAGGTGGCGACGAACAAGAAGGTCGGCGTGATGTGGCCGAACGACGCGGACGGCAATGCGATCCGCGCGGCGCTCGGCCCGCTGCTCACGAAGGCGGGCTACACGATCGTCGACCCGGGCGCGTACCAGGACGGGACGAACGACTATTCCGCGCAGATCTCCCAGTTCAAGTCGGAGGGCGTGCAGATCTTCAACACGTTCCCGATCCCGCCAGACTTCGCGACGTTCTGGCGCCAGGCGGCACAGCAGGGCCTGACGAAGCAGGTCAAGATCGCGCAGATCGCGAAGACCGGGCTCTTCCCGTCGCAGGTCACCGCGCTCGGCTCGATCGGGAACAACCTCGCAAGCGCCTGCTACTGGCATCCGACGTGGCCGTACAAGTCGTCGCTGACGAACATCTCGTCGAAGGCGCTCGGCGCGGGCTACACGGCGCACTCGCACAAGCAGTGGAATCAGCAGACCGGAGCGAGCCTCGCGCTGTTCGACGTCGCCGCCGCCGCGTTGAAGGCCGCAGGCGACCCGCACGACCCGCAGGCGATCGTGAGCGCGATGCAGAAGCTCAAGGTGGAGACGCCGATCGGCATTCTCAACTGGGCCGCCGCACGCCCCGGCGTGCCGTCGAACGTCGTGCCGACGCCGATCCCCGGCGGGCAGTGGGTGAAGTCGAAGAAGTTCAAGGTCGACTTCACGATCGCCGAGCACTCGGATGACCACAGGATCCCGATCGGCGGTCACCTGAAGCCGTATTCGTGACCGATTCGATCCTCGCCGCCGAGGGCGTCCAGAAGCGCTTCGGCGCCCTGGTCGTCCTCGACGGCGTCGACTTCTCCGTCGGCGCGGGCGAAGCGGTCGGGATCGTCGGGCCGAACGGCGCCGGGAAGACGACCCTCCTCAACGTCCTCGCCGGGTCGCTCCGCCCGGAGCACGGGCGCGTGCTGCTGCGCGGCACCGACGTCACGCGCGCCGGGTCGGCCCGCCGCTGCCGTCTCGGCGTCGGCCGCGCCCACCAGGTGCCGCGGCCGGTCGGCGACATGACGGTGTTCGAGAACGTGCTCGTCGGCGCGGCGACGGGCGCGGGCGGCCGCCGGCGGGATGCATACGAGCGGGCGATCGCGGCGGTCGAGCTCTGCCGCCTGGGCGAGCTCGCGAACCGGCGCGCGGAGCGGCTGGGCCTGCTGCACCGCAAGCGGCTCGAGCTCGCGCGGGCGCTCGCGACCGACCCCTCCGTGCTCCTGCTGGACGAGATCGGCGCCGGGCTCACGGACGCCGAGGCGGAGGCGCTCGTCGACACGATCCGGTTACTGCAGGCGCGCGGAATCGCGATCGTCTGGATCGAGCACATCGTCCACGTCCTCGTCAGCGTCGTCGGGCGGCTCGTCGCGATGGACGGCGGCCGCGTCATCGCCGAAGGCGATCCCGGGGCCGTCATGCGGGACGCGCGCGTCATCGACGCCTATCTCGGGACGACGGCCGCATGAGCCTGCTCGAGCTGGAGCAGCTCGACGCGCGGCACGGCCTGCTGCAGGCGGTGCGAGACGTCTCGCTCGCCGTCGAGGCGGGCGAGACGCTCGCGCTCGTCGGTGCGAACGGCGCCGGGAAGACCACGCTGCTGCGGACGATCGCCGGCGCGCACCGGCCGAGCGGCGGGCGCATCGTCTTCGACAGCCGTGACGTGACGCGGCTCTCCGCGCACGAACGGGTGCGCCTTGGGATCTCGCTCGTTCCCGAAGGCAGGCGGCTCTTTCCCGAGCTCACCGTCGAGGAGAACCTTCGCATCTCGGCGGCTGCGGGACGAACGGGCCGCTGGACGCTCGACGAGGTGCTCGAGACCTTCCCGCTGCTTGCGCCGCTGCGGCACACGACGGCGAAGAGCCTCTCGGGCGGCGAGCAGCAGGCGACGGCGATCGCACGAGCCCTGCTCACGAATCCGCGCCTTCTGCTGCTCGACGAGGTGTCGCTCGGGCTCGCCCCGATCGCAGTCGAAGGCGTCTACGCGGCGCTGCGGCCGCTGTTCGAATCGGATGCGACAGTCGTGCTCGTCGAGCAGGATCTCAGCCGCGCGCTGTCGGTCGCGACGCGCGTCGTCTGCATGCTCGAGGGACGGCTCGTGCTGGCCGGCGCCGCGGGCGAGCTCACGCGCGAGCAGGTCACCGACGCCTACTTCGGATTGGCGCGGGCATGAACTGGGCGAACGCCGTCCTGCACGGGATCCTGCTCGGCGGCCTGTACGCGCTGCTCGCGACGGGGCTGTCGCTGATGTTCGGCGTGATGCGGATCATCAACCTCGCGCACGGCTCCCTCGCGCTGCTCGGCGCCTACATGGCCTTCCTCCTCGTCGAGCACGCCCACATGTCGACGTATCTCGCGCTGCTGCCCGTGCTCCCCGGCGCTCTCGTCGTCGGCTACGTCCTCCAGCGGACGCTGCTCGAGCGGAGCCTGCGCGCGGGCGAGCTCGTGCCGCTGCTGACGACCTTCGGGCTCCTGATCGTGATCGCGAACCTCCTCGAGTACGCCTTCTCACCCGACGTGCACTCGCTGCCGTCGGGTCGGATCGGCGGCGCCAGCTGGCGGATCTCGTCGCACTTCACGCTGCCCTGGTTCGACGCGCTGATCCTCTGCATCGCGGTCGTCGTCCTCGGTGGGTTGCAGCTGCTGCTGCGGCGGACGCAGATCGGCCGCGAGCTCCGTGCGACGGCCGCCGACCCGGACACCGCCGAGCTGCTCGGCGTCGACGCGCGGCGCGTCTACGCCTACGCGACCGCGCTGGCCGTCGCCACGGCGGCACTCGCCGGCGTCTTCTACGCGATGCGCTCGGCGTTCGATCCGTTCACGGGGCCGACACAGCTGATCTACGCGTTCGAAGCCGTCGTGATCGGCGGCCTCGGCTCGCTCTGGGGGACGCTGCTCGGCGGCATCGTGCTCGGCGTCGCGCAGACGGTGAGCGCACAGATCGACGTCCAGTACTTCGCGCTCGGCGGGCACCTCGTCTTCCTCGCAGTCCTGATCGTCCGCACGGCGCTGCAGGCGGGCGGCCTGCGCGTCCTGCCCAGGGGAGCCTCGGCGTGAACGCGGTTGCGGCGCCTGCACCCGCACGGCGCGTCGAGCGCTGGACGCGCGTCTCGATCTCCTTCACCACGGCGCTCGCCGGGCTGATCGTCCTGCTCGCGTTCGCGCCGCTCCTCTTCGGCGAGAACACGCTCGACAACCTGATCCAGCTCTACTTCCTCGTCATCCTCGCAATCATGTGGAACGCGCTCGCCGGCTACGGCGGGCTCGTGTCCGTCGGTCAGCAGGCGTTCATCGGCATCGGTGCGTACGCCGTCGTCTTCCTCTCGGTGCAGCACTCGCTCAACCCGTACCTCGCGATGCTGATCGCGACGCTGATCGGCGCCGGGATCTCCGTGCCGCTCGCGGCAGTGATGCTCTGGCTGCGCGGCGGCGCCTTCGCGATCGGCATGTGGGTGGTCGCGGAGATCTTTGCGATCTTCGTCTCGCTCGACGCGACGCTCGGCGGCGGCACGGGGACGTCGGCCGTGCTCGCGTTCAACCTCCGCTATTCGCCCGAGCAGCGGACGCATTACACATACTGGGCCGCACTCGGCTTCGCGGGGGTGCTGCTCGTCATCCTCTTCCTGCTCCTCCGGTCGCGGCTCGGCGCATCGCTGCAGGCGATCCGCGACGACGAGGAGGCCGCCCGCTCCGTCGGCGTCCGCGTGCTGCTCGGAAAGGGCGTGCTGTTCGTGCTCGCGGGCGCAGGCTGCACGGCCGCCGGTGCGGTCATCCTCGCGTGGCAGCTGTCGATCCTCCCGCTCGGGCCGGACTCGGTCTTCGGAGTCAACTGGAGCGCGAAGATGATCTTCATGGTGCTCGTCGGCGGGCTCGGCACCTTCGAGGGCCCGATCGTCGGTGCGGTCGTGCTCTACCTCCTGCAGCAGTACGGGCCGCAGAACGGCGTGTGGTACTTCACGCTGCTCGGTGGGATCGCGATCGGTGTCGCGCTGTTCCTGCCGCGCGGCCTCTGGGGCGCCGTGCGCGACCGCTTCAACCTCCAGCTCCTGCCGGTCGGGTACCGGCTCCGGTCATGAAGGCTGCGGTCGTCGAGCAGAAGGGCGGGCCGTTCGCGCTGCGCGAGCTCGAGCTCGGGCCGCTGCGGGACGACGAGGTGCTCGTCCGCGTCGCGGCGTCGGGGATCTGCCACACCGACCTGATCTGCCGCGACCAGTGGCTGCCCGTGCCGCTCCCCGCCGTGCTCGGGCACGAGGGCGCCGGCGTCGTCGAAGCGGTCGGCTCCGCAGTGACCGAGTTCGCTCCGGGCGACCGGGTCGGGATGAGCTACGACTGCTGCGGCGTCTGTCCCGCCTGTGTGCGCGGGCTCGGTGCGTACTGCTACGCATTCTTCGAGCACAACTTCGCCGCGACGCGGCCGGAGGACGGCTCGAGCTGTTGCGGGGAGGTCAATGCGCACTTCTTCGGGCAGTCGAGCTTCGCAACGCACTCGGTCGCCCGTGCGCGTAACGTCGTCAAGCTGCCCGACGACGTGCCGCTCGAGATCGCTGCGCCGTTCGGCTGCGGCATCCAGACCGGAGCGGGCGCCATCCTGAACGCGTTCAAGCCGCCGGCGGGAAGCTCGATCGCGATCTTCGGCGCCGGCGCCGTCGGCCTTGCGGCCGTGATGGCCGCGCGGCTCGCCGGCTGTACGACGATCGTCGCCGTCGACGTGCGCGCGCAGCGGCTGGAGCTCGCGCGCACGGTCGGCGCGACGCAGACGGTCGACGCGTCGACCGAGGATCCCGTCGAGACGATCGGGGCGACCGTCGACTACTCGCTCGAGGCGACGGGCTCACCGGTCGTCGTGCGGCAGGCGATCGACGTGCTCGCGCCGTGCGGGACGTGCGGGATCGTCGGTGCGCCGGCCCTCGGCACCGAGGCCTCGTTCGACGTGTTCTTCGTGATGTCGGCGGGACGCGTGATCCGCGGCATCGTCGAGGGCGAGGCGCGGCCGAAGGAGTTCCTGCCGCAGTTGTTCGACTTGTGGCGGCGCGGGGAGTTCCCCGTCGACCGCATGATGGAGTTCTACGACTTCGACGAGATCGACCGGGCCGCGCACGACGCGGAGTCCGGTGCGGTGATCAAGCCCGTGCTTCGCATCGGCTGAGGAAGGGAGAGCCATGGCAGTCGCAACGGAAGTGCGCGAGGTCAAGCAGTTCATCGGCGGAGAGTGGGTGGACGCCGCGGACGGCGCGACCTTCGAGGACAAGGACCCGTTCACCGGTGAGACGGTCGCGGTCGTGCCGGCGTCGGGCGGTGCGGACGCCGCACGCGCGATCGAGGCCGCCGCGGCTGCGTTCCCGGCCTGGGCGGAGACGCCGCCGGCCGCGCGCCAGGCGGTCTTCCTCAAGGCGGCCGACATCCTCGAGCGGCGCCAGGACGAGGTCGTCTCGCTCCTCGCGCGCGAGACCGGGTGCACGTTCGGCTTCGGGATGTTCCAGATGCACTTCGTGCCGGGCCTGTTCCGCCAGGCGGCGGCGACCCCCTACCAGCCGATCGGCACGGTCATCCCGTCGGACGCCGGTGCGTTCGCGATGGGCATCCGCCGCCCGGTCGGCGTCGTCGCCGCGATTGCGCCGTGGAACGCGGCGCTCATCCTCTCGGCCCGCTCGCTCGCGGCGCCGCTCGCGCTCGGGAACACCGTCGTGCTCAAGCCCTCGGAGTGGTCTCCGTGGGTCGGCGGGCTGCTCTGGGGCGAGATCTTCGCGGAGGCCGGCCTGCCGGAGGGTGTGCTGAACGTCATCACGCACGCGCCGGGACAGGCGGGCCCGATCGGCGACACGTTCACGACGCACCCCGCCGTGCGGCGGATCAACTTCACGGGCTCGACGGCGACCGGCCGGCGCCTCGCTGAGGCCGCCGGACGGAATCTCAAGCGGGTCGTGCTCGAGCTCGGCGGCTACAACCCGCTGATCGTCCTGTCGGACGCCGACCTCGAGTACGCGGTGAACGCGACGGCGTTCGGTGCCTTCCTCCACCAGGGGCAGATCTGCATGTCGGCGCGCAAGGTGCTCGTCGAGCGGCCCGTCGCCGACGAGTTCACCAAGCGGCTGGCCGAGAAGACGCGGACGCTCAAGGCGGGGGATCCGAAGGAGCCGGACACGATCATCGGCCCGCTGATCAACGAGGACGCGCTCGCGACGGTGAAGAGCCGCGTCGACGAGGCGGTGCAGAAGGGAGCGAAGGTGCTGGCCGGCGGGGAGGACGCCGGGAACAACACGTATCGCGCGACGCTCGTCGCCGACGTGCCGGACGATGCCGAGCTGGCCACGCACGAGACGTTCGGGCCGGTGCTCGCCGTCGAGGTCGTCGACAGCGCTGACCATGCGGTCGAGCGCGCAAACGCGACCGCGTACGGTCTCAGCGCCGGCATCATCACGCAGGACGCCGACCGCGGGCTCGCGCTTGCGCAGCGCATCGAGTCGGGGATCGTGCACGTCAACGACCAGCCGGTGGGTGACGAGCCGCAGATGCCCTTCGGCGGCGTGAAGGACTCCGGCTGGGGGCGGTTCGGCGGCCAGGCGGCGATGGACGAGTTCACCGAGCTCCGTTGGGTGACGGTGCAGAGCGGGTCGCATCCCTATCCCTTCTAGTGCCGATCGCATCCCTCAACGAAGCGGTGGGCTCCCTCGTGCGCGACGGCGACGTCGTCGCGCTCGAGGGGTTCACACACCTGATCCCGCACGCCGCCGGGCACGAGCTGATCCGCCAGGAGAAGCGCGACCTGACGCTGATCCGGATGACGCCGGACGTCGTCTACGACCAGCTGATCGGGATGGGGTGCGCGCGGAAGCTCGTGTTCTCCTGGGGCGGCAACCCCGGGGTCGGCTCCCTGCACCGCGTGCGCGACGCGGTGGAGCACGGCTGGCCGCGGCCGCTCGAGCTCGAGGAGCACTCGCACGCGGGGATGGCGGCTGCGTATGCGGCAGGGGCCGCGAACCTGCCGTTCGGCGTGCTGCGCGGCTACCGCGGCACGGATCTCCCGCCGCCCGCGACGGTCACCTGCCCGTTCACCGGCGAGGAGCTGGCGGCGGTGCGTGCGCACCGGCCCGACGTCGGCGTCATCCACGCGCAGCGGGCCGACCGGCGAGGCAACGTCCAGCTCTGGGGGATCCTCGGCGTCCAAAAGGAAGCGGTGCTCGCGTCGGCGCGGTCGTTTGCGACGGTCGAGGAGATCGTCGACGAGCTCGAGCCACGGCCGGGCGCGATCGTGATCCCGCGTTGGGCCGTCGACTGCGTCGTCGAGGCGCCGCACGGCGCGCATCCGTCGTACGCGCACGGCTATTACGACCGCGACAACGACTTCTACGTCCGCTGGGACGAGATCTCGCGCGACCGCGACCGGTTCCGCGCCTGGATCGACGAGCACGTGCTGAGCGCGAAGGTCGCTGCATGACGGAGCGCGAGGAGCTGATGGCGGTGGAGGCGTCGCGGCGGTTGACGAACGACACCGTGTGCTTCGTCGGCATCGGGCTGCCGTCCACTGCGGCGAATCTCGCGCGGCGAACGCATGCGCCGGAGTGCGTCCTCGTCTACGAGAGCGGAACGATCGGTGCCAAGCCTGTCGAGCTGCCGCTCTCGATCGGCGACGGCGAGCTCGCCGAGACCGCCGACGCGGTCGTGACGGTGCCCGAGATGTTCGCGTACTGGCTGCAGGGCGGGCGCATCGACGTCGGCTTTCTCGGTGCGGCGCAGATCGACCGGCACGGCAACCTGAACAGCACGGTCATCGGCCCGTACGACGCGCCGAAGGTCCGCCTGCCGGGCGGCGGCGGCGCGCCCGAGATCGCGACGAGCTGCAAGCAGGTCTTCGTGATGCTCAAGCAGTCGACGCGCACGTTCGTCGAGCAGCTCGACTTCCGAACGAGCGTCGGCGACAACGTCCGGGTGGTCGTCACGGACCACGGCATCCTCGAGCCGCGCGACGGTGAGCTGACCCTGACGCACGTGCACCCCGGCGTGACGGTCGACGAGGCTCGTGCGGCGACCGGCTGGGACTTGAACGTCGCAGACGACGTTTCCGAGACCGAGGCCGCCACCGACGAGGAGCTGCGCGCGCTGCGGGCGCTCCGGACGAAAGGCGAGCGGTGAGCGACGTCCAGGTCGACTATCCCGGCTATCGCGCGACGCAGTGGCGGGCCCCGTCGCGGCCGCTCGCGCCGATCCCCGAGGAGCTGCACACGCTCGAGGGCCCCGTGTTCGGCGACGACGCGGTCGAGCGCTCGGACAACGACCTGACGCAGCAGCATGCAGGCGAGCCGCTCGGGGAGCGCATCATCGTCCACGGTCGTCTGCTCGGTGACGACCGGCGGCCGATCCGGAACGCGCTGATCGAGGTGTGGCAGGCGAACGCCGCCGGCCGCTACCTGCACGACGTCGATCAGCATCCGGCGCCGCTCGACCCGAACTTCTCCGGTGCCGGTCGCGTCCTGACCGACGACGAGGGCCGCTACCGGTTCACGACGATCAAGCCGGGCGCCTACCCGTGGCGGAACCACCCGAATGCGTGGCGGCCGGCGCACATCCACTTCTCGGTCATCGGTCGCATGTTCACGCAGCGGCTCGTGACGCAGATGTACTTCCCGGGCGACCCGCTCTTCGAGCTCGACCCGATCTTCAATTCCGTGCGCGATGCGTCGTCACGCGAGCTCCTGATCGCGAGCTTCGACCTCGCGACGACGGAGCCGGAGTGGGCGCTCGCCTACCGATGGGACATCGTCGTGCAACGGACGCCCTTCGAGGAATGAGCCGGACACCGTCGCAGACCGTCGGGCCGTACTACTCGATCGGCCTCTGCCGCCGCCCCGGCCACGAGCTCGTGCCGGACGGCGTCGAGCTCACCGGCCGGCTGCTCGACGGCCGCGGCGAACCGATCCGGGACGGCGTCGTCGAGCTCTTCGACACGGAGACGCACGCGTGGGGGAGATCCGCCACCGACGAGGACGGCCGTTTCGCGTTCGTCGTCCCGCAGGGGGCGCGGCGCCTCGAGGCGTTCGTGTTCGCCCGCGGGCTCCTGCGGCACCAGTTGACGCGGATCTACCTCGACGGCGGGGCCGGCGCCGAGGACGAGACGCTCCTTGCCGCACCCGAGGGCGGCGGATTCCGATTCGATATCCGCATGCAAGGCGATCGGGCCACCCTCTTCTTCGAGCATTGACGACCTTCGCATCGCTCTTCGTCCCGGAGGCGGTCCGCGACGCGGTATCGGACGCCGCCTGGCTCGAGGCGATGCTTGACGCCGAGCGCGCACTCGCCAACGCCGCGGCCCTCGCCGGCGCGCTCGATGCGTCCGAGGCTGCGGCCGTCGCCGACGCATGCGACGCCTCGCTCTACGACATCGACGCGCTCGCGGCCGAGGGCCGCGCAGTCGCGAATCCCGTCGAGCCGCTCGTCCGGGCGCTGCGCGAGCGCGCGCCTGCTGTACATCGCGGCGCGACCAGCCAGGACATCCTCGACACGGCGTCGATGCTCGTCGCGAGGCGCGCGCTCGGCGAGATCGCCGCGGAGCTCGAGGCGGCGCGCGCTGCGTGCGCGAAGCTCGCGCGGACGCACCGCTCGACGCCGATGGCCGCACGCACGCTCTTGCAACAGGCCGTGCCGACGACCTTCGGCTACGTCGCCGCCCAGTGGTACGTGTCGCTCGGTGCGGCCGAACCGCGCCTCCCGGCACAGCTCGGCGGTGCGGCCGGCACGCTCGCTGCCTTCGGCGAGCACGCGCTCGAGCTCAAGCGGCGCTTCGCCGCCGAGCTCGAGCTCGAGGATCCGCAGCTGCCGTGGCACACGAATCGCGCCCCCGTCGCGGAGCTCGCCGGCTTCCTCGACCGGATCGCGCAGGCGGCGGCGAAGATCGCGCTCGACGTGATCCTGCTCGCCCAGTCGGAAGTGGGCGAGGTACGTGAGGCATCGGGCGGAGGCTCGTCGACGATGCCGCACAAGCGAAATCCCGCGCGCGCCGTGCGTGCGCGTGCGTGCGCGCGCGGCGTGCACGCGCAGGCTGCGCTGCTGGCGGCGACCGGCGACTACGAGCTGCAGCGCGCCGCGGGCGCCTGGCAGGCGGAGTGGAACGCGCTGAGCGAGGCGCTCGCGCTCGCCGGCGGCGCGGCGGCCGCGCTCCGCGAGTGCCTGGAGTCGCTCGAGGTCGACGCCGAGCGCATGCGCGAGAACATGGGGGAGGAGCTCTACGCCGAGCGCGACACGCTCGGCCTCACCGGCGACTACCTCGGCGCCGCCGAGGCGTTCGTCGACGCCGTCCTCGGATGACGACCGTCCTGCTCGGCGGCCTCGGCACGACGACCCGCATATGGGGGCCGCAGTTCGACGTCCTCGAGGACGCGATCGCGCTCGACCTCCCCGGGCACGGCACCGCCCCCGTTCCTGACGGCCCCGTCGACATCGAGTCGATTGCACGCGACGTGCTCGATGTCGTGCCCGGCAGCTTCGCCTTCGTCGGAGTGTCGATCGGCGGCTTCGTCGGGATGTGGCTCGGCGTGAACGCCCCCGAGCGCGTCGAGCGGCTGCTGCTCGCATGCACCGGTGCGAAGATCGGCGACCGGGACGAGTACTACGCGCGTGCGGCACGCGTCCGGGAGGAGGGGACCGAGCCGCTCGTCGCAGGAGCGCGGGCGCGCTGGTTCACGCCCGCTTTCCGGGACGACCCACGGGCCGAGGCCATTCTCGACGACCTGCGCGGGATCTCGCGCGCCGGCTACGCCGCGTGTGCAGAGGCGGTCGGCGACTGGGATTTCCGCGAGGAGGCGCGGCGGATCGCCGTCCCGACGCTCGTCGTCTACGGCCGGGAGGATCCGGTGACGTCGGCCGACGTCCGGACGCAGCTCGCGCATCTGCCGAGCGTCGAGATCGCAGGAGCGCATCTCGCCAATGTCGAGTCGCCGGACGAGTTCAACCACCAGCTGAGGAGCAGCGGATGAGCCACGACGAGGGAATGCGCGTCCGCCGGGAGGTGCTCGGCGACGAGCACGTCGACCGCGCGATTGCGAGCACGACGGAGCTGACGCGCGACTTCCAGGATCTGATCACCCGCTATGCGTGGGGCGAGATCTGGACGCGGCCCGGTCTCGACCTGCGGACGCGAAGCTGCATCACGCTCACCGCGCTCGTCGCGCGCGGCCAGTTCGACGAGCTGGCGCTGCACATCCGCGCCGCCCGCCGCAACGGTCTGAGCGACGAGGAGATCGCCGAGGTGCTGCTGCAATGCGCGATCTACTGCGGCGTGCCTGCGGCGAACAGTGCGTTCGCGGTGTTCCAACAGGTCGCCGCCGAGTGAGAGCTCAGGTCGGGATCGTCGGTGCCGGCCCGGCCGGGCTGACCCTCGGCCGCCTGCTCGAGCTGCGCGGGATCGAGACGGTCATCTTCGAGGCGCGGAGCCGCGAGTACTGCGAGCACCGCATCAGGGCAGGTGTCCTCGAGCAGCGCGTGGCCGACCTGCTGCGCGAAGCCGGCGTGGGCGCGCGGATGGATGCCGAGGGAATCCCGCACGGCGGTATTCACCTGCAGTTCGCGGGCGAGCGGCACCATCTCGACTTCGAGAGCCTCGTCGGCCGCGGGATCATGATCTACGGCCAGACCGAGGTCGTGAAGGACTTGATCGCCGCGCGACTCGAAAGCGGGTTGCCGCTGCACTTCGAGACGCCGGTCGAGAGCGTGGATCCGGAGACGGGCGTCATCCGTCACGCCGGCGGCGAGCTCGAGTGCGACGTGATCGCCGGGTGCGACGGGTTCCACGGCGTCTGCCGCGCCGCCGTTCCGGCGCGGGCGTTCGAGCGCGACTATCCGTTCGGCTGGCTCGGCATCCTCGCGCAGGTCGCGCCGTCGATGGAGGAGCTCGTCTACGCGCATCACGAGCGCGGGTTCGCGCTCCTCTCGCTGCGGTCGCCGCACCTGTCGCGGTACTACGTGCAGGTCGCGCACGACGAGGACGTCGCGGAGTGGCCCGACGGGCGGATCTGGGACGAGTTGCGGGCGCGCACCGCACTCGCCGGCTGGGAGCTGCACGACGGGCTGATTCTCGAGAAGGGCGTCACGGGTATGCGCAGCTACGTCGGCGAGCCGATGCAGCACGGACGGCTCTACCTTGCCGGGGACGCTGCGCACATCGTCCCGCCGACCGGCGCGAAGGGCCTGAACCTCGCCGTGAACGACGTCCGCGTCCTCGCCGAGGCGATCGTCGACGGCGGCCTCGAGCACTACTCGGGTCAGTGCCTGCGACGCGTCTGGCGTGCCGAGCATTTCTCGTGGTGGATGACGACGATGCTCCATCGGCTCCCCGGCGGCGACCCGTTCGACGAGCAACTGCAGCTCTCACAGCTGCGCTACCTGACAACATCGGAGACCGCTGCGCGCAGCCTCGCGGAGAACTACACCGGCATCGAAACCGTCTAACAGGCATTGAAGTTGGCAGACGATCGGCGTATGACACGCCGAATGAAACGCGGACTCATGGAGCCCGATCCGGAGGCCGCAGGCATCAGCCTCGTCGGCAGCCTGTGGCTCGTCGTGTTCGTCATGGGCGTGATCAACGTCCTGCTCGTGCTGGCGAACTAGCGACCCGAACGCCTGCGCTGAGCAGGAACAGCAGGAGCGCGTCGACGGCCAGGATGGAGAGCGGTGCCGTGAAAGTGCCCGTCGCGTCGCGGACGGCGCCGAGCGCCGTCGGGGCGAGCGACGAGACCGCGTAGCCGACTCCGAGCATGACGGTGCTGTAGGCGGCGATCTCGGCCCGACCCTCGGCGGCGTCGAGCGGCAGGGTCATCACGATCGTGAAGATCACGCCGGTGCCGACCCCGAGGAGCGCCGCCCACGCCCACGCACCGCGGACGTCGGCGGCGACCAGGGTGCCGGACGCGACGCTTGCCGCCGCCCCGAAGAGCAGGAAGGCACGTCGTGATCCCAGGCGGTCGGCCAAGAGTGCCGTCGCGACGCCGAGCGCGAGCGCGACGCCGTTGAAGAGCGCGACGAGGCCGCCGGCACGCGTGTCGCTCCAGCCGCGCTCGACGTACACGTCCGCGAGCCACGCGTTGAAGCCGTAGAAGAGAATCGACTGCAGCGCGAACACGCCTGCGAGGAGCCACGCGAGCGGCTCGCGCAGCGGCAACGGCGCGCGCGGCGGGGGCTCCGCCGCGGTGTGCCTGCGCAGCACCCAGGGAAGAACGAGTGCAAGCGACACGAGCGAATAGACGACGAGCGTCCAGCGCCACCCGAACAGCACGGCGAGCGGCGCTGCGGCGACCGTCGCGATCGTCGCGCCCACGTTGATCCCGGCCGTGTAGGCGCCGGTGCCGAGCGTCGGCCGCTCCGCGTGCTCCTCCCGGACGACGACGGGGAGGAGCGTCCCGGCCACGGCGATGCCGACGCCGACGGGCACGGTGAAGACGAGGACGAGCGCCGCGTCGGGCAGCACTGCGCGCAGCACGCCGACCGCGAGGGCGAGCCCGAGCGACGCGCCGATCGCCGCGCCCGAGCCGAACCGGCGCAGCAAGGGCGGCGCGAGCGGTGCGAACACGCCCATGCAGAAGACGGGGATCGTCGCGAGCAGTCCCGCGACGCCGTGCGAGATGTGCAGCGACGACTCGATGCGGGGGAGGAGCGGGCCGACGCCGACGATCTGCGGGCGCAGGACGAGCCCGACCGCAAACAGCGGCAGCAGCCTACGCAAAGAGCGAAACAGCGCCGAGTCGCGCCATCTCCTCGTCCGGCGGGCGCGCCGCAAGCCGCTCCGCCGCGTCGAGCACCTTCGGCAGGAGGGTCGTGTCGCCGACGGTGTTGAGGAAGACCTGCGGGTTCCCGAGCACCCAGTGCACGGCGAGGGCGATGTCGCCCTGCTCCGTCAGCGGCTCGTACCACGTCCCCGCCGTCTGCTCGCGCCCGTCCCAGCGCCGCAGCGCGATCGCCTTGATCGTCTGCAGCGCGACGCCGCGCTCGGCGCAGACCGCGGCGAGCGCCTGGAAGTCGGCGGCGTACACCTCGTCCTGCATCTGGCTCCAGCTGTACGGCGCCAGCACCGAGTCGAATGGGAACCGCTCGAGGCTCATCCTGTGCATGCGCGCGACCGTTCGCCCGTGACCGGTGACGCCGATGAAGCGAACGAGCCCTTCGTCGCGCGCCTCGACGGCCGCCTCGAGAGCGCCGTCCTCGCGCAGCGCCTGCTCCCACTCGATGACGTCGACGAGGTTGTGGAGCTGGATCAGGTCGACGCTGTCGACGCCGAGCCGGTCGAGCGAGCGACGGATCTCCTCCCGTGCACCGTCCTTGTCGCGCCGGCCGGTCTTCGTCGCGAGGAAGACCCGGTCGCGATGCCCGCGGAGCCACGGCGCGAGCCGGAGCTCCGAGTCCCCGTACGACGCGGCGGTGTCGATGTGGTTGATGCCGTGCTCGAGGACGAGCTCGAGCGTCCGGTCGGCCTCCGCCTGCGAGGCGTGGAAGAAGGCGGCGGCGCCGAAGATCGTGCAGGTCGAGTCGTGCCCGGTGGAGCCGAACGGCCGTGTTTGCATATTAAGCCTCTTTTCGCATACTATGCAGAGCGGTGGCGACGGTCGCGATACTCGGAGCGTCAGGATATGCGGGCCAGGAGGCCCTGGACCGGGTGCTCGGCCATCCGGAGCTCGAGGTCGTCGCCCTCGGCTCCGACTCGCTCGCGGGCGAGACCGCGGCCGCGCTCGACGTGCGGCTGAACGGCTCGCTGCCGCGCTTCGTCCCGAACGAGGCGGCGGCGGCAGCGGGCGCCGGCCTGGTTCTCCTCTGCCTCGGCCACGACCGGGCCGCCGCCTTCGAACCGCCGGCCCATGCCGTCGTCGTCGACCTCTCGGGGGCGCACCGGCTCCAGGACACCTCGCTCTACGGGCAGTGGTACGGCTGGGCGCATCCGGGGGCGAACGCCGGCTGGACCTACGCGATTCCCGAGCTCTTCCCGCCGGCCGGGCGGCTGATCGCGAACCCCGGCTGCTACGCGACCGCGGCGATCCTCGCCCTCGCACCGCTGCGTGAGGCGATCGACCCGACGAGCGTCGTCGTCGACGCGAAGTCCGGCGTCTCCGGGGCGGGGCGCGAGCTGAGGACCAGCTCGCACGCCGGCTTCGTGCTCGAGAACCTGTCCCCGTACAAGGTCGGGACGCACCAGCACGCGCCGGAGATCGCGCAGGCGCTCGGCTTCCCGGTGTGCTTCGTCCCGCACCTGCTGCCCGTGCGGCGCGGTCTGCTCGCGACGTGTTACGTGACGCCGACCGCCGAGCTGCGGCCGCTGCTCGAGGAGGCATACGCCGACAGCGACGTCGTCCGGGTGCTGCCGGACGGCGTCGCGCCCGAGCTCGCGCGCGTTCAGCAGACGGACGGCGCGGAGATCGCTTTGTTCGAGGACCGCGTCACCGGTCGTGCGATCGTCATCTGTGCGCTCGACAATCTCGGCAAGGGCGCCGCGGGCCAGGCGATCCAGAACGCGAACCTCGCGCTCGGGCTGGACGAGACGGCCGGGCTGCGGCTCGCAGGAGTGCTCGTATGAGCGTCACCGCGCCGAAGGGCTTCGTCGCAAGCGGCGTCCACTGCGGGATCCGCAAGAACGAGCGACGCGACCTCGCGCTCGTCCGCTCGCTCGAGCCTGCCACCGGCGCCGGGATGTTCACGATCAACCGTGTGCAGGCGGCGCCCGTCGTCGTCTGCAAGGAGCATCTCGCCGGCGCGCAGCCGCAGGCGGTCGTCGTCAACTCGGGGAACGCCAATGCCGCGACCGGGGCGGCGGGGATCGCGCACTCGCGCGCGACCGCCGCGACGGCCGCGCAAGTGCTCGGCGTCGCCGCGGAGCAGGTGCTCGTCCTCTCCACCGGTGTGATCGGCGAGCCGCTGCCGGTCGCGAAGGTGCTGACCGGCGTCGCGCAGTCGGCGCTGCTGCTGTCGCGCAGCGGCGGCGGCGCGGCGGCCGAGGCGATCATGACGACGGATACGTACGCGAAGGAAGCGGTTGCGCACGGCGACGGCTTCTGTGTCGGCGGCATGGCGAAGGGCTCGGGAATGATCCATCCGCAGCTCGCGACGATGCTCGCCGTCCTCACGACGGACTATCCGCTCGAGCCTGGCGAAGCGCTGTCGTTCCTGCAGCCCGCAGTCGACGCGAGCTTCAACGCGATCTCCGTCGACGGCGAGTGCTCGACGAACGACGCCGTCCTCTTGCTTGCGAACGGCGCGAGCGGGGTCGAGCGGACGCGTGAGCGCGACGCACAGTTCGCGACGTGCGTGCGCACCGCCTGCGGCGAGCTCGCGAAGCAGATCGTCGCCGACGGCGAGGGTGCGACCGTCGTCGCGGAGATCGCCGTCCGGCGTGCGGCGAGCCACGGCCAGGCGCGCGCGATCGCCGAGCGCGTCGCGACGTCGCCGCTCGTCAAGACCGCGCTGTACGGGCACGACGCCAACTGGGGCCGGATCGCGGCCGCCGCCGGCTCGGCGAAGTTCAACGGCGGCTTCGCCGACCTCGATCCCGACCGGCTCTCGATCTCGATCGACCGCGTCCCCGTGTTCGTCGAGGGTGCGCCCACCGGCGACGAGCCCGCGCTCGCGGACGGCAGCTGCGCGATCGAGATCGACCTCGGGCTCGGCGACGGCGCAGCGACCTATCTGACGACCGACCTCTCGTACGACTACGTGAAGATCAATGCGGAGTATCGGACGTGACGACGGGCGTAGGCTTGACGGAGCGCGCCTGCAGCGGAGGCGCCGGCGCCGGGAGCGGGATCACCGTCCTGAAGGTCGGCGGCGCGTCGGTGGGGTGCATCGAGCTCGGGGACGAGCCGACGGTCGTCGTCCACGGCGCCGGTCCGCAGATCTCGGAGGAGATGGCGCGGCGCGGCCTCGAGCCGCAGTTCGTCAACGGGCGCCGCGTGACGACGCCGGAGGTGCTCGCGATCGTGCGCGAGAGCTTCGCCGCGGTGAACGCGGCGCTCTGCGAGTCGATCGGCCCGCGCGCGGTGCCCCTGTTCGGCGACCAGCTCGGGCTCGCGGCACGGCACGTGCCGGAGCTCGGCCTCGTCGGCGATCCCCTCCCGTGCGCCCCGGCGCCGCTCGTCGGCGCGCTGCTCGCGGGCCTCGTCCCGGTCGTGGCGCCGCTGGCGCGCGGCCCGCTCAACGTCAACGCGGACGAGATGGCGTCGGCGCTCGCCGTCGGTCTCGGCGCCGACCGCATCAGCTTCCTCACCGATGTACCCGGCGTGTACCTCGACGGCGAGCTGATCGACACGATCGCAGCCGCGCGCGCCGAGACGATGATCGAGGACGGCGTCTTCGAGGGCGGCATCGTCCCGAAGCTGCTCGCCGCTGCGCACGCGGCGAGGCACGGTGTTGCGGCGGACATCGGCGTCACGGCGGTGGCGGCGTGAGCGTTGCGCTCCAGTCGGCCTTGCTGCCCACGTATCCCGAGCCGCGCGTCGGCTTCGTCGCCGGCGAGGGCGTGTGGCTGACCGACGCGGACGGCCGCGAGTACCTCGACTTCGCTGCGGGCATCGCCGTCGTCGGGCTCGGGCACCGCCATCCGGCGCCGCTCGCGGCCGCGCACGCGCAGCTCGACCGGCTCTGGCACGCCTCGAACCTCTTCGCGACCGACCCCGCCCGCGTTCTTGCAGCCTCGTTGTCGGAACGGCTCGGCGGCGCTCAGGCGTTCTTCTGCAACTCCGGCGCCGAGGCGAACGAGGCGCTGCTCAAGTACGCGCACAAGGCGACCGGCAAGCAGGGTGTGATCGCGCTCGAGCAGGGCTTCCACGGTCGGACGGCGGGTGCGCTCGCCGTGACGGGTCAGCCCGCGAAGCGCGCGGCGTTCGAGCCGCTGCGGCCCGGCGGGCGGTTCGTCGCGCCGAACGACGTCGAGGGCTTGCACGCGGCGATGTCGGACGACGTCGGCCTCGTCCTGCTCGAGCCGGTGCTCGGCGAGGGCGGCGTCATCCCGCTCGAGCCCGAGTTCGTCGCCGCTGCGCGCGAGCTCGACGCGCTGCTCGCGTTCGACGAGGTGCAGACCGGCGTCGGTCGGACGGGAACGTTCTTCGCGTTCGAGCAGCTCGGCGTGACGCCCGATCTCCTCACGCTCGCAAAGGGCCTGGCAAACGGCCTGCCGATCGGCTGCCTGCTCGTGCGGGACGGCGTGACGGGCGCATTCGTGCCCGGCGACCACGGCTCGACCTTCGGCGGCAACCCCGTCGCGTGTGCGGCCGCCGTCGCGGTCTGCGAGACGATCGACGAGGAGCTCCTCGCGGACGTTCGCGCGAACGGCGAGCGGCTGCGCGCCCGCCTCGCCTCGCTGCCGCACGTCGTCGAGGTGCGTGGCCGTGGGCTGCTCGTCGGGGCGGAGCTCGACGTCCCCGCCCAGCCGATCGTCGATGCGGCGCTCGACGCCGGCCTCGTCTGCCTGACCTCGGGCGCCGATGTCCTGCGGCTCGCCCCGCCGCTCGTGGTCGATGCGTCGCACGTCGACCGTGCGATCGAGATCCTCACGGAGGTGTTGACGTGAATCGTGCAGAACGGCAGGCAGCGATCCAGCGGCTCGTCCGCGAGCAGCCGCTCTCGACCCAGACCGAGCTCGCGGACGCCCTCCGCGCCGAGGGGCACGAGGTCGTGCAGACGACCGTCTCCCGCGACGTCCACGAGCTCGGCCTGATCAAGGTCCGCCACTCGAGCGGCCGCCTCGTCTACGCCTTCCCCGAGGACGCCGCCGGCTACGACGAGGATCTCGCCGACGCCCTCACGCGCTGGGCGCTGACGCTCGAGCCGAGCGCGAACCTCGTCGTCGTGCTGACGCCCTACGGCTACGCGAGCGCACTTGCGCAGGCGATCGACGTCGCCCGGCACCCGCATGTCGCAGGCACGATCGCCGGCGAGAACACCGTGCTGCTCGTCGCGCGCGAGCCCGCGACCGGTGCCGCCCTCGTCGACGAGCTGCGCGCGCTCCGGCTGAAAGGCGCGGCGTGAGCGTCGAGATCACGACACAGCGGGTCATCCTCGACTCGCTGCCCGTCGGCGATCGCGTCGGCATCGCGTTCAGCGGTGGCCTCGACACGTGCTGCGCGCTGGCGTGGATGCGGGAGAACGGCGCGATCCCGTACGCGTTCACTGCTGACCTCGGCCAGTACGACGAGCCGGACATCGCCGCCGTCCCCGACCGCGCGAGGAAGTACGGGGCGGAGGAGGCGGTGCTCGTCGACTGCAAGGACGCGCTCGTCCGCGAGGGCCTCGTCGCGCTGCAATGCGGCGCGTTCCACATCCAGACGGCCGGCCGGCGCTACTTCAACACGACGCCGCTCGGCCGCGCGGTCACGGGCACGCTGCTCGTGCGCGCGATGCGCGAGCACGGAGTCGAGATCTGGGGCGACGGCTCGACATACAAGGGCAACGACATCGAGCGCTTCTACCGCTACGGCCTGCTCGCGAACAAGGACCTGCGGATCTACAAGCCGTGGCTCGACGCGGCGTTCGTCGACGAGCTCGGCGGGCGGCGCGAGATGAGCGAGTGGCTCGAGGAGCGCGGCCTGCCGCACGGCTCGCGCGGCGCGGAAAAGGCGTACTCGACCGACGCGAACATCCTCGGCGCCACGCACGAGGCGAAGGATCTCGAGCTGCTCGAGACCTCGATGAAGATCGTGGAGCCGATCATGGGCGTGCCGTTCTGGGACCCCGGCGTCGCGATCGAGTCCGAGCTCGTGACGATCCGTTACGAGCAGGGCGTCCCGGTGGGGGACCCTGTCGAGGTGATCCGCTGGGCGAACGAGGTCGCCGGGCGGCACGGGCTCGGGATGTCCGATCAGATCGAGAACCGGGTGATCGAGGCGAAGAGCCGCGGCATCTACGAGGCACCGGGGATGGCCCTCTTGCACATCGGCTACGAGCGGCTCTTGACCGCGCTCCACAACGAGGCGACGCTCGAGCGGTATGCGGTCGAGGGACGGCGGCTCGGCCGGCTCCTGTACGAGGGCCGCTGGTTCGACCCGCAGGCGCTCATGCTCCGCGAGTCGCTGCAGCGCTGGGTCGCCGAGCCGGTGACCGGCGAGGTCACGGTCGAGCTGCGCCGCGGCGACGACTACACGATCGTCGACACGACCGGCGAGCTTTCTTACGACCCCGAGCGGCTGAGCATGGAACGGAGCGCGACCGCGTTCACGGCGGGAGACCGCATCGGCCAGCTCGCGGTGCAGATCAACGACATCACCGACACGCGCGCGATGCACGAGCGCCAGGGGTACGAGCCCCTGTGACGCTCTGGAGCGGCCGCGTCGAGACCGAGCTCGCGCCGGAGGTCTGGGAGTTCGTCAAGACCGAGGACGCGGAGCTCTTCCCCTACGACGTGCGCGGGACGCTGCTGCACGCCGAGCGTCTGCACGCCGCCGGGATCCTCGACCCTGCCGAGCTCGCCGACGTGCGTGAGCGGCTGGCGGAGATCGGCCCGGACGGAATCGAGCCCACGGACGAGGATGTCCATTCCGCAATCGAAAGGCTGCTCGGTCCCGCCGGGCGCAAGATCCACGCCGGACGGTCGCGCAACGACCAGGTCGTGACCGCGCACCGGCTGTACGTGCAGGACGCGTGCGCCGAGGCGTCCGGCGGCCTGCACGTGTTCGCGGCGGCGCTGCTGGGGATCGCCGAGCAGGAGGCGGAGACGCCGATGCCGGCGTACACGCACCTCCAGCGCGCGCTGCCGATCACGGTCGGCCACCACCTGCTCGCGTGGGTGGAGATGCTCGAGCGCGATGTCGCACGGTTCGCGTTCGCGTCGGGGCAGGCCGAGCCGTCGCCGCTCGGCGCGGGTGCTGTCGCGGGCTCGACGCTGCCGCTGCCGCTGCCGCCGAACGCGATGCGGAACAGCGTCGACGCGGTCGCCGACCGCGACTACGCGCTGAACTACCTCTACGCGTGCGCGGCGCTGTTCGTCCATCTCTCGCGGATCGCCGAGGAGCTCGTCCTCTGGGTGACGAGCGAGTTCGGCTTCGCGCGGCTGCCGGAGTACGCGGCGACGGGGTCGTCGATGCTGCCGCAGAAGCTCAATCCGGACGTTGCCGAGGTCGCGCGCGGCAAGGCCGGCACGGCGATCGGCCGTCTCGCCGGGCTGCTCGCCACGGTCAAGGGCCTGCCGCTCGCGTACAACTCGGACCTCGCCGAGGACAAGCAGGCGACGTTCCGCGCGCGCCGCGACGTCAGGCTCGCCCTCGCTGCGCTGACGACGCTCGTCTCCGGGCTCGAGCTCGACCGCGGCCGGCTCGCAGCGGCGGCGTCCGACCCGCTGCTCCTTGCGACCGATGCCGCCGAGGCTCTCGTCCGCGAAGGCGTGCCCTTCCGCGACGCGCACGGGCAGGTGGCTGCGTCGGTTCGCGCCGGCACGTTCGAGCCGCCGGAGCCTGCGCCGCGCATCGGCGACGTCGCGGCTTCGGTGCTGGCGGCGAAGGAGCGCTGGGAATGCTGACCGTCTCGCTCACCGGGCGCGACCTGCTGCGCGTCGGTGATCTCGCGCCGGCGGAGGCGGAGGCGCTCCTCGACCTCGCCGTCGAGCTGCGCGAACAGCCGAAGCAGCCGCTGCTCGCGGGCGCGACGCTCGGCATGTACTTCGCGAAGCACTCGACGCGCACGCGCGTCTCGTTCTCCGCCGGCATCGCGCAGCTCGGCGGCGTCGCGATCCCGCTCACGCCGGAGGAGCTGCAGCTCTCGCGCGGCGAGTCGCTGCCGGACACGGCGCGCGCGCTCTCGCGCTACCTCGACGTGCTCGCCGTGCGCACGCACGCCCACGCGGAGCTCGAGGCGTGGGCCGAATGGGCCTCGATCCCCGTGATCAACGCCCTCACCGCGGACGAGCATCCGTGTCAGGCGCTCGCGGATGCGCTGACGATCCGCGACCGCCTCGGGTCGCTCGACGGCGTCCTCATCGCATGGCTCGGCGACGGCTCGAACGTCCTCGTCTCGCTCGCCGCGCTCGGCGAGCTGCTCGGCTACGACGTCGTCGCCGCCTCGCCGCAGGGGTACGAGGCGCCGGGCGTCACGACCGTGCGCGACCCGCGCGAGGCCGTCGACGGGGCCGACGTCGTCGTCACGGACACGTGGATCAGCATGGGGGACGAGCACGAGCGCGTGCAACGGCTGATCGACCTCGAGCCGTACCGCGTGGACTCGGCGCTGCTCGCACACGCGGCGCCTGACGCGTTCGTCATGCACTGCCTGCCCGCCCATCCCGGCGAGGAGATCAGCGCCGATGTCCTCTACGGCCACCGCAGCGCGGTCTGGGACGAAGCCGAGAATCGCCTGCACGTGCAGAAGGCGCTCCTCGTCTCGGTTCTGACATAGGCCGGCACGTGCCGATGACCGGCGAAGCCGCGTCCCGCAACCAGGGTGCCGGACATGGCCGGCGCAGGCCTACAGAACCATCGTCCCGTCGAGCCAGGCGCGCCCGACGACGACGCCGTCGACGCCGAGTGCGAGGATTTCGTCCACATCCGCCGCGTCGCGGATCCCGCCGGCCGCGAGCAGCTCGCCGTCGAACAGGCTCCGCGCCTCGCGGAGCAGGTCGAGGTCGGG
>DATCJJ010000104.1:0-19333 GCA_036562845.1 Gaiellaceae bacterium | reverse complement strand
CAGCTGCCGGGGATGCTGCACGCCGCGATCCTGCGCTCGCCGTTCGCGCACGCGCGCGTCAAGCGGATCGACGTCTCGTCCGCGGCCGCGATGCCCGGCGTCCACGCCGTGATCGGGCCGGGCGACGTGAAGGGGCTCGAGACAGAGGCCGGGTACAACGGGGCGCCGATCGCCGCCGTCGCGGCCGACACGTTCGCGCATGCCCAGCGCGCGGCGCGGGCGATCGAGATCGACTGGGAGGAGCTCGAGGTTGTCCTCGATCCGGAGGAGGCCGTGCGGCGTGAGCTCCTCACGACGAGCCCGGAGCCCTACGAGCGCGGCGAGTTCGAGCACGGGCTCGCCGAGGCCGACGTCGTCGTCGAGGGGACGTACCGTACCTCGGTCGTCCTCCACAACTCGATGGAGACGCACCAGGCGGTCTGCCAGTGGGTCGGCGACACGCTCGAGGTCTACATCTCGACGCAGTACATCTGGGGCGTGCGCAGCGCAGTCGCCGATGCATTCGGGCTGCCGGGCGACAAGGTGCGCGTCGTCTGCGAGTACATGGGCGGCGGCTTCGGGTCGAAGAACGATCCGGGCGAGTACACGTACGTCGCCGCCGAGCTGTCGCGCCGCACCGGCCGGCCCGTTCGCTGCGCGCTGACGCGCCGCGAGGAGAACATCGCCGCCGGGAACCGCAACGCGACGATTCAGAAGCTGATCGTCGGCGCGAAGAGCGACGGCACGATCTGCGCCCTCGGCGGTGAGTTCATCAACGCCGTCGGGTGGAGCGGCTGGTCTGCTGGGACGGACGGGCCGATGCAGATGCTCTACGCGTGCGACAACGTGCGCACCGTCCGCTACGGCGCGAAGATCAACACACCGCCGATGAAGGCGTTCCGGGCGCCAGGCTTCGTCGAGGGGACGTTCGGGCTCGAGTGCCTGATCGACGAGCTCGCGGCGAAGCTCGACGTGGACTCTCTCGAGCTGCGGCGCAAGAACTACGCGTCCGCGAACGACGGCAAGCCGTACTCGTCGAAGAACCTGATGGCGTGCTACGAGCTCGCACAGGAGTCGTGGGATCGCCGGCACGAGGTGCGCGCACGTTCGAACGGAACGTGGAAGCACGGCGTCGGGATGGCGTCGCAGATCTGGTACGGCGGCGGCGGCCCGCCGTCGTACGCATGGATTCGGATCACCTCCGACGGTCGCGCGCAGGTCGTGACGGCGATGCAGGACATCGGCACCGGCACGCGGACGGCGATGGCGCAGATCGCGGCCGAGGAGCTCGGCTTCCCGCTCGACCGCGTCGAGGTGTCGCTCGGCGACAGCTCGCGCGGGCCGTACGCGACGCTGTCGGCGGGCTCGTCGACCGTGCCGTCGGTCGGACCCGCGGTGCGCGCCGCGGCGGCCGACGCGAAGCGGCAGCTGATCGAGATCGCGGCGCAGCGCTACCACCTCGAGGAGCGCGTCATCGACATCGAGAACGGCAGCGTCGTCTCGGCGGACGGCAACCTGAACACGCCGGTCGAGAAGCTCGTCGAGGTGCTCGAGGACGCGCAGATCCTCGGCAAGGGTGCGCGCGGGCCGAACCCGACGGGGATGAGCGTCCTGACGTTCGGGATCCAGGTGGTCGAGGTCGCCGTCGACGTCGAGACGGGCGAGGTGCGCGTCGACCGCGTCTACGCGGCGCACGACGTCGGCCGGATCGTCAACACGCTCGGTGCGCGCTCGCAGGTCGAGGGCGGGATCATCCAGGGCATCGGCCACACGCTCTCCGAGCAGCGGCTGCACGACCCCGAGACCGGGCGCATCCTGACGACGACGCTCGACGCGTACCGCATGCCGACCGCGGCCGACGTGCCCGAGATCGTGTGCGCATTCGTCGACAAGCCGGACGAGCACCTCACGAACCTCGGCTCGAAGGGCCTGGGCGAGCCGCCGATCATCCCCATCGCCGCCGCCATCGCGAATGCGATCCGCGACGCGACGGGCGCGGATGTGCACGAGCTGCCGATTTCGCGCGAGGAGATGCTGCGCGCGCTCGAGGCGGCGAAGAAGAAGGAGCGGCGTGGAGCTCCTGCGGCCGTCTAGCGTCGAAGAGCTCGACGGCGGGGTCTTCCTTCACGGTGGCACGGAGGTCGTGCCGCTCGTCCGCGACGGGATCCTCGACGGCTCCCGCGTGGTGGACATCCGCGGCGTCGTACCGCGCGGCGTCCACGACGGCGTCATCGGCGCCGGCACGACGCTCGCCGAGCTCGAGGTCGAGCCGGCGATCCCGGACGCGCTGCGTGAGGCGTGCCGCCTCGCCGCGTCGCCGCAGCTCCGGAACATGGGCTCGATCGGCGGCAACCTGCTGCAGTCGACCCGCTGCTGGTACTGGCGGCTCAAGTATCCGTGCCGTCTGCACGGCGGCGAGCGCTGCTTCGCGCGCGAGGGCGAGCATCGCGAGCACGCGATCCTCGCGAACGACTTCTGCACGTCTGCGCATCCGTCCGACGTCGCGGCCGCGCTGCTCGCGCTGAACGCGCGCGTGCGCACGACGAAGCGCGAGCTCGCGTTGTTCGAGCTCTATCGCGTCCCGGACGCCGGCGATCGAGACGTCGTGCGCCTGCAGCCGGGCGAGCTGATCCTCGAGCTCGAGGTGCCGACGCCGGAGGCGAGCGTCTACCTGAAGGCGATGGATCGCAAGAAGTGGTCGTTCCCGCAGGTCGGCGTGGCAGCCGCTCGGTTCGGTGCGGAGACGCGGATCGGCCTGGCGGGCGTCGCCCCGATCCCGTGGCTCCTCGACTCGCCGGAGGCGCTCGACGCGGCGACCCCGCTCCCGCGCACGGAGTGGAAGGTGCCCGTCGCGCGTGCGCTCGTCGAGCGCGCGCTTGCGGCACTGCGGTGATCTCGGCCGTCGTGCTCGCGGCGGGGGCCTCGTCGCGGTACGGCGCCGATCCGCCCAAGCAGGCCGTGTTGCTGCCGCGCGTACTCGCCGCGCTGGCCCGCTCGCCGGCGATCGACGATGTCGTCGTCGTGGCCGGAGCGCATCCGCTCGCCCGCGTCGAGGCGCGGGTCGTCGAGTGCCCGGACTGGGCACGCGGGCCGGGCGCCTCGCTCCGCTGCGGCCTCGCGGCGCTCCGCGACGCCGAGGCAGCGGTCGTCGTCCTCGCGGACGGGCCGGCGCTCGATCCGCGCGCGGTCGACCGAGTCGTCGCCGACTGGCGCGAGCAGGGCGGGGCAGTCGTGGCGGCGACGTACGGGGGCATCCGGCTCCACCCCGTTCTCCTCGCGCGCGGGGCCTGGCCGGGCGTCCCGGACGAAGGGGCGCGGTGCCTCGAAGCGCGACTCGTGCCCTGCGACGACTTGACGCCGCCCGGCGACGTGGATACACGAGAGGGCTGACGCGGGAGACAGCGAACCGAGGAGTCGATGGAGCAGGCCCGGATCCTCGAGGCGGTGCCGAACGGCGAAGAGTCGCCGCTCGCCCGCGCCCGCGTCCATCGCCAGCTGACCGTCGAGGAGGCGGCGCGTCGCGCGCAGGTCGCTCCCGAGGAGGTGCAGTGGCTCGAGGAGGGGCGCCTGTACCGGTTCCCGACGGCCGACCGCGCGATTCTCGTGACCGTCCTCTACGCGAGTGCGCTCCACATCGAGCACCGCGAGGCGCTCGAGCTCGCAGGCCTGCCGGTGCCGCCGCTGCCGTTCCGGGCCAATCCGCTGCGCCGGCTCGCCGCGATCACGGCGTTCGCCGCACTCATCCTCGCCGCGGTGCTCGCGGTCGCGTTCGCACGCGACGAGTCGAAGCCGAAGAAGCCGACGGCATCCGCGGCGACCGCGTCGTCGCTGCCCGCGCCGTGGGCGATCAGGGTCGTCGTGCTGAACGGAAGCGGCGACATCGTCTTCACGCGCAGCGTCGCCTCGCGCATCCAGGCGATGGGTTACCGGATCACGCACGTCGGCCGCGCGACGACGTTCAACTATCCGCAGACGGCGGTGTACTTCCCGCCCGGCGGCGAGGCGATCGCCGTCCGGCTCGCGAAGGCGCTCGACGTCCCCGTGCAGCCGCTCCCGGGTGGAACCGACTCGCGCCGACTCGTCGTGATCGTCGGCCCGGAGACAGTCGGCGGTTAGCTACTTGCTCAATTCAGCGGGATCCGGAGCGCCGCGAGCTTCGCCTTGAGCTCGCTGGGCATCGGCTCCGTCACCGCTTGCCGCACGTAGACGCGCAGGCTCTCCTCGAAGCGGTAGCGGCGGCGGCACCACTCGCACTCGTCGAGATGCGCCTCCGCCTCGACCCGCTCCTGCTCAGTCAGGATGTGGTCGAGGTACGGCTGCATCATCTCTTCGCAGTGCGCGCAGGGGTCCTTGCCGAGATCTGTCATGTCACGTCCTCCAGGACGGTGTCGGCGAGCTCGCGCTTCAGGATGCGCCGGCCGCGATGCAGCCGCGACATCACCGTTCCGATCGGGATGTCGAGGATCTGCGCGGCGTCCTGATACGAGAAGTCGCCGATGTCGACGAGCACGATCACGTCGCGAAAGTCATGGGGCACGGCCGACAGCGCGGAGACGATGTCGTCTTGCGAGAGTCGCTCGACGACGCGCTCCTCGTCGGCCGGCTGGCCGCCGTCCCCTTCGGCGGACAGCTTGTCGTACAGGTAGTAGTCGTTCGCCTCGAGCGGCGTCATCTGCGGCGCCCGTTGGCTCCGCCGGCCGCGGTCGATGTTCAGGTTGGTGAGGATGCGAAGCAACCAGGCGCGGAGATTCGTGCCCGGCGTGTACGAGCGCCAGCTCCGGAACGCACGGGCGTAGGTCTCCTGCACGAGCTCCTCGGCGTCCTCGCGCGAGCCGGAGAGATGTCGCGCAACCCGATAGACCTGGTCGGCGAGCGCGAGGGCCTCCTCCTCGAAACGCACACGGTCGCGCGCCTCGGTTGCGATCCGGGTCGCATCTTCGGCCATCAAAGCCACGGTAACGCAACGAACGCCCGCGGCACCCGTGTCATTCCCGGGACCGCGGGTATCAGCGGGGCATGAGCGAGCTCGTTGGTGAGAACTACGGCGACAACACGTCCGAGGACGAGGTCCCGGAGCAGCAGGGGACCGGCCCCGGCGAGGGCAGAAACGACCAGCCGGCGACGACCGGCACACACCGCGGCTGGGGCGACCCCCAGCCGGGCGAGGACCCCAGAGACGAGGACGACTAGAGCTCGCGGAAGCCTGCGGCGGCCATCGCCGTCAGCAGCGTCTCGCGGGAGGTCTTCTCGTCGTCCCAGGCGAGCATGACCTGGCCCATCAGGTTCGCGTTCGCCTGCTCGAGACCGTCCTGGCCGGTCAGCGCGGCGGCGAGCCGGGTGACGCAGCGCTCGCAGCGGATGCCGGTGACCTGGATCGTCTCGGAGACGGTCGCCACGTCAGAACCGTAGCGTCTCGGCCGCGAGCTCCGAGGCGCTCCGCCGCTCGAGGGCCTCGGGCGCCGGCGGGTCGAAGCCGAGCAGCTCGCCGACGCCGACCATGCGCGAGGCGTCGGGATGGATCAGCTGTGCGTCGATCCCCCAGCGGGCGGCTGCCCAGCGGTTCTGGAGGTAGTCGCCGCGCGGCGTGACCTGCGACGGCACGCGCTCGACGAGATCGGAGACGAGCTGCACGATCAGCTCCGTCCGCGCGGGCGAGGTCGGCTGGTCGGCGATCCGTATCTCGAGCGTTCCGAGCCGCGGATGGGGACGCACGTCCCACCAGAGGCGGGTGTAGTCCTCGATCACGCCGAGCGACGCGAGGCGGTCGACCCACGCCTGCCAGTCGGCGTAGGACGCGAACGCCGGCGGTGCGCCTGCACGCGGCAGCTCGGCGAGGACGCCGGCGCGGTTCGAGAGCATCCCGGTCTCGACGCCGTCGAAGAACGGCGAGTTGCACGACACGGCGAGGACGGCGGGCAGCCACCCGAGCACCGACTCGAATCGGTCCCAGCAGGCGTCGAGCGATTCCATGCCGACGTGGACATGCAAGCCGTTCACGGCCTGGCGGCGCGCGACGTAGCCGAGCTCGTCGATCATCGAGAGATACCGCTCCTCCTGGACGATCGGCAGCGAGTCGATCGCAGCCGTCGGATGCGCGCCGCCGGCCGCGATGACGACGCCGTGCTCCGCCGCGCGCGCCGCCGCCTCGAGACGCAGCTCGCGCAGCGACGCGACCACCTCCCCGACGTCGCGGCAGACGGGCGTCGCGAGCTCGATCACGGACGCGTGGAGCTCCGTCTTCAAGGTTCCCGCGTCGATCTCGCCGACGAGGAGATGCGACGCCGGAGCCGGCAGGAACGTTTCCGCGTCGAGGAGCATCAGCTCCTCCTCGACGCCGAGCGTCATTTGGCGCGGACGCCGTGCACCGGACGGCCGGCGGCTTCCCACGCGTAATACGACGCGCTCGGACCGTAGCTCGGCTCGTACGTCACGACGCGCGGATTGCGTCCGACCTCTTTTGCGCGCTGCGCATGACGCAGCAGATTCGGGTCGTCGCGCTCCTGCCACACGAGGACGAGGTGCGCCGCCGTCATGAATTCGGCGACGAACCCGCAACCGGCTGCGGGACACGGGAACGGATCGGTGCGCACGCAGTACCAGCCGGCATGCGAGGCATCGTCGTCGCCCGTCCACAGCTCTTCCTCGACCTCGGGATCGACGCCCTCGACGACGCCTGCGCGCCCGAGGTGGAGTTCCTCCCCTTCCACGGCGGGAAAGGTAGCGACAGCCGCGGGCTACGCCGGGGGGCCGTGAGACGCGTTGAGGATCTTCCGCAGAACCGCGGCGCTGTGCTCCGCCGCGCGCAGCTCGAACTGCAGCTGCTCGGGCGTGTTCGGGCCGAAGCTGTAGACGCCGGCGAGCACGTCGCCGAGCGCCTGGTAGACGGCGTACGACGTCTGGTCGACCTTCGTGCCGTTCGTCAGCTTGCCGACCGCCCTGACCTTCACGGCGACATATCCCTTGAGGAGCTTCGCGTCGTGGATCGGCGTGATCGTGAACTTCAGCGGCCCGACGCCCTTCTCCCCGGTGTTGATCGGCGCCGACGGGCACGACATCGCGTGCAGGCCGACCTCACGCAGTGCCTGCGCGGTGCCGCCGGGCTTGTAGCGCACGACCTCGAGCGAGAGGCCGAGCGTCGTGTGCTGCTTGAGGTAGTTCACCTGGAGCCGGTCGACGCGAAGCTTCTCGCTCGCGTAGCCCTGCCGCCCGCAGAGATCGAGCGTCGGCGCCGACTTGACCCCGAACCCGTCGCTGCGCGCGATCAGCTGGTAGCCCTTCCCCACCTGCGCCGGCGGCAGCAGCACGGTCCGCAGATCGATCGTCGACGTCGCGCTCAGGAGCGTGGCCGCGAGGAGCGCCAGCTTCATGGTCGAATGTTACGCGTCGAAGTCACCCCCCGAGTGAGTCAGTGCCCCTGCTGAACCCCACGGCTCGCCGGAGTGGGAAACGGGGCAGGCCGCTCAAGATCGAGTAAGCGGCGGCCTGTCCCCGTTTACGTGCTTGCCGATGCGGTGTTACTGCCCCTGCTTGACCCCGGGCTCACCCCATTCGAGCTGGATCGCGCGCGTCGGAGTGCCGCCGGGCTTGTTCGCCTCCATGTCCTTCTTGAAGAGCGGCAGGACGGTGCGCCCCGCGGCCGCCTTGAGCATCATCGCCGTCGCCGTGTACCAGGCGAGCGCGGCCGAGATCACGAAGATCCACCCGGCCCAGTGCTCCGTCCCGGCGTTCGGCGACGTCAGGAACGCGATTGCCGCAACCGCCGACCCGGCAGCGAGCGTGCCGAGGACTGCGGTCACCGCATCGTTCCCCTCGAGCAGCGCACCGAGCATCCCGGAGAACGTGATCGCTGCGAGCGCGATGAACCAGAAGCCGAGCGCATGATCCAGCGTCCCGCCGGTTGTGAGAACGTGCGTTGCGATGAGGAGCTGGAGCGTCCCGTACGCCATCCAGAACGCACCCCACATGCCGTGCATCGCGGTCGCCACGGCGTCGCGCGCGCGGTACGCCCACATGCCGGCGAGGAACTGCGCGAGGCCGCCGAAGAACGCGGCGAACGGGAACAGGTACCCCGGCGTCGACGCGTTCCCGTACCACCCCGCCATGTTGGCGGCGACGATGAACGTCGCCCCGGCGAACCCGAAGAGCCCGAGCACCGAGGGCGCCGCAATCGGCTGCAGGTACACCCGCGGCCGGGCGAAGTCGCCGTACCAGCCGTCCACGTCGTGCGTGAGCGCCACGCCGGCCGAGGCGCGCTCACGGCGTTCGTCGAGCGTGCTCATGGTCTGCATCAACCCCTTCGTATGACGATCAGTGACAGTTGGAGCATTCCCGGCAAAAAATGCCTGGAAACCTCAAGGTTTCTTCCGGTCGATGCTGAGAAAGATCACCAGCCGGTGGGCATCGCGAGGCTGATCGAGCGTTGGCCGGTCGTCCGGCAGCTCCGGGGCGGAGACCCGCTGGGGCTCGGCCCGGCGGCCCAGTCGGAGCGCTCGAAGACGCTGACGCCGCGCATCGACGAGGCGGAGCACGTCGTCCAGTCGATCTGCCCGTACTGCGCCGTCGGCTGCGGCCAGCTCGTCTACGTCAAGGACGGCGAGGTGACGCACATCGAGGGCGATCCGGCGAGCCCGATCTCACGCGGCCGCCTCTGCCCGAAGGGGCAGGCGTCGAAGAGCTACGTGCAGTCGCCCTTGCGCGAGTACACCGTCAAGTACCGGCGCCCGTTCGGGACAACGTGGGAAGAGCTCTCGCTCGACGACGCCATGGAGATGATCGCGCAACGGATCATCGACACGCGCGCCGAGACGTGGGAGGAGAAGACGCCCGCCGGGAAGCCCGCGAACCGTACGACGGCGATCGCGCATCTCGGCGGCGCGACGCTCGACAACGAAGAGAACTACCTGATCAAGAAGCTGTACACGGCGCTCGGCATCGTCGCGGTCGAGAACCAGGCCCGCATATGACACAGCTCCACGGTCCCCAGTCTGGGGACCTCGTTCGGACGAGGCGGCGCCACGACCTTCCAGCAGGACCTGCAGCACTCGGACTGCATCGTGATCATGGGCTCGAACATGGCCGAGAACCACCCGGTCGGCTTCCAGTGGGTGCTGGAGGCGCGCGAGCGGGGGGCGAAGGTCATCCACATCGACCCGCGCTTCACGCGCACGAGCGCGATGGCGACGAAGTGGGTCGGCATCCGCGCCGGGAGCGACATCGCCTTCCTCGGCGG
Source organism: Gaiellaceae bacterium (assembly GCA_036562845.1). Lineage (GTDB taxonomy): Bacteria > Actinomycetota > Thermoleophilia > Gaiellales > Gaiellaceae > Palsa-739. The sequence goes on along the minus strand of DATCJJ010000104.1, from coordinate 10,125 downwards.
CGTCGTCAACTACATCCTCCAGAACGACCTGTGGTTCGAGGAATACGTCAAGACGTACACGAACGCGCCCGTCATCATCGACGAGGCATACGCAGACACCGAGGAGGCGGACGGGCTCTTCTCCGGCTGGGACCCGGGCAAGGGCCGGTACGACATCACGAGCTGGTCGTACGAGGGGATGGAGACGCACGGCGCGGCCGGCCAGCGCGAAGAAGGGTTCACGTCGAAGGGCGAGCAGTCCGGGCACGGCGGGCACGGCGGCGGCCTCAGTCACGGCGAGCCGCCGTCCGAGGACCCCGACCTCACCCATAGGCGCTGCGTCTTCCAGATCCTCAAGCGCCACTACGCGCGGTACACGCCGGAGCTCGTGGCCGAGACGTGCGGCGTCTCGGTCGACGACTTCGTCTACGTCTGCGAGGCGCTCGCCCAGAACTCGGGTCGCGAGAGGACGAGCGCGTTCTGCTACGCGGTCGGCTGGACGCAGCACACGACGGGTGTCCAGTACATCCGCACGGCGGCGATCATCCAGCAGCTGCTCGGGAACATCGGGCGGCCGGGCGGCGGGATCATGGCACTGCGCGGGCATGCGTCGATCCAGGGGTCGACGGACATTCCGACGCTCTACAACATCCTGCCCGGCTACCTGCCGATGCCGCACGCGCAGGAGTACGGCGACTTCGACAACTTCATGAATTCGAACGTCGCGCCCACCGGCTGGTGGGGGAACTTCCGGCAGTACTGGATCAGCCTGATGTGCGCATACTTCGGGCCGCACGCGAGCTCGGAGAACGACTGGTTCTTCGAGCACCTGCCGCGCATCGACGAGGACAACTCCGCGTACTGGACGCTCGAGCAGATGCTCGAGGGGAAGGTGAAGGGCTACATCCTCGCCGGCGAGAACCCCGCCGTCGGAAACGCGAACAGCAAGGCGCACCGGCTCGGGCTCGCGAAGCTCGACTGGCTCGTCGTACGCGACCTCGTCGAGATCGAGTCGGCGGCGTTCTGGCACGACAGCCCGGAGATCGAGTCGGGCGAGCTGAGGACGGAGGAGATCGCGACGGAGATCTTCTTCATGCCGGCGGCCGCGCACACCGAGAAGGACGGCTCGTTCACGAATACGCAGCGGCTGCTGCAGTGGCACTGGCAGGCGACGGAGCCGAAGCAGGACTGCCGCTCGGAGCTGTGGTTCTACTTCCACCTCGGCAAGCTGCTCAAGTCGAAATTGAAGGACTCGCAGGAGGAGCGCGACACGCTGATCAAGCTCCTCAACTGGGACTACCCGACGCACTCGGCGATCGAGGAGCCAGACGCCGAGATGGTGCTGAAGGAGATCGGCGGCTATACGAGCGAGACGCGCGAGCCTCTCGCGTCGTACAAGGAGCTGAAGGACGACGGGACGACTGCATGCGGCTGCTGGATCTACTGCGGCTGCTACCAGGACGGGATCAACCAGCCGGCGCGGAAGAAACCGCACTGGGAGCAGGACTACGTGGCGGCCGAGTGGGCGTGGGCCTGGCCGGCCAACCGGCGGCTCCTCTACAACCGTGCGTCGGCGGCCCCGGACGGCACGCCGTGGTCGGAGCAGAAGAAGTACGTCTACTGGAACGGCGAGAAGTGGGAGGGCATCGACACGCCGGACTTCGACGAGACGAAGCCGCCGGACTACGTGCCGCCCGACGACGCCAAGGGCCCCGACGCGATCGCCGGCAGCCATCCATTCATCATGCAGGCCGACGGGCGCTCGTGGCTGTTCGTCCCGCAAGGGCTCGAAGACGGCCCGCTGCCGACGCACTACGAGCCGCACGAGTCGCCCTTCGAGAATCCGCTCTATTCGCAGCGCGCCAACCCGCGGCGCCAGCAGCACAAGGACGCGTGGTGGGATCCGTACAACCCCGTCGCCGGCGAGCCGGGCGTCGACCTCTTCCCCCACGTCTTCACCACCTACCGGCTGACCGAGCATCACACCGCCGGCGGGATGACGCGCTCGGTGCCGTACCTCGCCGAGCTCCAGCCGGCGATGTTCTGCGAGGTCTCGCCCGAGCTCGCGGACGAAGTCGGGCTGGAGCACGGCGGCTGGGCGACGATCTACACGACGCGCTCGGCGATCGAGGCGCGCGTCCTCGTCACGAACCGCATTCCGCCGCTCACGGTGCAGGGCCGGACGGTGCACCAGATCGGCCTGCCGTACCACTGGGGCTCGCGGCTGCTGACGTCGGGGGACAGTGCGAACGACCTGATGCACGCGGCGCTCGACCCGAACGTGCACATCATGGAGACGAAGGCGGCGACGTGCGGGATTCGTCCCGGCCGGCGGCCGCGCGGCAGGGAGCTCGCGCGCTTCCTCGAAGAGCTGCGCTCGCACGCGACGCAGGAGCGGCTGGAGCCGGAAGAGGTCCGGTCGACATCGACGTGAGCAGCGGCATCGCAGAGTGGGCCGACGAGGCCAAGACACGCGTCGGCTTCTTCACCGACACGTCGGTCTGCATCGGCTGCAAGGCGTGCGAGGTCGCGTGCAAGGAGTGGAACCTCATCCCGCAGGACGGCCAGGACTTTCTCGCCCGCTCGTACGACAACACGGGCGAGCTGAACGGCGAGACGTGGCGCCACGTCGCGTTCATCGAGCAGGAGAAGCCGCTGCACACGAACGGAGACGGCACGACCGGCCTCCGGTGGCTGATGGAGTCGGACGTCTGCAAGCACTGCACGCACGCCGCGTGCCTCGACGTCTGCCCGACCGGGTCCCTCTTCCGCACGGAGTTCGGGACGGTGGTCGTACAGGAGGACATCTGCAACGGCTGCGGCTACTGCGTGCCGGCCTGCCCGTTCGGCGTGCTCGACAAGCGGCACCTGCCGGCGACGACCGACAAGCCGCCGCTCTTCCTCGGCAAGAAGGAGGACGGGCGCGTCTGGAAGTGCACGCTCTGCTACGACCGGCTGCGCGGCGGGCACGAGCCCGCGTGCGCGAAAGCCTGCCCGACCAAGTCGATCCAGTTCGGCCCGCTCGACGAGCTGCGCGAGCGCGCCGACGCGCGGCTCGAGAAGCTGCAGGACGAAGGCTGGAACGGCGCGCAGCTGTATCTCCGCGATCCGGACGACGGCATCGGCGGCGGCGGGGCGTTCTTCCTGTTGCTCGACGATCCCGAGGTGTACGGTCTGCCGCCGGATCCCGTCGTGACGACGTCGCACCTCGGCGCGATGTGGACGAACATGGCGGCCGCGGCCGCAGTCTTCGCCGTCGGCATCGCCGGTACGTTCCTGTGGGGCTCGCATGACTGACGGCGTGCGCTCGTACTACGGGCATCCCGTCATCAAGGAGCCGACGTGGACGTGGGAGATCCCGTGTTACTTCTTCACCGGCGGGCTCGCCGGCGCGTCCGCCGTGTTGTCCACGGCGTCGAAGCTGTTCGGGAACGAGAAGCTCTCGCGCGTCGCGCTCTATGTCGGCGCGACCGCCGACGCGGTCTCGCCGGGGCTCTTGATCTCCGACCTCGGCCGACCGGAGCGGTTCCACCACATGCTTCGTGTGTTCAAGGTGACGTCGCCGATGAACGTCGGCTCGTGGGTCCTGCTCGTCAGCGGCGGCGCGTCGAGCACGCAGGCGCTGCTCGAGCTGTTGGGTGTCCTGAAGCCCGTGAAGATCGCAGCGGAGGTCGCGTCGACGGTGTTCGGGCCGCCGCTCGCGACGTACACGGGTGTGTTGATCGCCGACACGGCCGTCCCGGTGTGGCACGAAGCGCGGCGGGAGCTGCCGTGGCTCTTCGGAGCGTCCGCGGCGGCATCCGCCGGCGCCGCGGCCTGCGTCTTCCTCGATCCGGCCGACGCCGGCCCGGCGCGGCGGCTCGCGATCGGCGGCGTCGCGGCCGAGGGCGGGCTGATGCGTGCGATGGAGCTCCGCCTCGGGGAGGTCGGCGAGGTCTACCAATACGGTGCGGCCGGCTCGTTCGCGCGCGCCGCGAAGGGGCTCGCGGGCGCCGGCGCGGCACTGCTCGCGCTGCGCGGCCGGCGGTCCCGGGCGGCCGCCGTGGTCGGCGGCGCGCTCGTCTGCGCGGGCGAGCTGTGCCTGCGCTGGTCGGTGTACAAGGCGGGCATCCAGTCCGCTCGCGATCCGAAGTACACGGTGCAGCCGCAGCGCGAGCGCGCGAGCCGCAACGGCGGCTCGAAGGCGACGACGCTGCCGGCCGCACGGACCGGCAGCGCCGGCTAGTTCAAGGGCTCGGAGGAGCCGTCGCCGAGCAGGAGCGCGGCGTGCCCGAGCGGTCGACGACGCTTCAGCGTCTCGACGACCGCCCGGAGGTCCTCGGCGAGCGAGGCGGCGTCGGCATCCGTCGACGCCACGACGATCCACTCGGATCGCCCCTTCTGCACGAGATGCGGGCGATACCGCGGGAGCGCGTCCATCAACTCCAACGCGTCCCACCGGCTGCCCGTGGCAACCTGGAGCGTTGTCATCCCCTCCGGTGTATCAGACCGGAGCGGCGCTTGCATGCGGGCTGTCCCGGATACCGAAGCGGCACGTTTTCGTGACCCTCCGGTACCGGGGCCTGGCCCGGGCCAGGCCCCGGAGGGTCGAAATCCCCGGCCTTCCGGCCTCCGTGGCGGTTCTGTGATCCGGGGTCGCGGGAAGCTCGCTACTTCGTGTAGGCGGCGGCGCCGGGAGGGGCGCCGCTCTCGACCTTCGGCTCGTGCGGAGGAGCGCCGTCGCGCGCGGGCTGGACGCCCAGCAACTCCTCCACCACGTCGTCCAGGCTTTCGTACTCCTTCTGATCGGAGAGCGATCGAAGCGCGTCGAGCAGCGGCGGCTCGGCATGCTGCCGAACGGCGTACTCGAGCAGCTCCGGCTGCTTGGCCGGCAGCGGGACGCCCGTGAGCGTGGTCTTCAGCTCCGATGCGTGTGCTTGGTTCACACATCCCTGGTTTCCGCCATGAAAACGCAGGAAACGCCGCGTGCATGCCTGAGCTGGGATTTGCACTGAGCTCTGAGGATCACGTGCCGAACCGCCTCGTCGATCAGGCCGCCCTCGCCGAGCAGACGGGCTTCACGTTCTGCCTGATCTCCGACCACTACCACCCGTGGATCTCGAAGCAGGGGCACAGCCCGTTCGTCTGGGCGACGCTCGGCGGGATCGCCCGTGCGACGAGCACGATTCGCGTCGGCACGGGTGTCACCTGTCCGCTCATCCGCCAGCACCCGGGCCTCGTCGCGCACGCCGCGGCGACGGTCGGCTGCATGCTCGACGGCCGCTTCTTCCTCGGCGTCGGCACCGGCGAGCAGCTCAACGAGCACGTCTTCGGCGACCGGTGGCCCGCGCCGGACGAGCGACTCGAGATGCTCGAAGAAGCAGTCGCCGTCATGCGACTGCTCTGGCAGGGCGGGGAGCAGACGCACCGCGGCACGCACTACACGGTCGACCGCGCGCAGGTGTTCGACATTCCGGACGGCGGCATCGACGTCTACGTTGCCGCTGCGCAGCCGAACGCGGCGGAGCTCGCGGGGCGAATCGGAGACGGTCTCATCTCGACGTCGCCGGACGAGGAAGTCGTCAAGAAGTTCGGCCAGGACAAGCCGAAGCTCGCGATGATGCACGTCGCGTACGACACCGACAGAGACGCAGCGCTGAAGCGCGCGCACGAGCTCTGGCCGAACACGTCGCTGCGCGGCTCGCTGAGCCAGGAGCTGCCGACGCCGTCCGACTTCGAGAAGGCGGCGCCCATGGTGTCGCCGGCCGACGTCGCGGAGTCGACGCCGCACGGGCCGGATCCCGAGCCGTACCTCGAGCAGATCCGGAAGTTCGAACAGGCCGGCTTCACGCACGTCTACATCCACCAGATCGGCGAGAACCAGAAGGAGTTCTGCGAGTGGGCGGCGCAGAATCTGCTGACCGGCTGATCCCGGAGCCGGAGACGATCTGCGAGCGGACGAGCGAGGAGGGCCGGCGGCCGGCTCGTCGAGACTGCCGCGACGGTGCACGCGGACGGCGTGCTCGCGCTCTTCTGCAGCGAGCTTCGCGGGCGCGCTGATCACTCGGGAGGGTCGGCCTCGCCGCCGCCGGGAACACCCTCGGCGGGATCGGCCTCGTGACGCTGAGCCGTCCGACCCAGGGAAAGGCGGGCAACAGCTAGATTCGATGTGTGGACACGCTTCGGGTCGGAGATCAGACGTACTCGATCTACCGGCTCGACGCGCTGCAGGCGACCTGGGACGTCGCGCGGCTTCCGTACACGCTGCGAATCCTGCTCGAGAACGTCCTCCGCAACGGCAGCGAAACGGAGGTCGAGGCGGTCGCCGGCTGGGTGGCGGCGGACGAGCCGTCGCGCGAGATCTCGTTCATGCCCGCCCGCGTGCTGCTGCAGGACTTCACCGGCGTCCCCTGCGTCGTCGATCTCGCGGCGATGCGCGACGCGATGCGGGAGCAGGGCGGCGATCCCGCGAAGATCAATCCGCTGATCCCCGTCGAGCTCGTCATCGACCACTCCGTCCAGGTCGACGAGTTCGCGACCCGGCTCGCGATCGAGCGGAACGTCGAGCTCGAGTTCGCGCGCAACCGTGAGCGGTACGCGTTCCTGCGCTGGGGCCAGAGCGCGTTCGACAATTTCAAGGCGGTGCCGCCGAACACGGGCATCTGCCACCAGGTCAACCTCGAGTTCCTGTCGCGCGTCGTCGAGTCGCGCGACGGCGTCGCATTCCCCGACACGCTGGTCGGCACCGACTCGCACACGACGATGGTCAACGGCCTCGGCGTCCTCGGCTGGGGGGTCGGCGGCATCGAGGCGGAGGCGGCGATGCTCGGCGAGTCGCTCTCGATGCTCGTGCCGCAGGTCGTCGGCTTCAAGCTGAGCGGCGCGCTGCCGCAGGGCGCCACCGCGACCGACCTCGTGCTGACCGTGACCGAGATCCTGCGCAAGGTCGGCGTCGTCGGGAAGTTCGTCGAGTACTTCGGGCCCGGCCTGTCGTCGCTCGCGCTCGCCGACCGCGCGACGCTCGGGAACATGAGCCCCGAGTACGGCGCGACGTGCGGCTTCTTCCCCGTCGACGACGTGACGCTCAACTACCTCCGCCTGACCGGCCGCAGCGACGAACGGGTCGCGCTCGTCGAGGCGTACTGCAAAGAGACCTTGCTCTGGCACGACGAGAGCGACCATCCGACGTACTCGCAGGTCGTCGAGCTCGATCTCGGCGACGTCGAGCCGTCGCTCGCCGGCCCGCGCCGTCCGCAGGACCGCGTGCCGCTCGCGAGCGCGAAGGAGGCGTTCATCGACGCGCTCGGTACCTTCGGCGTCGACTACGACAACGGGACGTACGACAAGGAGGTCGCCGACTCGTTCCCGGCGAGCGACCCGCCGACCGGCGACGCGACGAGCGACGTCGACGCCGCGCCCGTGCGCACGGCGACGGTCGCGAAGCAGCAGGTGCCGGTGCGCGGCGAGGAGTACGTGCTCGAGCACGGCTCGGTCGTGATCGCCGCGATCACGTCGTGCACGAACACGTCGAACCCGTCGGTGATGGTCGGTGCGGGCCTGCTCGCGAAGAAGGCCGTCGAGGCGGGCCTGCAACGGAAGCCGTGGGTCAAGTCGTCGCTCGCGCCGGGCTCGAAGGTCGTCACCGAGTACTACGCGCGCGCCGACCTGCAGCGCTACCTCGACGAGCTGGGCTTCAACACGGTCGGCTACGGCTGCACGACCTGCATCGGCAACTCCGGCCCGCTGCCGGAGGCGATCGGCGAAGCTGTCGACGAGGGCGACCTCGTCGTGTGCGCCGTACTCTCCGGCAACCGCAACTTCGAGGCCCGCATCCACGGCGACGTCAAGGCGAACTACCTCGCCTCGCCGCCGCTCGTCGTCGCGTACGCGCTCGCCGGCCGCATGGACGTCGACCTGCTGAACGAGCCGCTGGGCGAAGGGCGCGACGGGCCGGTCTACCTCCGCGACATCTGGCCGCGCGGCGAAGAGGTCGACGCCGTCATCGCGTCGTCGATCGACGGCGACATGTTCCGCCGCACGTACAGCGACGTCTTCACCGGCGACGACCGCTGGCGTGACCTCGACGTCCCGAGCGGGGACTTGTTCGGCTGGGACGAGCAGTCGACGTACGTGCGCCGGCCGCCGTACTTCGACGGGATGGCGCCCGAGCCGGGGACGGTCGCCGACATCCACGGCGCGCGCGTCCTCGTAACGCTCGGAGACTCGGTCACGACCGACCACATCTCCCCCGCCGGCGCAATCCGTCCGGACTCCCCCGCGGGGAAATACCTCGTCGAGCACGGCGTCGAGCGCAAGGAGTTCAACTCGTACGGCTCCCGGCGCGGCAACCACGAGGTGATGGCGCGCGGCACCTTCGCGAACGTCCGGTTGCGGAACCAGCTCGTTCCCGGCAGCGAGGGCACGTGGACCGTGCACCTTCCCGACGGCGACGAAGGGACGATCTACGAGGTCGCCGCGCGCTACAAGGGCGAGGCCGTGCCGACGATCGTGCTCGCCGGAAAGGAGTACGGCAGCGGCTCGTCACGCGACTGGGCGGCGAAGGGACCGAAGCTGCTCGGCGTCCGCGCGGTGATCGCCGACTCGTACGAGCGGATCCATCGCTCGAATCTCCTGATGATGGGCATCCTCCCGCTGCAGTTCATGCCGGGCGAGTCACGCGAATCGCTCGGCCTCACCGGCCGCGAGGAGTACTCGATCACCGGCGTCGAGAACGGCGAGGCGAGCGAGGTGACGGTTCGCGCCGACGACAAGGAATTCCGCGCGCGCGTCCGGCTCGACACGCCGCGCGAGCGCGAGTACCTCCGGCACGGTGGGATCCTCCCGTTCGTGCTGCGCAAGCTTCTTTCCTGATGCGCTGGGACCTACCCGTGCAGGTCGCGGCGCTCGAGGCGCGGGACGGCTACGTCTCCGACATCTCGCGCGGGCTCCGCTACCGGCCCGAGCTGTTCGGCGAGCCGTTCCAGCAGCTCCTGCAGGACGTGATGAAGGGCCCGTCGCCGTGGAGCGAGGGCGAGCGCGAGCTGTTTGCCGCGTTCGTGTCGGCTCAGCGGCAGTGCCCGTTCTGAACGGAGGCGCACGCCGCGGTCGCGGCGTACGCGTTCGGCCCGGCGGAGCTCGTCGACGCGATCCTGCGCGACTACCGGAACGCGCCGGCCCGCGTCCGGCCTGCGCTCGCGTTCATCGCGGTGGACGGGCCGCCGCCGGACGCGTCGGTGATCGAAGTGACGGCATGCTTCGATCTGATCACTCGGTACGCGGATGCGATCGGCGCAGTGCCGCACTCCGAGATGGGGTTGACGCCGGAGCAGGCGATCGCGCACGAGGGGCGGTTCTTCGAGCTCGGCTACGCCGATGATTATGGTGCGGGCGTGCAGGAGGGGTGGCAACGCGTCCACGACGCTATCCTCGAGACGCCGGGCGCGCTCGAACCGGCCGTCCGGCGCGCGATCTACGAGGGCGACGACCCACCGGAGCTCGCGCCGCTGCTCGACAAGGTGCGCCGCCACGCGTACCGGATCACCGACCGCGACATCGAGGGTCTCGACGCCGACGTCGTGATCGAGGCGGCGCTCGCGGCCGCGCTCGGCGAGGCACTGCGCGCCCGGGAGCGTGCGCTGGAGGCGCTCGCATGAGATTCGCGCAGGTCGAGACGATGCGTGACGCAGGCGTCTACGTCTCGGACATCGGCCAGGCGCTCCAGTACCGGCCCGACCTCTTCGGCGGCCCGTTCAGCGTGCTCTGCCAGCAGCTGATGCGCGGCCCGTCGGAGTGGACCGCCGGGGAGCGCGAGCTGTTCGCGGCGTTCGTCTCCTCGCAGCGGCAGTGCCCGTTCTGAACGGAGTCCCACGGCGCGGTCGCGTCGTATGCACTCGGCGACGAGCTCGTGACGGCGGTCCTCGCCGACTACGAGACGGCGCCGATCGACGAGCGGCTCCGCGGCACGCTGCATTTCCTCGTCACGCTCGACCCGGCGCGCGCGCTGGCCGCCGGCGTGTCGACGGAGGCGCTCCGCGACGCCGTGGAGGTGAAGGCCGCGTTCGACCTGATCACGCGCTTCGCCGACACGATCGGCGCGCAGCCCGGCTCGAAGAAGGGGTTGTCGCGCGAGGAGGTGCTCGAAGGCGGCGGACGCTTCTTCGAGCGCGG
>DATCJJ010000103.1:0-18873 GCA_036562845.1 Gaiellaceae bacterium | reverse complement strand
GTACCAGCGGGTAGAGGCGTGTCCCCGGGACCACCGGGAATCGCCTAGCCAGCGTGGGGGACGGCGCGGCTCGCGCCAAGCGCCTCTACTCAGACCAAGCTGGTAACCGGATCAGGGGCCGCTCGCGCGGCCCCTTTTCTTTGCTACGCGGGCACCTGGTCGGGTACGACGGCCTCGACGAGCGTCTGCAGCACGGCGCGCAGGTCCTCGTGCACGCGCTCCGGGAAGCCTTCGTGGGCGCGTGCCACCGGCAGGCCTTCACCGACGACGCGCGCGCCGGCGATGCCGAGGATCTTCCGGAGGTCCTGCTGCGCCCACATCGCGCCGAACTGTCCGGTCGAGGCCCCGATCACGCTGACGGTCTTGTTCGTCAGTGCCGCGTCGAACTTCGGCCGTGAGGCCCAGTCGATCGCGTTCTTCAGCCCACCGGGCACCGATCCGTTGTACTCGGGCGTGGCAAAGAGGATCGCGTCCGCCCCGGCCCACGCCTCCCGCAGGAGGTCGACCGAGGCGGGCGCACCTTCGTCCTCGAGGTCCTGGTCGTAGAGCGGCAGGTCGGTGATGAGCGCCGGGTCGAGGAGCTCGACCTCGACGCCCGCCGGAGCCGCGGCGGCCGCCGCCTCGAGGAGGCGGGTGTTGTACGAGTCGGCCCGCAGGGAGCCGGAGACGGCCAGGACCCTCACGGCTAGCCCTCCTGGCGGACGAGCGCGAGCTCGGCGATGAGCTTGACCTCGTCGGCGAGGTAGTTGCCGCCGCTCTGGTTCGGCGCGTTCCAGCTGACGCCGTACTCGTTGCGGTCGACGGTGGCCTCGAGCCGGAGCCCGAGGCGCTCGCGACCGAAGGGGTCGGTGGCAGGCGCCTCGGCGATCGTCCCCTCGAGCGTAATCGGCTTCGTAACGCCCTTGAGGGTGAGCTCGCCGGTGCCGCGCACCGTCGTGCCCTCTCGCGAGAGCTCTGTGCCCTTGAAGGTGATCTCGGGGTACTGCTGCGCGTCGAAGAAGTCCGGCGTCTGGAGATGGCCGTTCAGCTGCTCGTCCTTGACGTCGACGGACGCGACGGTTGCCGAGCCGGCGAGCGAGTCACCCGAGAGCGTCGCGGCGAACTCGCGGAACCCGCCCCGGAAGGTGTTGACACCGGCGTATCCGACCTCGAACGAGACGTTCGAGTGCACGGGATCGGCGACCCAGGTGCCGGCCGGTGCGAGTGTTTCGATGGTGGACATGTGCGCTCCTTCGCAGATATACTTGAGACGTCAACGATCATAGCGAGAGAAGCTTGCCTAGTCAAGTATTGACAGCACAAGATATCACGGGGCCCTGGGTCAACTTCCTGCGGGCCCACGCGGCGGTGACCCGCCAGCTGTCGGCGCGTCTCGAGGCTGCGCACGGGCTGACCCTCAGCGACTTCGACGTCCTCGTCCAGCTCTACTACGCGCCGGAGCGGTCCCTGCGGCGGGTCGACATCGCCCGCGCCGTCCTCCTGACGGCGTCCGGGATCACGCGCCTGCTCGACGGGCTCGAGCGCGCCGGTTGGGTTGAGAAGCGGGCGTGCGAGACGGACGCCCGAGTGAGCTACGCCGTCCTGACCGACGCCGGCCTGGAGAAGTTCGAGGCGGCGCGGCGCTCGCACCTGGCCGACGTCGAGCAGCTTTTCGGCTCGCGGTTCAGCGACGAGGAGCGCGAGCTCCTCGCCGAGCTCCTCGGCCGGCTGCCCCAGGCCGAGACGTCGGCGGGCTGCACGACCGACTGCGAATGAGCTACGCCTTCTCCTCGCTCGACGAGCTCGGCGACACCTACGGGTTCCGGAAGATTCGGAAGGCGCTCGGCGTCGACGCGTTCGGCGTCAACGCGATCGTCTATCCGCCGCGGTACGAGGGGCCCGAGCACTATCACGACACGCAGGACGAGCTCTACTTCGTCCACCAGGGGCGCATCCGCGTCGATGTCGAGGGCGAGAGCCGCGAGCTCGGGCCTGGCGGCCTCTTCCACGCGTCGGCGACGACCCGCCGCCGAATCTCGAACGCCGGCGATGACGACGCCGTCGTCTTCATCGTCGGCGGCAAGGGCGGCTACGTCGAGCGCGACGGCCACCTCGTCAACCCCGAGATCGACCTGCCCCGCCGGCAGGGCCTCACCTAGAGCAGCGCGACGGTCCGCACGCCCGTCGGGCGGTGCAGCTCTTCGAGCGCTGCAGGAACCTCGTCGAGCCCGATCGTGCTTGTGACGAATCGTTGCAAGTCGATCTTGCCGGCGAGCGCGGCCTGCGCGAGGAACGGGAAGTCCTCTTGTGGAAGCGTGTCCCCACCGTGCGTGACCGCAATGGCGACCTTCGGCCAGAACAGGTCGCGCTCCAGGTCGACCTCGAGTGCGCGACCGGGCGGCGGTACACCGACGAGCGTCGCCACGCCGGCGTACGCGCACATGCGAATCGCGTCGACGAGCCCCGCCGGCGAGGTGACAGCGCTGAACGCGTAGTCGACGCCCCCGTCGGTCAGCTCCTTTACCTCGGCCACGGCGTTCTCGGCATGCACCGCATGCGTCGCGCCGAGCTCGAGCGCGAGCCCGAGCTTCTCGGGGAGGACGTCGACGGCGACGATCGCCGCCGCGCCTGCGAGCCGCGCGCCTTGCACGACCGCAAGGCCGACCCCGCCGCAGCCGATGACGACGACCGCCGAGCCCGGCTGAACCGGCGTCGTCCAGAGCGCCGCCCCCGCACCCGTCGAGAAGCCGCACGCGAGCAGGCAGGCCTCCTCGGCGGACAACGCGTCGGGCACCTTCACGGCCTGCGCCTCGTGGACGACGATCCGATCGGCGAATGCGCCGCTCCGCAGCACCGCCGTCAGCAACGCGCCGTCGGCCGCGCGGTGCGCGCGCCGCCTCGGCCGCAGGTTGTTCGAGCACCGCCGGGGGTCGCCGCGGCGGCAGGCCCGACACGCATCCCCGCACGGCGCGCGCCACGCAACCACGACACGGTCGCCGGACCGCACGTGTGACACTTCGTCACCAACCTCCTCGACGACGCCTGCGCCTTCGTGCCCGAGCAGGATCGGGAACGGCATGCCCCAACCGCCGGTCTCGATGACGTGGAGGTCGGTGTGGCACACGCCGCACGCCTCGATGCGCACGACGACCTCGTGCGCGCCGGGAGGGTCGAGCGTGATCTCCTCGACGACCGGCGGCCGTCCTGCCTCGGCGTAGACCAGCCCGCGTGTCACACGTCGGAGCCTACGCGCGGCAAGCGAGAGATCGCGAGCGCGAACACGGCCGCAACCGCCGCCCCGACGAGGACGCCGAACAGCGTCCCGAGCACGAGCGTCGCGATCAAGCCCTCGACGCCGAGCAGCGTGCGCCCGCGGCGCCGGGCATACAGGAGGAGCACGGCGCCGAAGACCGCGCTGGACAGCACGCCGACGGCCCGCCGCGGCGGCGGCGATCACGACACGGCGCGGCGGAGCTGCTCGTCGAGCGGAACGAGCGGCAGCTGGAACGTCTCGACGGCGTCGGGCGAGGTGACGACGTTGTCGCCGAGCTCGAGCATCGTCAACTGGTCACGCGTGACCGGCGCGCCGGGAAGCCGCTCGGTCAGCGCCGCCTGCGCCCGCAGCAGCCCGAACGGCAGGTGGAGCGAGGGCCGCCGCGTCCCGAGCACGCGCTTGAGCCGCTCCCAGAACTCGTTCCAGGTCGGCGCGTCCGGGCCGCCGAGCTCGAAGGTCCGATTCGCGACGCCCGGTTGCTCGAGCGCGAGCGCGTAGTACTCCGCCAGGTCCTCGACCCAGATCGGCTGCAGCCGCTGCGTCCCCGGCCCGACGATCGGCGTCACGGGCGCGAAGCGTGCGAGGCGCACGAAGGTCGGGAGGACGCCGCCGTCCTTCCCGAACACGAGCGACGGCCGGAAGATGACATGGTCGAGGCCCGACTCCCTGACCGCGCGCTCCATCTCCCACTTGGCGCGGAAGTACGGCACCGCATCCTTCGTCCGCTCATCGACGCCGAGGGCGCTTGCGAGCACGAACCGGCCGGCTCCGGCTTCCTTCGCGACGTCCACGAGGTCGCGCGTCCCCTGCGCCATCACGCGCTCGAAGTCCGCTGGGCGGCCGACGATGATCGCGACGAGGTGGATCACCGCCTCGGTGCCGGCGGCCGCGGCGCGCAGCGATGCCGGATCGGTGACGTCCCCGCGGACGAGCTCGGCGCCCCACGCGGCGAGCCGGCCGGCGCGGGCCGGGTCGCGCACGAGTGCGCGCACTGCGACGTCCCGCGAACGGAGGGCGTGGACGACGTGCGGGCCGATGAAGCCCGTCCCGCCGGTCACGAGCACCGGCATCACTCGCCGGCCTCGAAGTTCTTGTAGTACCGGGACGGAGTCGGGCCCTGCTGGCCCTTGTACTTCGAGCCGATCTCGGTGGCGCCGTACGGCGTCGCGGCCGGCTCCGTCATCTGCATGAAGGAGATCTGCCCGATCTTCATGCCCGGGTAGATCGTGATCGGCAGGTTGGCGACGTTCGAGAGCTCGAGCGTCACGTGGCCGTCCCACCCGGGATCGATGAAGCCGGCGGTCGAGTGGATGAGCAGGCCGAGCCGGCCGAGCGACGACTTCCCCTCGAGCCGCGCGACGAGGTCGTCGGGCAGCCGGACGCGCTCGAGCGTCGATCCGAGGACGAACTCCCCCGGGTGGAGGACGAAGGGCTGGCCCTCGTCGGCCTCGACGAGCTCGGTCAGCTCCGACTGTTCCACCTTGACGTCGATGTACGGGTAGCGGTTGTTGTGGAAGACCCGGAACAACCGGTCGACCCGGACGTCGACGCTCGAGGGCTGGAGGAGCGACTCGTCGTATGGATCGATTTCGATACGGCCCTCAGCGAGAAAGCGGGAAATCGTCGTATCCGAGAGGACCACGGCGGCGATTCTACGGATACCATCTCGGACCCTCGTGGCAGTTGCATCGGACCTCGACGTCAGCGAGCTCCGCCGGCAACGGCGCGAGCAGCGGCGGCGCCAGGTCCGCCGCCGGCGCCTGATCGCACTCGGCATCCTCGCCGTGCTCGCGACGGCGGCGCTGCTCGGCCTCGCGCGGCTCGTCGCCGGCGCGACCGCCGGCGCGGCGGCGAACGTCATCCAGCCGGCCGCGGGCGCGATGCCGGTGTCGCCGTTCCACCGGCAGACCCCGGAGGAGATCCGCGGCGTGCACGTCACCGGCCCGCTGATGAGCGTGCCCGGAAAGTTCTCCCAGTACCTCGCGCTCCGGCGGCACGGCCTGAACACGCTCGAGATCGACCTCAAGGACGAGAGCGGGAACGTCTCGTTCGTCCGGGGTGCGCCGAGCATCGCCCGCAGGGACGACGCCGCCCGTGCGTACTTCAACCCGGCAGCGGTCGCGCGGCGCGCCCATGCCGCGGGCGTCTACCTGATCGGGCGCGTCGTCACCTTCGAGGACCCGATCACCGCGACCGCCCACCCGGAGCTCGCGATCCACCGCAGCGACGGATCGGTCTGGCAGACGAGCGGCGGCCTCGCGTGGCTCAACCCCTACAACCGCACGGCGTGGAGATACGACGTCGACGTCGCGGTCGCCGCCGCCGAGGCGGGGTTCGACGAGATCCAGTTCGACTATGTCCGCTTCCCGAGCGACGGCGACGTCTCGGCCATGCGCTTCCCCGGCCGGCACCCGCAGGCGATGAGCGCGACGGTTCCCGCGTTCCTCCGCTACGCGCGCTCGCGCCTGCACCCGCTCGGCGTCCGCATCTCCGCGGACGTCTTCGGCCTGTCCGCGAACCACGACCTCGGCATCGGCCAGCGCCCCGCGCAGATCGGCCGGATCGTGGACGCGCTCTACCCGATGACGTACCCCTCGCACTACACGCCAGGCGAGTTCAACCTCGCCGATCCGAACGCCGCCCCCGGCGCGACGGTGATGTTCTCGCTCCAGGACTTCCGCGACCAGGTGCCGCTCGGCCACGCGGTGCTCGTACCGTGGCTGCAGGACTTCTCGCTCTACCGCACGTATCGCCCGGCCGATGTGGCGGCGCAGATCGAGGCCGCGCGGACGATGCACACCGGCGGCTTCATGCTCTGGAACGCGGGCGGGATCTACACCGTGCACGAGCTCGCTCCGGCTGCTGCGCCGCCGCCCCTGCCGGATCTGCCGGCTCCCCAGCTTTAAGCTCCGGAGAGATCGGTACCGTGAGCGCATGGCCGCCACGCGCGCGATCCAGCTGCGGACGAGCATTCCCGGCCCGAAGTCGCAGGCGATTCTCGAGCGCAAACAGCGCGCGGTCGCCGACCCGAAGTCGATCTACCTGCCGATCGTCGCGGCCGAGGCGCACGGCGCAACGCTCACCGACGTCGACGGCAACACGTTCATCGACTTCACGGGGGGCGTCGGCGTCCTCAACGTCGGCCACACCCATCCGCGCGTCGTCGAGGCGGTGCAGGAGCAGGCGGCGAAGTTCCTCCACACCGACTTCACCATCGTCCCGTACGAGGTCTACGTCACCCTCGCCGAACGCCTCGTGGCCCTTGCACCGCTCAGCGGGCCCGCAAAGGCGGCGTTCTTCAACGCCGGCACCGAAGCGGTCGAGAACGCGGTCAAGTTCGCGCGCGCGTACACGCGCCGCCCGGCCGTGATCGCATTCGACGGCGCGTTCCACGGCCGCACCCTGCTCTCGCTCACGCTCACCTCGAAGACGCATCCCTACAAGGCAGGTCTCGGGCCGTTCGCGCCCGAGGTCTACCGCGTGCCGTTCCCGTACGAATACCGCGGCGTCGATGCAGCAGCGGCGCTCGAGGCCCTCGAGCAGGCGTTCGTGACCCTCGTCGCGCCGGAGACGGTCGCGGCGATCGTCATCGAGCCTGTCCTCGGCGAAGGCGGCTTCGTCCCCGCGCCGAGGGCGTTCCTGGAAGGGCTCCGGAAGATCTGCGACCGCGAGCGGATCGTGTTCGTCGCGGACGAGGTGCAGACCGGCTTCGGCCGCACCGGTCGGATGTTCGCGATGGAGCACTTCGGCGTCGAGCCGGACCTGGTGACCGTCGCGAAGTCGATCGCGGCCGGCCTGCCGCTCTCGGGTGTGATCGGAAAGGCGGCGATCATGGACGCGCCGGTCGACGGCGGGGTCGGCGGCACGTACGTCGGCAATCCGGTCGCGCAGGCGGCGGCGCTCGCAGTGCTCGACGTCTTCGACGAGGAGCAGCTCGTCGAGCGCAGCCGGCACGTGGGGGACGTCATCCACGGCAGGATGCTGGCGTGGCAGGAGCGATTCCCGGCGATCGGCGACGTCCGAGGCCTCGGGGCGATGCTCGCGATCGAGCTCGTCGAGGATCGGGCGACCAAGGCGCCCGCAGCCGGGCTCGCGACGCGGATCACGGCGGAGGCGGCCAACCGGGGCCTCCTCCTGCTCAAGGCCGGGGTGCACGGGAACTGCATCCGCGTTCTCTGCCCGCTCGTCATCTCCGACCCAGAGCTCGACGAGGCGCTGGGGGCCTGGGAAGAGGCCCTCGAAGCGGTTCTCGCGTAGCCCTGCGGCCCGTTCGCGCGTTCTACGAACGTGGTGACTCCCGCGCGTGCGACCCGTGCGTCGATGACCGGTGAGGTCGTCGCGGGCCGGTACGAGCTCGAGGAGCTCGTCGGCAGCGGCGGGATGTCGAGCGTCTACCGCGCTCTCGACCGGCTGCTCGAGCGCAACGTCGCGCTGAAGATCCTCCATCCCCACTACGGGGACGACGCGGAGTACGTCGAGCGCTTCCGGCGTGAGGCGCGGGCGGTCGCGCAGCTCTCCCACCCGAACATCGTCACGGTGATCGACCGGGGCGAGGCCGACGGGCAGCAGTTCATCGTCTTCGAGTACATCGACGGGGAGAGCCTGAAGCAGCTCGTGGACCGGAACGGCCCGCTCCCGGCGCGGCGGGCGATCGAGCTTGCGCTCCAGGTCGCGGACGCGCTCGCGTTCGCGCACCAGGCGGGGCTCGTCCACCGCGACGTCAAGCCGCAGAACGTCCTCGTCACCGAGGACGGCGAGGCCAAGGTCACGGACTTCGGCATCGCCCGGTCGCTCGACGTGGAGCACGGGGTCACGCAGACGGGAACGGTGCTCGGCACAAGCAACTACTTGTCACCAGAGCAGGCGCGCGGCCAGACGATCACGCCCGCAACCGACGTGTACTCGTTGGGCGTCGTGCTCTTCGAGCTGCTGACGGGAGAGGTGCCGTTTCCCGGGGACAACTTCGTCGCCGTCGCCATGAAGCACATCAACGAGCCGCCGCCGCCGCTGCTCGAGCGTCGCCCGGACGTTCCCGTCCGGCTCGTGCACGCGATCGAACGCGCACTCGCGAAGGACCCGGCCGACCGGTTCCCGACGATGGAGGCGTTCGCCGCCGAGCTCCGTGCGTGCCTCGCGGAGCTCGGGGATCCAGACGGAGCACGAACCTTCATCACCCAGAGCTCCGTGCTCAGGGAGAGCCGCCCGCATCGCACGCACACTGCGCGCCGCTCGCGGTCGCCGCTCTACGTGCTGCTCATCCTGCTCGCCGCCGCCGCGGTCGTGGCCGCGATCTTCGTCCTGCGCGGGTCGGATAGTCACAAGTCGTCACAAGGTGGTACGTCCGGTGTGAGCGGCGCGGCCATCGCCCTGTCGGGCGTTACGGGCTACGACCCCGAAGGCACGGGCGGCGAGCACAACGGAGATGCGCCGAAAGCGACGGACGGAAACCCCGGCACCGCCTGGCAGACCGAGCACTATGCGTCGTCGGCGTTCGGCGGGCTCAAGCACGGCGTCGGGCTCGCCCTCGATGCCGGCGGCACGCGCAGCGTGAAGACGATCACCGTCCAGACCGACACGCCCGGCTTCACCGCCGAGGTGCTCGCGACGAACTCGCTCTCGACGACGCATGCAGCCGTCGACTCGAGCTCGCAGACGGTCGGCGGCCGG
This sequence comes from Gaiellaceae bacterium, assembly GCA_036562845.1. Classification (GTDB taxonomy): domain Bacteria; phylum Actinomycetota; class Thermoleophilia; order Gaiellales; family Gaiellaceae; genus Palsa-739. The sequence continues at coordinate 9,953 of DATCJJ010000103.1, read as the reverse complement.
ACCGTGTTCACGCTTCGAGGCGCGAAGGCCCGGTACTACGTCATCTGGATCACGAACCTCGGACGCGGCCGCTGGGCCGACGTCAACGAGGTCACGGCGCACGGCTAGTACTCGAGCTGCGAGCGGCGGTCGCGCCGCTCGAGCGCGAGATCGATCAGGCGGTCGAGCAGCTCGGCGTAGCCGACGCCCGATTCCTCGAAGAGCGCCGCGTAGACGCTCGTCGCGGTGAAGCCGGGCATCGTGTTGAGCTCGTTGACGACCACCTCGCCGTCGCTCGCCCGGACGAAGAAGTCGACGCGCGCGAGCCCTTCGCACTCGGACGCGACAAACGCGTCGACCGCCCGGCGCTGCAAGAGGTCGATCGTCTCCCGTGGCAGATCGGGCGGAATGACCAGCCGCATTCCGTCCTTGTCGTACTTCGAGGCGAAGTCGTACCAATCGTGGTCGAGCGTGTCGATCGCACCGGGCAGCGAAGCGATCGGCGGCGGCACCCGGTTGCCAAGCACACCGACCTCGACCTCGAGGCCCTCGACGAACTCCTCGACGAGGACCTTCTCATCGTGGCGTCGTGCGAGCGCAACCGCCGCAGCTAGTGACGATTCGTCACGAACCTTGGAGATGCCGACGGAAGACCCGAGCCGCGCCGGCTTGACGAAGACCGGGTAGCCGAACGGGTTCGACACTGCGTCGCCGAGGCGGATCGTGTGGTGGCGCGCGACGGGGATGCCGCTGTCCCGCATCACCTTCTTGAACAGGTCCTTGTCCATCGCGAGTGCGGACGCCGCCACGCCGGAGCCGACGTACGCCACGTCGAGCAGCTCGAGCAGCCCCTGCACGGTGCCGTCCTCGCCGAACGGGCCGTGCAAGATCGGCAGGACGACGTCGACCGAGCCGAGGACGGCCGGCGTGCGCGCCTCGCTCGTCGGAACGGGCAGCGTCGACGCCGGAGCCTGCGCCTCCTCCGAGCTTGTGACGATCTGTTGCAAGCCCGCTTCGAGCTCCCAGCGCCCATCGCGGCCGATGTGGACGGTGACGATCTCGTACCGCTCCGGATCGAGCGCCTCGAGCACCGACCGTGCAGAGGCGAGAGAGATCTCGTGCTCGCTCGAGCGGCCGCCGGCGAGCAGGGCGACGCGCAGTCGGGGCCGGCTCACGGAGTCGTCGTCGTGTCCGTCGTCGTGGTCGACGGGGTCTGCGAGAGCTGGCCGACGTTGAGCGTGACGGTCGTTCCGGGCTTCGCCTGGTTCCCGCCTTCCGGATCCTGGGAGAGCACGCTGCCGTCGAGGTTCGGATCGGTCACCGGCTGGCGGACGATTTTCCATTTGAACCCGGATGCGGCGAGCGTCGACGTCGCCGAGCCGATGTCCGTCGAGGTGACGTCGGGCACCGTTGAGGTCTTCGGCCCGTTCGACACCGTCAGGGAGACGACCGAGCCTTTCCCGACCGACTGCCCGGCCGGCGGCGCCTGGTCGATCACCGTGTTCGCGGGCTGGTCGGAGTCGACGAAGGTCGGCGCGACCTTGAGCCCGAGCGCCTGCAGCGTCGACGTCGCCTGTGCGATCGGCTGCGAGACGACGCTCGGCACGGACACCGGCAGCGGTCCCTTCGCGACGTTGATCGTCACGGTCGAGCCCACCTGCAGCTTCGTCCCCGTGGGCGGATCCTGGGCCGTGATCGTCCCCGCCGGCTTCGTCGACGGCACTTCACGGACGTGCACCTTCAGCCCGAGCCTCGTGAGCGCCGCGACCGCGTCCGTCTGGCTCTTGTCGACGACCGGCGGCACCTCGACCCGCGGCAGGCCGGTCGAGACCCAGATGTGGACGCTGCTCCCCTTCGCGATCCGCTGCCCGGGCAGCGGCGACTGCCGGAAGACGAGCCCCTGCTGCACCGTGCGGCTCGAGTGGTGGTCGACGACCGGCGCGAAGCCGTCCGCCTTGATCTTCGTCCGGGCGAGCTGCTCGGGAACCGACCGGTAGTCGTTGACGGCGACGGGCGCGTTCGACGCGAGCTTGTGCGAGATCTGGGTGTACAGCAGATACCCCCCGACGGCGGCGACGACGACGAAGATGAGCGCCGCGATCCACGGCCACACCGGCCGGCGGTGGATCGGCTCGTCGAGGTCGTAATAGACGGGCGGCGGCGGCGGCGCCCCACGTCGCGAGCCCGACGGCGGCGGCGCGATCATCGTCGCCGCCGTCGCGGAATACGGCTGGTCGGCGCCCGCCGGGACGCGCAGGATCTGCGTCGCCGCCTCCTCGGTGACCGGCGAGACGGCCGCGCCGCGGAGGAAGCGCTCGAGGTCGAGGTCCATCTCCTCCGCGCTCTGGTACCGGTCCTCCGGATCCTTCGCGAGCGCGCGCAGCACGATCAGGTCGAGGTCGCGCGGGATCTCGGAGCGCCGCGCCGACGGCGGCTCCGGGAGCGCCGACAAGTGCTTCATCGCGATCTCGACCGGTGTGTCGCCGTTGAACGGCACCGTTCCGGTGAGCAGCTCGTACAGCACGATGCCGAGCGAGTACACGTCGCTGCGCTGGTCGACGTTCGACCCGCGCGCCTGCTCCGGCGAGAGGTATTGCGCCGTGCCGACGATCGAGCCCGCCTCCGTCATCTGCGACGTGCCGGCGCGCGCGATGCCGAAGTCCGTCACCTTCACGCGGCCCTCGGCGTCGACCAGCGCGTTGTGCGGCTTGATGTCGCGATGGACGATCCCGTGCCGATGCGCGAACCGCAGCGCCGAGAGGATCTGCCGTGCGTACTCGACGGAGACGGTGATCGGCGCCGGCCCGCGCGAGACGATCAGCTCCTTGAGCGACCGTCCGTCGATGTACTCCATCGCGATGTAGTACGTGCCCTCCGCCTCGCCGCGGTCGTAGATCGAGACGATGTTCGGGTGCGAGAGTGCGGCCGCGTTCTTCGCCTCCCGCCGGAACCGCTCGACGAACTGCTCGTCGTTCGCGTGACGGTCGTTGAGGATCTTGATCGCGACGCGGCGGCCGAGCTCCTGGTCCTCGGCGAGATAGACGTTCGCCATCCCGCCCGCGCCGAGCTTGCGGACGACCGTGTAGCGGCCGTCGAAAAGCGTGCCGATGAGCGTGTCCGAGACGGCCACGAGGGTGCCTAGAGGGTACTCACCGGCCCAGAAGGGCCTCGAGGACTTGCTTGGCGATCGGCGCCGAGACCGCGCCGCCGAACCCGTTCGCCTGCTTCTCCAACACCACCGCGACGGCGTACTGCGGATGGTCGGCCGGGGCGAAGCAGGCGAACCAGGCGGTGTAGATGTGGTCGACGCCGGTCTCCGCGGTCCCGGTCTTGCCGGCGACCTTCACGCCGGGGATCTGCGCGTGCGTGCCGGTCCCTCCCTGCACGACGAGCTGCATCATCTGGTTCAGCTCGGCCGCCGTCTCCGGCTTGATCGCGCGGCCGAGCGAGTGCGGGTGCGTCGTCTTGATCGTCGAGCCGTCCGGTCCCGTCACCTTTTCGACGAGGTACGGCCGCGGGACGACGCCGCCGTTCGCGATCGTCGCGGCAACCATCGCCATCTGCAGCGGCGTCACGAGCATCGTCCACTGGCCGAACGCGAGCCGCCCGGGGTCGGCCTTCGACGCGTCGTCGGTCAGGACGCGGCCGCGCTTCGTGTACTTGTAGAGCCCGCTCGCGTACTTCTCGTTCCCGGGGAGCTCGAGCGAGGGGACCTTGTAGAAGCCGAACCGCTTCGCGTAGTCGAGGATCGTCTTCGCGCCGAGCTGCTTGCCGATGTTGCAGAAGACCGAGTTGACGGAGTGCTCGAACGCCGTCGTCAGGTTCAGGTGGCCGAACACCTCGCGCCCGCCCTGGTCGGGGTTGCCGGCGTTCGACACCTGCTGGCCGTACTCCGTGCAGTAGCCCGGGTCGTAGAACGTCGAGCTCGGCGTGAACGCACCCGTGTCGAGCGCGGCCGCGGCGGTCACCATCTTGAACGTCGAGCCTGGTGTGTACAGGCCCTGCGTCGTGCGGTTGTAGAGCGCCGACGCGCCCTGGCAGTCGCCGCGGATCTTCAGGATGCGCGCGTAGCCGCCGTTGTTCTCGACCTCGTTCAGGTTGTACGTCGGCGACGATGCCATCGCGTAGAGCGCACCCGTGTGGATGTTCATCGCGACGACCGCGCCGCACCGGCTGCCGAGCAGCCGCTGCGCGAGCGACTGGACGCCGGGCCGAATCGTCAGGTGGAGGGCGTCGCCCTTGACCGTCGCCTGGCCGAGGCGGTTGAGGAGGTTGTGGAACGCGCCGCTGAGGTTCGTATTCGAGCCCGTCAGGTAGTCGTTGAGCGCCTCTTCGAGCCCGGTCTGCGCCCGTGCCGAGGTCGAATAGCCGATCGTCTGCGCCGCGAGGCCGCCGTGCGGGTAGCGCCGGAAGTAGAGCGTGTTCCCGGAGACCTGCTTCTTGACGTTCGCGGCGAACACCGTCTTGCCGTTCGCTCCGTAGATCAGGCCGCGTGCGATCGTGAACTGGACGACACGCTGGATCGCGTTGTCCTGCTTCGCCTTCATGTCGCCCGCCGCCCACGCCTGCCAGTAGGTCGTCGCGACGATCAGCGCCGTCAGCAGCACGACGGCGACGACCGCGAGCCGGTTCAGCTGGCGGTTCACCGCGCGCCCTCGAGCTCGGCGTTCGCGCGGTTGGAGACGAGCATCAGCCCCGCGAGCACGAGGAAGTTCGACACGATCGAGGAGCCTCCGTACGAGACGAGCGGCAGCGTGATGCCGGTGAGCGGAATCACGCGCAGGATCCCGCCGACGATGATGAACGTCTGCAGCGCGAACCCGAACGTCAGGCCGGCAGCCAGCAGCTTGGAGAAGCCGTCACCGGCGTAGAGCGAGACGCGGAAGCCGCGCAGCACGAAGACCATGTAGACGAGCAGCAGGCCCGCCGCCCCGATCAGCCCGAGCTCCTGCGCGAGCGCCGAGTAGATGAAGTCCGTGTTGAGCGCCGGGATGATCGGGTGGCCGCTCGCCGTCTGGAACGTCCCGTTGCCGAGGCCGGTGCCGCCGAAGCCGCCGTGCGCGATCGAGTAGAAGGACTGCACCTCCTGGTAGCTCTGGCAGTCCTGCCGGTACGCGAGCTGGCCGTTCGTCGGGCAGAGGATCTTCGTGGTGGTCCACGGATGGAGCCAGTTGTCGACCCGGTCGCGGACGTGCGGCGTGCCCTGGTAGACCGCCACCGCGCCGGCGAGGAAGAGGCCGAGGCCGGCGGCGACGAACGCGATGCGTGCGGTCGCCGCGTAGAGCAGACCGAGGAAGATCCCGTAGTAGAGGAGCGCGCTGCCGAGATCGTCAGTCGCGAACAGGACGAGCATCGCACCGCCCCAGATGACGAGGAGCGGCCCCCAGTCCTTCAGGCGTCCGGCCGCCAGCACCTCGCGCTTCTCGCGCAGGTAGGCGGCGAGGAAGATGATGAGCGCGATCTTCCCGAGCTCGCCGGGCTGGAACTGAAAGCCGCCGACGTGGATCCACAGCCGCGCGCCGTTGACCGTCTCCCCGATCCCCGGCAGCAGCGGCATGAAGAGCAGCCCGATCGCGAGGAGGCCGAACAGGTACTTGTAGTTCTCGAGCACGCGGTAGTCGCGGCGCAGCCCGATGAGCGCGACCGCGAACGCGACGACGCCGATCACCACCCACGTCGCCTGCTTCACGGCGTCCGTCTGGCCGAGCCGGAAGATCTCGGTCAGTCCGACCGCGGTCAGGAGCGCGGCGATCGGGAGCACGTACGGATCGGCGAGCGGCACCGTGAACCGCGCGACGATGTGCGCCGCGAGGTACAGCGCGAAGAAGTAGACGGCGTAGGTCAGCGACGCGCCGGAGATGCGCTCCTTGTCCGCGATGTAGACGCTGGCGAATCCGACGCCGGTGATGATCCCGACGACGACGAGGTAGAAGAGCTCGCGGTTCCTCAGGCTCAATCTCAGCGCGACAACCCCACGATCAGGAGGACGGCGGCGATCGCGAGCAGAACGAGCATCGTCAGCACGAGGCGGACGCGCGCGGCCGGGGAAATCGGCTCGCGCCGCGTGATCTCGGCAGCCTCGGGCGAGCCGGGCTCGACGAAGACCTGCTCGACCTCGTCCGCCGGCACGACCATCGTGTCGACGGCGGGCGCGGGCAGCACGTGCTCGGCGGTGTCGGCCTCGTCGGGGTCCTGCGCGGGCATGCGGACCGTCTCGGCGCCGTCCTCGGCGATCGCGAAAGCGATGACCGTGATGTTGTCCTCGCCGCCGCCGCGGTTCGCGGCGGAGACGAGCGCCTTCGTCATCCGGTCGAGGTCTTCGTGGTGGCGCTCGGCGAGCTCGAGGATGTCCTCGTCGCCCACCATGTCGGTGAGTCCGTCGGAGCAGAGCAAGAAGATGTCGCCGACACTCGTGTCGACGACGAAGGCATCGACGTCGACGTCCGGGTCGGTGCCGACGGCGCGCGTGATCACCGAGCGCTGCGGGTGGAGGTCGGCCTCCTCGCGTGAGAGCTTCCCGCTCTTCAGCAGCTCGTTGACGAGCGAATGATCCTCGGTCAGCTGCTCGAGCCGGCCTTCGCGGATCAGATACGCGCGCGAGTCGCCGACGTGCCCGATCGTCACGCCGCCGTTCTCGACGAGCGCGACCGTCATCGTCGTCCCCATCCCCGACGTCGACGGATCGGACGACGCGCGTGCGTAGACGCGGCGGTTCGCTTCCTGGATGAGCGAGACGAGCCGCTCGGGGCCGGACAGCGTGCCCGGATCGGTGTCCTCGAGCGCGGCCGCGGCCAGCTTCGACGCGACCTCGCCCGCCTGCGCGCCGCCCATCCCGTCCGCCACGGCGAAGAGCGGCGGTGCGACGACGTACGAATCCTCGTTCCGGCGGCGCTTGCGACCCGTGTCGCTCGCGCGCGCGTACGAGCCGACGATCACTCTTCGTACCTCAGCTCGGTCTCGCCCGCGCGCACGAGGTCGCCGTCGACGAGCTTGCGCTGGCGGTCGACCCGGACGCCGTTGACGTAGGTGCCGTTCGTCGAGCCGAGGTCGTTGACCCACACGCCGTCGCGGCGCGGCTCGATCCGCGCGTGGCGCGCGGACGCGAACTCGTCGCCCTCGATCGAGACGACGTTCTGCGCCGAGCGGCCGACGGTCACGGCCGAGGCATCGAGCCGGTACTCCGTGCCTTCCTCGAGCGACGGGCTGTGCGCGACGACGAGCCGGCCCGAGCTGATGTGCTGGCCGATCCCGCCGCTCGTCAGCGTGCCCTGCCGGAGGATGAAGCTCTCCTGGGGAAGGCGCATGTCGCGGCTCGCGGTCCGCACGACGCGCCACACGAAGAGATAGAGGAGCACGAGAAACGCGATCTTCAACGCGAGCAGCGCGCTCTCGTACGACGTGCCGGCCGCCAGCGTCATTCGCGCTCCGTCGTGAATGTGATGTCGGTCGAGCCGACTGTGAACGAGTCGCCGGACTCGAGCTTCGCGCGCTTCACGCGCCTGCCGTTCACCTCCACGCCGTTCGTCGAGTCGAGGTCGACGATCCAGTAGCTCGCCCCCTCCTGCCGCAGCTCGGCGTGCCGACGCGAGACGTTCGGATCCTCGACCTGGATGTCGCACTCCCGCGACCGCCCGAGCAGGACGCGCCGCTTGTCGATCCGCATCGTCTGACCGTCCCACGTGAGCACGCCGTGCTCGCGCTCGACCTCGGCGGGCGGCGCGTCCTCGGCGAGCGCCGCGGCGCCGCCCTTCGGCCGGTAGATCATCGTCGCCCCCGGCTCCACCTGGCCGTCCGGCTCGTCGACCTGACGCTTCGCGCCCTGGCGCGGCTGCACCATCCGCGTCGCGATCCCGAACTCGCCGCGGTCGAGGTCGTCGTCGACCTCGAGCAGCACCCGCGGCGGCGTCAGCAGCGCGTAGCTCTCGCGCTTCGCGTGTTCCTGGAGGTACTCCTCGAGCTCGGCGACGAGCGAAGACTCGTACCCGGCGAACTGCTCGTGGTCCGACGTCGAGAGGTAAACGGTGTACTCGTTCGGGACGTAAACGCGCGACACCGAGACCGTGCGATGGTCGTCCATCTCCTTCGCGAGCTTGCGCGCGAGCTCGACCGGCTGGACGTTCGTGCGAAACGCACGGCCGAACACGCCCTCGAAGAGCGCCTCGATTTTCTGCTCGATTGCCCTGAGGACCATGGCTCGCGCCCGGACATTACCCCCCGGCGCGCGCGCTTAGACCTGCCACCGCGAGCGCCGTGAGCCACGCCGAGACCGCGAGCGGCGCCGCTGCGGCGCCCGGAACCACGAGCACGGTCAGGACGAGCATCGCCGCGCCGAGGCCGGCTGCCCCCCAGCGGCCCCGCTCACGGGCGAAGGGAACCGCGACCGCGAGCGCCGCAAAGGCGGCCGCTTCCGCGAGCAACGCGGGATGGAGCGCCAGCACGCGCGCGATCGACCCCAGGACGTCGACCGGGTCGCCCGCGCCGGCCACACCGAGCCCGAGCGGCGCCCGCCCGCCGACGAGCGGCAGCGCACCGTGGTGGAGACCGGCCGCGAGCGCCGCAGCGAGCACGGCCGCGGCGCCGAACGCGGCGCGGCGGGCGCCCGCGCGCACGGTCGCGGTCGCGAGCGGGACGAGACCGAGCGCTGCGATCGGCGCGAGCGCCGGGCCGAGCGCGAAGAGCAGCCCCCACTGCGGCTCGCGCCAACAGAGCACGAGCCAGGCGACCGCCAGCACCGCATAGGCGACCGCGAGCCCGAGCGAGACGTTTCCGAGCGGCAAGACCGGCACGGCGAGCGCGACGGCGAGGCCGAGCCGCGCGTGCGCAGCGGCGACGAGCGCGGTGACCGCCGCGATCGGCAGCGTCCAGCTCGCGGGGAAGAACGGCAGCTCGGCGACGACGAACCCCGCGAACGCGCCGGCGAGCAGCGCCGCAGCGAGGCGCGGCAGGTGGCCTGCCGCCGGGAGCGAGACGCCCCGCGAGCGCCGCTTCCGCTTGTGCCGGAACGCGCCGCGCAGGCCCGCCGCCAGGTGCTCGGCCTTCGGGCGCCGAGCCGGGTTGACGGAGAGCGCCGTGTCGACGAGCGTGATCAACGCCTTCGGCAGATCCGGCCGCAGCGTCTCGAGCGACGGCGCGCCTGCCTCGATCGCCCGCGCCGTGTCGAGCATCGACGTCTGCCAGAACGGATGCCGGCCGGCCAGCGCCTCCCAGAGCATCACCCCGATTGCCCACACGTCGGCGGCGCCGGTCGCGTCCGCGCCCGCGAGCCGCTCGGGCGCGATGTACGCGAGCGTCCCCGGGACGTCGCCCTGCGCGGTCAGCGTCTCCGCCTCCACCATCTGGGCGAGGCCGAAGTCGAGCAGCTTCGCGGGACTCTCCTCGACCCCGAGGAGCACGTTCGACGGCTTGACGTCACGGTGGAGGATCCCGGCCGCATGCGCATGCGCGAGCGCGTCGCAGATCTCGGCGCAAGCGGCGATCGCGTGGGCGTCGTCGAGGTCGCCGGCACGCATCGCCTCGCGGAACGTCATTCCGGGGACGTACTCGTAGGCGATGTAGACGTGCCGCGGGTCGCGCGCAAACGCGTATGCGCGGAGGCAGCTCGGATGACGGAGCCGAGCAGCGGCGGCGGCCTCCCGCTCCGCCCGCGCGGCCGCCTTTCCCTCGCGCGGGATGATCTTGAGCGCCACGTCGAGTCCGGTCTGCTCGTCGCGGGTCAGCCAGACCGAGCCGGAGCCGCCGCTGCCGAGCGGCTTGAGCGGGCGATACCGCTCGAGGATGAGGCCGGTGCCTTCGAGGGCGAGTGCGGCGTCGGACACGTCAGAACCCGTTCGGCTGCGGCACGGTCGATTCCTCCACGCCCGAAACGGACGTTAAGGTCCTCGTCGGATGAGCACGTACGACGACGACGACATCCAGTTCGACTTCTTCGACGAGCCCGAGACGGTGGAGGCGACACAGCGGCGGCGGCTGCCGCG